>CALGXY010000066.1:0-10302 GCA_937935155.1 uncultured Atopobium sp. | reverse complement strand
CATGGGTAATGCTTGCTACTCCAGAGGGCGCTACACCAGCGCAGGTAGTTGCTGCAGCTGCAGCTGTTGAGCCAAATGCGGCAGCTATTCTTTCTTCTGGTCGCGTGATATCTGAGGGCAACTCCGATACGCGTCGCTCGCTTGAGTTTATTGTTGATACCGTTGACTATTACTCAGTGCAGCGCAAATTGCGAGAAATTCGTTCTAATTTACGCTCCAGTTCTTATGCAGGGGAGTCTTCTGACGGAGCTCTAGCAGAAGAGCAGCTTGCCGCCGCACAAGCACTTCAGACACGAGCGCTGGAGTTAGGTAAGAGGCTTACTTCAGGGCAATAAAAATACTCATTTTATGAGGATGCTACTCATCTAATTTTTTATAAATTAAAATGAGTAGTTTGATTAGGTAGAGAAACTTTTGGGTATAAAGATTTGCGCTAATCTATCGAAAGGATATTTGTGGCTGCAAAAAAGGCAAATGACGAGGTCAAACTCTCAGATGAGCTTACTAAAATTGTTGATGATCTGGTAAGTTCTTCAAAGTCTAACGGTAGTATCAGCGAAGACGATATTCAGGTTGCCATTCGTGACGTTGATGTCAACGATGATGAGCTTTCTGACCTGTATGATTCGCTGCGCGTTAAAGGTGTTGAGATTACTACCGCATCTGAAGCAACCGTTTCTTTCGCCATTGAAGATGACGCCGCAGATGACGATTTTTCATCCGATGATGACTTGGACGATTCATCCGATTTTGAAGATGAAGATGATGAAGATTTTGATGCCGTAAATGAGGCGCGTGAGGTCAAGGAGGCTCTCCGCTCTGTTTCTAAGGCAAAAGTCTCCAAGCCAAAACGTTCTTCTCGCGCTCGTGCTCGCCGCTCAGACACCACTACGGTTATGCTTACCGGCGATCCTGTCCGCATGTATCTTAAAGAGATTGGTAAGGTTGACCTGCTGACTGCATCAGAAGAGGTTCACCTTGCTATGAAGATTGAGGCAGGTACTGCAGCTTCTCAGAAGCTGGAGGATTTTGAGGATGGTCTCATCGAGCTTAACCGCGCAGAGCAGCGCCGCCTTATGCGTATTGAGTCTGTAGGACTTGATGCTAAGCAGCAGCTTATTTCTGCAAACCTTCGTCTTGTTGTCTCAATTGCAAAGCGCTATGTTGGCCGCGGTATGCTGTTCCTTGACCTTATCCAGGAAGGTAACCTAGGCCTTATTCGCGCTGTCGAGAAGTTCGATTACACCAAGGGCTTTAAGTTCTCAACGTATGCTACCTGGTGGATCCGTCAGGCAATTACTCGCGCTATTGCAGACCAGGCACGTACCATTCGTATTCCTGTCCATATGGTGGAGACTATCAACAAGCTCATCCGTGTTCAGCGTCAGCTTCTGCAAGATCTTGGTAGAGATCCTACCCCAGAAGAGATTGGCGCAGAAATGGGCATGTCTCCTGATCGCGTTCGCGAGATTCAGAAGATTAGCCAGGAGCCTGTCTCTCTTGAGACGCCTATTGGTGAAGAAGAAGATTCACAGCTTGGAGACTTTATTGAGGACTCTTCAGCTGTTGCTCCACCAGATGCAGCTTCTGATTCAATGCTTCGTGAGCAGCTTGAGCAGGTTCTTGACGGCCTTGCTGATCGTGAGCGTAAGGTTATTAAGTTCCGCTTTGGTCTTGAGGATGGCCACCCTCGCACGCTTGAAGAGGTGGGCAAGGAGTTTGGAGTTACGCGTGAGCGTATTCGCCAGATTGAGTCCAAGACCTTGGCAAAGCTTCGTCATCCTTCTAGGTCCGGCCGTCTTAAGGACTATATGGAGGAGTAGCTTCTTGGTTTAGTTGTGTGGGAGATTGTGCAAGAAGAATTTGACTAAATTTTTTCTAAAAAATGCTTGCATGGTTTGGAATGTCTCTCTATACTTAAACACCGCTGAGAAGCACACATATTCCCCGATGGCGCAGCGGTAGCGCAGCTGACTGTTAATCAGCGTGTCGCAGGTTCAAATCCTGCTCGGGGAGCCAGAATTTTCAAGACCAGGCATTGCCTGGTCTTTTTTTGTTTAGAGAACTGGTCCGCTTTTCTTGTATTAGGCAGATTTTTATTCACAGGTTCAAAGTCGATGAATTTCTCGCCAATTTGGTCATTTGACCGGTTTTTCTTTATTTATCCTCAAAAACTTCAAAATTGATACCGTAAAAGGTACAAAACATAACGCTTACGGTATTTCTACAACCGTTGAGCGACATCTCACAAAGAGCTGTGATGAGATTTGTTAACGTACTCATTAAGGTCAGTGTTATGCAAAAGGCATAACAAATGAGAAAGGTCACTACTATGGATGTGTCTCGTCGCAGTTTTCTAAAGTTCTGTGGTCTAGGCGTTCTTAGCGTTGGTGGATCTAGCGTTCTTGCAGCTTGCGCTCCTAGCGAGAAAAAAGAGGAAGGCGCTAAAGATGCAAAGGTAGAGAACAAGGATAAGCCTGTTGTCTTCTTCAACCGTCAGCCTTCTAACAGCTCAACCGGTGAGCTTGACACCAACACCCTTAACTTCAACAAGGACACATATTACGTCGGCTTTGACGCAGTTCAGGGTGCAGAGCTCCAGGGCCAGATGGTTCTTGATTACATCAAGGCTCACGCAGCTGAGCTTGATCGTAACAAGGATGGCATCATTGGTTACGTTCTTGCAATTGGTGACATCGGTCACAACGACTCTATCGCTCGTACTCGTGGTGTCCGTAAGGCACTTGGTACTGGCATTGAGAAGGACGGCAAGATTATTTCTGATCCAGTAGGTACCAACACTGACGGCTCCGCTTCTGTTGTCCAGGACGGCAAGCTTGAGGTCGGCGGCAAGTCCTACACCATCCGTGAGCTTGCTTCTCAGGAGATGAAGAACACCGCTGGTGCAACATGGGATGCTGCAACCGCTGGTAACGCAATTGCTGCTTGGTCTTCTTCCTTCGGTGATCAGATTGATGTTGTTGTTTCCAACAACGACGGTATGGGCATGTCCATCTTCAACGCATGGTCAAAGGCTCAGAAGGTCCCAACCTTTGGTTACGACGCTAACTCTGACGCTGTTGCAGCTATTGCTGACGGCTATGCAGGCACCATTTCCCAGCACCCAGATGTTCAGGCTTATCTGACTCTCCGTCTGCTCCGCAACGCTCTTGACGGCGCTGACATCAATACCGGCATTGAGTCCGCAGACGATGCTGGCAACAAGATTGACTCCAAGGACTACAAGTATGTTGCAGAGCAGCGTTCTTACTACGCTCTCAACCTTGCAGTTACCGCTGAGAACTACAAGGACAACCTTGACGCAACCACTACTTATCCAGAGGCTTCTAAGCAGCTGAGCGCAGACAAGCACCCAGAGAAGAAGGTTTGGCTCAACACCTACAACTCTGGCGACAACTTCCTTGGTTCAACCTATGTACCACTGCTCAAGAAGTATGCTCCACTGCTCAACCTCAACGTTGAGTTCATCGCAGGCGACGGCCAGACTGAGTCCAACATTACCAACCGTCTTGGCAACCCTGACGAGTACGATGCATTTGCATTCAACATGGTTAAGACCGACAACGGTTCTTCCTATACCCAGCTGCTTAAGTAATTAAGTAGTCGATAGCACGAAACAATACCGGAGGGGAGACACCTGCTCTCCTCCGGTGTTCTCGCGAATAAGCGCAATAACTTAGCGAGATAAGGGGTGATTACATGGCAGATACAGAAAACGATATCGTTCTAACAATTGATGGAATGAGCAAGTCCTTTGGACGTAACCGCGTTCTGGATCACATTTCAATGAACGTACGCCGTGGAACCGTTATGGGTCTTATGGGAGAGAACGGCGCAGGCAAATCTACCATGATGAAGTGCCTGTTTGGTACGTATCAAAAAGATGAAGGCAAGATATTTCTTGACGGCAAAGAGGTTAATTTCTCTGGACCAAAAGACGCACTTGAGAATGGCGTCGCAATGGTTCACCAGGAGCTTAACCAGTGCCTTGATAGAAATGTTGTAGATAACTTGTTCCTTGGTCGTTATCCCGTTAATGCAATGGGTGTTGTCGACGAGGGACGCATGAAAAAAGAAGCAAACGAGCTCTTTAGGCGTCTGGGCATGACGGTTGATCTAACTCAGCCTATGAAGAACATGTCAGTATCTCAGCGTCAGATGTGCGAGATTGCAAAGGCAATTTCTTACAACGCTAAGATTATTGTTCTTGATGAGCCTACTTCTTCGCTTATGACTCAAGAGGTCGAGAAACTCTTTGAGATGATTCGTATGCTCAAAGAGCAGGGAATTTCACTGGTCTACATCTCTCACAAGATGGATGAGATCTTTGAGATTTGCGACGACATTTCAGTTCTTCGTGACGGTAAGCTTGTTATGACCAAGCGCTCTGATGAGACCAACATGAATGAACTTATCTCTGCAATGGTTGGCCGCTCACTTGAAAATCGCTTCCCAGATGTTACTAATACACCTGGTAAGACGTATCTTTCTATTCAGCACCTTTCAACTAAATACGAGCCATACCTTCAAGACGTCACTTTTGACGTAAGGAAGGGCGAGATCTTTGGTCTGTATGGTCTTGTCGGCGCTGGTAGAACAGAGCTTCTTGAGACAATCTTTGGTGTAAGAACCAGAGCTGCAGGTCGTGTCTATGTCAACGGGCACCTTATGAACTTCTCGACAGCCGCAGAGGCAATGGATCACGGCTTTGCCATGATTACCGAGGAGCGTAAAGCAAACGGCCTATTCCTTAAGGGCGACCTGACGTTTAACACAACCATTGCAAACTTGAACCAGTACAAGTCTGGTCCAATCCTTTCTGATCCTAAGATGACTAAGGCTACCGTCAACGAGCTCAAGGTTATGAATACCAAGGCTCAAGGTCCATCAGACTTGATTTCAAGTCTTTCTGGTGGCAATCAGCAGAAGGTCATTTTTGGTAAGTGGCTCGAGCGCTATCCTCAGGTTTTCCTGATGGACGAGCCTACTCGTGGTATTGATGTTGGTGCTAAATATGAGATCTACCAGCTCATTATTGATATGGCTAAGAGCGGTACCACTATTATCGTAGTCTCTTCGGAGATGCCAGAGATTTTGGGAATTACCAACCGTATTGGCGTTATGTCCAACGGCAGACTCTCGGGCATCGTAAATACCAACGAGACAAATCAAGAAGAACTCCTGCGCCTCAGCGCAAAGTACCTGTAGGAGAGGATGATACAAATGCCAAAAACAGGTGGATCTGTTCTGACGGCCGAGCAGGAAAAAGAGCTGCTAAAGCCTATTGATCAGAAGATTGGTTCCATTCAGGCTCAGATTGATGAGCTTCGCGCAAATGGTACCAACAAAGTAATTTCAACACTGAGCGCTATTGAATCAACAAAGCGCGATAAATCTATCTCTGCTGAAGAGCGCAACACGCTTATTGAGGGCTACAAGGCTGAGCTGGAGCTTGCAAAGAAGGTTGAGTCCGAGAACAGTGCTCAGGTCTCCAAGCTTATTGCAGAGGCCGAGGCTTATCTCAAGGAGCACTACAAGAGCGAGTATCTTGAGCCAGTTAAGGCAAGCTGTGCCGTAGAGAAGGAGCAGGCTAAGCAGAATTACGCTGCTGCTCTTGAGCGCCTCAAGAAGGAGCACGAAGAGGCTGTCAGCAAGACTTCTGATGCTCAGGAAATCAAGGACGAGAAGTACGTCTATAAGAACCGTCAGTTTGATGCTAAGGTCAACTATCAGAAGGATCTTCAGCGCATCAAAGACCGCGCTCATAATGCGTTCAGTCATGAGTATCACCTCATCGACCTTCTCAGGATGTCTAAGTTTACTCCACTGGAGTCTCAGGCTCAGAAGTGGGAGAACTACAAGTACACCTTCAACACCCGTTCATTCTTGCTTCAGAACGGTCTGTACATTGTTATTCTCCTGGTATTTATTGCCCTTTGTATCATTACCCCAGCAGTCAAGGGCACTCAGCTTCTGACATACTCCAACGTCATCAACATCCTTCAGCAGGCATCGCCTCGAATGTTCCTGGCTCTTGGTGTAGCTGGATTGATTCTGCTTACTGGTACTGACCTGTCTATTGGTCGTATGGTTGGTATGGGCATGACTGCTTCAACCATCATCATGCACCAGGGCATCAATACTGGCCAGGTCTTTGGAATCACTTTTGATTTTACTGGTGTTCCAATTCCTGTCAGAATCATCATGGCTCTGGTTACCTGTATTGTCCTGTGCACCTGCTTTACCAGTATCGCTGGCTTCTTTACCGCTAAGTTTAAGATGCACCCATTCATCTCGACCATGGCTAACATGCTGATCATCTTTGGTATTGTTACCTATGCAACAAAGGGTGTTTCGTTTGGCGCTATCGAGCCATCCATTCCAGACATGGTTATTCCACGAATTGGTAAATTCCCATCCATCATTTTGTGGGCAATCGCAGCTATCGCCATTGTTTGGTTCATCTGGAACAAGACAACCTTTGGCAAGAACCTCTACGCTGTAGGTGGAAACCCTGAGGCAGCAGCTGTTTCTGGTATTTCAGTCTTTAGAGTTATGGTTGGCGCCTTTGTTATGGCTGGTATCCTCTATGGATTTGGTTCATGGCTTGAGTGCATGCGTATGGTCGGCTCTGGCTCTGCAGCTTACGGACAGGGTTGGGACATGGACGCAATCGCAGCCTGCGTTGTTGGTGGCGTTTCGTTCACCGGTGGTATTGGTAAGATCTCCGGCGTTACCGTGGGTGTTCTTATCTTCACCGCACTGACTTACGCACTGACCATTCTTGGTATCGACACCAACCTTCAGTTTGTCTTCTCGGGCGTCATTATCCTGACTGCAGTTACCCTTGACTGCTTGAAGTACGTCCAGAAGAAGTAGTCCACTACTACGTGCAAGTTTCGAGGCGTCTACTTACGTAGACGCCTCTTTTTTTTGGCGAAAGACAGCGCTTGCATGTTAAGGAAAAGCGACTTTACGGGAAAATTACAAAGCAGCTGGTAAACTAAGGTATCTCTTCGGACATATGTCCTTTTATGATTTTCGCACCACACCTATGACAGATAATCTGCAAAAATTGGCGAGAAAAGCACACCTAAGGCTGATATTCTGCAGTTTTAGAGAGAAATAACACACCTATGACAGAAAATATGTTAACTATCGACAGATTATTTGACTTTGGTGTGCTTGGGTTTCTCGATACATGCAGATTATCAGTTATAGGTGTGGTCAGAGCATTGAACGGAGCTATTTCCGACAGATTATCCGACATAGGTGTGCTAGAAGAGTTAACCAGATTCCACATCCAACAGAATATCCGTCTCTACGGTGCTTATACGTTTTTTAACTGTCGCAGGCTGCTGGTTTGGCGGTAAAAAACAAGAGGACCGATCTTCTCGGCCCTCTTGCTGGGTGATTTATGCGATTGTGACGTGCGGTTCGTTGTAAGCTGCGTGTGAACCTTCGGATAGCAGTAACTACAGACTCTCAAGGAAGCGATGTTGCGCGGCTCGTCCTTCTTCGTCCCATTTGAATACACCGGCGTCTTCAAGGACGTGCGAGAAGACAATACCAACCTCGTCATAGATATACTTTTTGAGCTGTTCGGACGAGAGGGAAGCGTTGCCCTTGCTGGATCCGTCACCCTGTTCAAGCAACTTGGCGTAAATCTGGCGCGCCCAGTCGGCGTGGGAGATTGTAGTAGAGTCCGTGGTCAACTGACCGTAGACGGCATTGGCTTTCTTGTCATTTGCCAGGCACTGCTCCATAACTGACTGAACTTTGTTGAGTTCTGGCACAAGGCGAGGAGGAAGTACGGCAAGGCCCATAACCTCGATGAGGCCGATATTCTCTTTCTTGATGTGGTGATACTCGGCATGTGGATGGAAGATGCCAAGCGGATGTTTTTCGCTGGTAATGTTGCAGCGCAATGCAAGGAAGACCTCGTAGATGCCATCTTCCAGCTTGCGAACAACAGGGGTAACCGTGTTGTGGGGCTCGCCGTTAGTTTCTGCATAAACAGAGACGGACTCGTCGGTATAGGAGCGCCATGCAGTGATGATAAATTCCGCTGCTTTGAGCGCTTCTTCTCGACTGGTGGAGGAGAGGCGGAGAACAGAGAGCGGCCACTTGAGGATCGCGCCCGCTACCTCGGGGAACTGCCTGAGTTCAAACTCTTCCGCAACTTCCGCGCGCATCATAGGGAACTCGTAACATCCGCCCTGGTAGTGATCGTGCGAGAGGATCGATCCACCCACAATGGGCAGGTCAGCGTTTGAACCAATGAAGTAGTGGGGGAACCTGTCCACAAAGTCAAAGAGGTTGACAAGCGCCTCGTGATCAATGTGCATAGGAATGTGATCCGAGTTCATGGCAATGCAGTGCTCGTTGAAATACGCATACGGACTGTACTGGAATCCCCAACGATGCTGATTGAGTTCAATGGGGATGATGCGCAGGTTTTGCCTAGCAGGATGAGCACCCGCGCCAGACGAAGCGCCGCGTCCGGAGTAGCCCTCGTTATCCAGGCAGAGTTGGCATGCGGGGTACTTCTCGCCAGAAGTGTTTTGAGCCGTTTTAGCTGCGGCAATCTCGCGAGGGTCTTTTTCTGGCTTGGAGAGGTTGATGGTGATCTCAAGGTCTCCCCAGGTAGTTGGCGTAGTCCAGGTAATGTTTCTGGCAATGGCGCTTCTTCTGACGTAGCCAGCATCACAGCAGAGTGTGTAGAACCAGTCAGTTGCAGCGCGAGGTCCCTCAGAAGCGTACAACTCGTTGAAATGGCGTGCGACCTCGGAAGGCTTTGGCAGCAGAAGGCCCATAACACGCATGGCAAAAGAGTCCTCGCCACTCTGGGTGTTCTCGACAAGTCCATGAGAAACAGCTAGACGAGCAAGCTCGGCCAGCGTCTGATCAAGATTAAACGCCGTCAGGTTAATCTTCTCCCAAGACTTAACGGGAGCTGGACCTTCGTACGAGAGCATATCCAGCAGAGCGTTATAGCACCAGGTCAGATCCTCAGTTTGAATAAGTCCGCGCTCGCATGCATACGCAACAATCTGCTGAATGCACAGTGCGCTTTCGTTATCTGCTATAGCCATTGTGCACAAGCTCCCTGGTCAGAGATGGCGTAGTGGCGGCAAGCACCTTCGCCAAACCACTGGTTCATCTGTGCAATGAAGGTCTCGACTAGGGCGAGAGGAACAAAGCACTGGATAGAGCCACCAAAACCGCCACCGTGAATGCGAACGGCGCCAGAACCTTTTAAGATGCTCTCGGCCAAACCGAGGGCAAGCATAGCTGGCTGATATGAGCCAGAAGTAGAAACGTTCTGCAGGTACATACCGGAACTTGCGCCGGAAGCGTTGGTGAGTGCAATAAAGGACTCAATATCAGAGTTTTGAAGATCTGCCCATCTCTTGTCTACCAGGTCATTCTCGTACCAATAGTGAATAGCGCGGAGAAGAGCGCGGTCTCCAAGATCTTCTCGCAGCTCATTGACACGAGCTTGGAAGTCTTCAACGGGAACCTCAGAAAGGCGAGTCTTGCCAAAGGCCGCGGCAACTTTCTGCATCTCAACAGGTACAGCGGCATACTCATCGGTGAAGGCAACGTGATCACAGCCAACATCAACAAGGCAGAGAGCATAGCCGTAATCCTCAAAGTTGAGGTCTAGCTTTTCTGCCTTGGGCTCTGCGGGATCTTCAAAGTTCATAAAGGCAAGGCCGCCAAGGCAAACAGCCAGCTGGTCCATAAGACCGCATGGCTTACCAAAGTAAACGTTCTCTGTATTTTGGCTCATCTGGGCAAGTTTAACAGCAGAAATCTCGCTGCCACCTTCCCAGAGGGCTTCCATTGCACGGCCGGCTGCAGCCTCAAACGCAGCAGAGGAAGAAAGTCCGCCACCACCAGGGACATTGCTAACTACTGCCATGTCAAAGCCGGATGGCTCAAAACCAAGTTTGACCAGGTTTGCTGCCATACCACGAACAATAGCCTTAGTGCTCAGATACTCAGCTTCGGTGGGCTCTAGATTTGTGTAGTCAACCTCAAAAGGATCATATCCCACGCTGGCTACACGAATAACGCCCAGGCTGTTAGGGGCGCAAATTGCATCAATAGCAACATCCAGGGCACCAGCGATGACATGACCGCCCTCGTGATCTGTGTGGTTTCCTGCAATCTCGGAGCGACCAGGCGCGTGTACCGCAAGATAGCGGTCAGCTTTTCCAAACATTTGCTCAAAGTGCTCTTTTGCGCGATTGAGCTGAGCTGTGGTTTTCTCGT
>CALGXY010000065.1:0-7178 GCA_937935155.1 uncultured Atopobium sp. | reverse complement strand
AGGCGGTAAAAAATCGTCTTAGTTGGAGATAAAACGTCTAATTTTCAATTTTCATCCCCAACTAAACGGGTTTTTTACCTTTTTCGGCACATAATTTTGAGCCTTAAAATTACGTATGCATGGAAATGAATTTAATTGCATGAATATTCAATTTAATAAATCAAAAGTTGATCATGACAAGTAAAGAAGAAAATTGCCAATAAGATGTCTGTGAAAACAGAGATAGCCGTGGAAAAATCGCTAACTCGTCTAAAAAACACCAGCACTCATGAAGAAACAAGAGGCGGGATAAATATTCAGAATTATGCCTTGAACAGGGGATAATTTAAAATAGGAAATTTTATGGAGCGGCGGACGGGACTCGAACCCGCAACAGTCAGCTTGGAAGGCTGATGCTCTACCAATTGAACTACCGCCGCAAGGGTAAAGCAAAAAGAAAAAATGGTCGGGGTGACTGGATTCGAACCAGCGACCCACTGCTCCCAAAGCAGTTGCGCTACCAAGCTGCGCTACACCCCGAGCCGAGAGAAAAGTATAGGTGACAAATCGCCCAAGAGCAAGAATAAATTGCAATCTTTTTGAACTAATTTTTGTCTCTCAGATTTTTCTATTTTGTTATGTAATCGAAACATTGGATGACTATGCTATTCGTAACCACTTCGAAAGGGGTTTCATGAGTTATTCATCTAAGGTAATCGCACAGCTTGAAGAGCGTTACGCAGATCAGCCTGAGTTTATCCAGGCTGCAAAAGAAGTCCTAACTACCATCCAGCCTGCGCTTGACGCACATCCAGAGTTCGAGAAAGCCGCTTTGCTTGAGCGTCTTGTTGAGCCTGAGCGCATTGTTATGTTCCGTGTCCCATGGATTGATGACGCCGGCAACGTCCAGGTCAATCGCGGATACCGCATCGAGTTCAACTCCGCAATTGGACCTTACAAGGGCGGCCTTCGTCTCCACCCAACAGTTAACCTTTCTATCCTGAAGTTCCTCGGCTTTGAGCAAATCTTCAAGAACTCTCTGACCACGCTTCCAATGGGCGGCGGCAAAGGCGGCTCTGACTTCGATCCAAAGGGCAAGTCTGACCGCGAGATTATGGCGTTTTGCCAGTCCTTTATGACTGAGCTTGCTCGCCACATTGGTCCAAACACCGACGTGCCAGCTGGTGACATTGGCACTGGCGCGCGCGAGATTGGCTACATGTTTGGCCAGTACAAGCGCCTTCGCAATGAGTGGACCGGCGTCCTGACCGGCAAAGGCCTCTCCTTCGGCGGCTCCCTTGCTCGCACCGAGGCGACTGGCTACGGCGCGGTTTACTTCCTCACTCACATGCTTGCCGAGAAGAACGATTCACTCGCAGGTAAAACGGTCTGCATCTCCGGCTCCGGAAACGTTGCTACCTACGCTGCCCAGAAGGCACAGCAGCTGGGAGCAACCGTGGTGACCGTATCTGACTCCTCAGGTTATGTTTATGACCCTGAGGGTATTGACGTTGAGCTGCTGAAAGACGTCAAGGAGGTTCGTCGCGCCCGCATCAAGGAGTACGCCGACGCACGTCCTTCCGCTACTTTCTTTCCAGGCGAGCGTCCTTGGAGCCAGAAGTGTGACATCGCCATGCCATGCGCAACTCAGAACGAGCTCGAGCTTGCTGACGTGCAGAAACTTGTTGCTAACGGCACCAAGTACGTCGTTGAGGGTGCTAACATGCCAACCACCCTCGAGGCAACCAATTACCTCATCGAAAACGGCGTCTTTTTCGCACCTGGAAAGGCTGCAAACGCAGGTGGCGTAGCTGTTTCCGGTCTTGAGATGTCCCAGAACGCCGAGCACCTTTCCTGGACGTTTGAGGAGGTAGACTCCAAGTTGCAGGGAATCATGGAGAGCATCTACACTGCTGCTTCAGAGGCTGCAGCAACGTATGGCCACCCCGGCAACCTGGTCTTTGGCGCAAACATCGCTGGCTTCCTCAAGGTTGCAAACGCAATGATGGCGCAGGGTGTCTGCTAGATTGCATCGCATTTGGCGAGAAAACCGATGTAGCGGCATTTGATCGTCTATCTTCACTGCCGGCTTGGCTTTAACGTAAGATTTAAAAGGACCTTGGTCTGAACTGCCTCCCATTTCTTGGACATAAGAAATGAGGGGCAGTTCATATGCGGGTGATTATGATTCTGCAGTGTGTTAGCGCCGGCTTTTAGGCCTAGCGCACAAAATAGCGCAGCTTTGGTAGGTTCTGCTAAAGAATCGACATGTTCTTAATCAAGATAGCCAGGCAGCTAGGCGGTCACACTACCTGATATGCATATCTATGCATAAACTTCATCTAATATGCTTAAACATGAATAGACTTATATAAGAAATTTAACTATCGATAAATTCTGTATCTACGGAACACACCTATGTCAGATAATCTGCACAATTGCGGCCATATTACACATCAAATGAAGATAATCTGCACGTTTTAGCTATTTTCAGCGTCATGTATACGTCTTTTTGACAGATTATCCGACTTAGGTGTGTTTTGAACTGACTCCCATTTCTCGTGTCAAAGAAATGGGAGTCAGTTCACAAGTGCCGAGCGCTGTGCAATCGCTTAAGGTTTTAACCTCGCTTTGACTATGCAGTCCGTTTAGTTCTCAGCCTTCTTGATCTTCTCGCCAAGTTTTTTGTCAATGACGACGTAGAGGTAGCCCAGGGCAACAAAGACAACAATCAGGATCACAATGGTCAAAGCAACTGTTGGGACTCCTAGCTTGTCAAAGTCCATAAATCCATAAGGCCAGCGAGACTTCTCTTTAATCTGCACGCCAAAGCCCAAAACCAAGACAATGATGTACGCAAAATACGTGAGCGGATACAAAGGCCAGATCAGAGGCTCTTTAAAGCTCATGGTTGGTTTCTCGTCAAAGAGCAGCCAGTCCAAAACGGCGCAGATAGGAATCACATCATGCAGAATAAAATTGTTGAACTTAAAGACGCCGTTGACAAAGACCTCACCATGGTCAAGCAGGAAGTAAGCTACCAGGCCAGTTACGGTAATGCCCAGCATAAGCGTGTGTTTGACCGTTGGCATCCATGGCTTCTGAGCGGTCTCGGGATGCTTGTAAGCCTGGAACAGCGCACCCCAATAATAGGCAACAAGCAGCAGGTTAGAGATGTTGGTGAAGTAATACAAGAAAGAAACGCGGAAGTTCATTCGGAAGACGCCCGCAGAATCACACAGTACAAAGGTGCCAATCACAGCAATAAATAGCTTAAAAATAAATGACGCTTTCTTAGATTTAATCAACGCAGTGCCTCCTTCTGTAAAGCGAGAGGTCACTGTAAACCTAGCACGCCGCGACAAAAATACGTAATTCTCAGAGTTAACAGTTATGTTTCAAATGAAAAAGATTCAAAAAAATGCGGTCTTCTCACTTTTGGCGAGAAGACCGTGAAATGGCGAGAAAATCGCAGATGTCAAAGGTGTACAAGGCCAACTAGGACTGCGTTACTGAAGCGCGTGCTTGATTACAAGAATTGGATGGTGTAGGAGCAGTCGAGGTCCTGTGGATTTCATGACCTCTTTAACGCGAGCGCGCATCTCTTTGCTATAGCAATGCGATTTGCATTTTGAGCAAAACGTCTTTGTCTCAATATGAGGACAGCGGTCCACACGCGTATGCGCATACTTCTCAAGCTCAGCGCACTCGTCGCACAGAGGTTCGTGGGCTTTGATGCGATGGTACTTCTCGCAATAAAAACGAATCATGAGCGAAATAAGATCTTTTTCTTTTTGACGTTTCTGCGCAATTTCTTCAGGCGTCATTAGCTCACACGTCCCCCATCAACGGTGTAAACATCATCTGCAATTCCCATGGTAGAAGCCCTGTGAGAGACAAGAACCACGGATTTATGCTCGGTCTCTTTATCAAGTGAGCGCAAGATAATAGCCTCATTTAGGCTGTCCAGGTTACTGGTTGGTTCATCGAGCAGCATAAGTGGAGCGTCATGCAGAAACGCACGAGCAAGGCCAATACGCTGGCGTTCTCCACCAGAAAGTGAGTCACCAAGCTCTGCAACAGGTGTGTCGTAGCCCTGAGGCAGCGTGGAGATATATTCGTGAATTGAAGCCTTCTTGCATGCCACAATAATCTCTTCATCTGTTGCGTCGAGCTTTGCAATGCGCAGATTGTTCTTGATGGAATCGTGATACAGATGGGTATCCTGCGTCATATAGCTCTCAAGATCTCGCAGGTTAGAGGTATTAATCTGCTCCAAAGGAGTTCCAGAAATCTCAATAGCACCAGGTGTTGCTGGCCAGAAACGCATCAAGAGTTTAAGCAACGTAGACTTACCTGAGCCGCTCTTTCCTACAATTCCCACAATCTTATCGGTAGGAACATCAACGGAGATGTTGTCCAAAATCTGTTCATCATCGTACGCGAACGAAAGCTGAGAAACGCGAACACCCTCATAGGAGATGTCTTTTTGACCCTCTACGTCTTCAACCAGGGGTTTCTCGTCCAAAATATCCAAAACGCGATTGCCTGCAGCAAAAGTACTGGTCAGCGTTGTACCAAGTGCTGCCAAAGCCACAACAGGGCCAAACGAGCTCATCAATGCAATAGTGACAATAAAAGCATCGGTCATAAAAATCTGCTGGTTATAGGCCAGGTAGAACGAACTAAAGAACATAACAAGGCCGGAGAGCAAAATAACCGTTGACGTAACGGCATCATTGACACCAAATGCCTTCTTAACTGCCTGTTGTCTGTCACTTAACTGGTCAGCTAGTTGACTTGTTTCCTCAATCATCTGTGCGCCAGTGTTATATTGCAGAATCTCGTCAAGTCCACGCAGGTTATCAAGGGTAACCGTCGAGAGCTTACCAGCAAGATCTCTTGCCTCAGCAGAGTCCTGCTCGGAACGTTTAGACATAGCAAGCGGAATAGCCACGCCAACCACCAGGTAAGAGACAAGTGCAATAACGCCTAAAATCCAGTTGCTAGTACTTGCAATAAACCACACCATAACAATGCAGAACACAGCCGCAATGCAAATAGGCGAGATAGTATGCGCGTAGAAAACCTCAAGTAGCTCAATGTCAGAGGTAATAACGCTCATCAAGTTGCCTTTATTCTTGACCTCAAGCTTTGCTGGAGCAAGCTTTCTAAGCGCCGTAAATACGCGGTCTCTAATAAGTGCAAGCAGCTTAAACGCAATAAAGTGGTTGCATTCCTGCTCGGCATAGCGCAGCAGACCGCGGACCAGGGCAAACAAAAGCATGCCTCCAAAGAGCAGCACCATGGGAGAAGATGAAGCAAAGCCCATGGCGCTGAGCAGCGCATATGCACCAAAAATGCTAATGAACGTGGCGGCAAGGTTGCCCAAAACACCCATCAAGATTGCAAGTATCATAAAGCCAGCCAGCGGACGCACCAGCCCCACCAGTCTCAGCATAATAGTGAGCGCACTACGGCGAGAAGTACGTGCAGTTGTGGCGCTGTTCTTAACTTCTGTTTTCATTACGCCTCAACTCCTTTCACATAATTCTCAAGCTCGGTCTGGGCCCGCGTCATTCGTTTGTACTCGTCATTTGTTGCAAGCAACTCTTGGTGCGTTCCACTTCCAACAACGCGACCATGCTGCATAACAACAATCTGATCAGCATTTTTAACGTTTACTAAGCGGTGAGAAATTACCAGCACCATCTTTGTCTGAGCAAGCTGGTGAACCTGCTGCATAATAACGTCTTCACTCTCAACATCAATGTTTGAAGTAGCTTCATCAAAGATGTACATCTGGCTATTGTGAAGCAGGGCTCTGGCCAGTGCTAATCTCTGACGCTGACCACCAGACAAGTTGGAGCCCTTCTCGGCAACTGGCGCGTCAAGTCCACCCAAAGACTTTACAAACTCAGCAAGATTGACCTGTTCAAGGGCGTGCCAGAGCTGTTCTTCAGTAGCCTTTGGATTACCCATGGCAAGGTTAGAGCGAACACTTCCCATAAAGAGATGTGCCTGATGACCAATATACGTAACGTTTTGAAGCAAATTATGGTCAGAAATGTCAGACAAACTGGTATTTCCAAACAGAACATCGCCAGAATACGAGCGGAGTTTTCCGGTCAGAAGTGCTGCAATTGTTGATTTACCGCAGCCTGACTCTCCTACCAGGGCATTCAAAGAGTTAGCGCGCATTCCAAAAGAAACATTCACCAAGACGGGTTTCTCGCCATCATAGGAGAAAGAAACGTTGCGCAAAGCGACATCACTAGAAGCTGGAACGGTCTTGGTACCCTGCTCTCGAACAGGCATATCAAGCAGGTCAAAAATCTTGTCCGACGCTGCCATACCGTTCATAGCAATGTGAAAATAGCTGCCCAAAAGACGCATAGGTAAGAAGAACTCAGCTGAAATCAAAATGACAAAAACGCCCTCCCACATAAAGAGGAGCTGGTCATTTACCTGCTGAATTGCAAGAATTGTGCCGAGTGCGCTTCCACCAAACGCAACCACGTCCATGACGGTAATGGAGTTGAGCTGCATGGTTAGAACTTTCATGGTAATACGCCTAAAATGCTCGGCTTCCTCGTTCATCTGCTTGTGTTTAAAATCGTCAGCCTTGTAGATTTTTGCCGTGGTCAGACCCTGCAAATTCTCCAAAAACGTATCGCCAAGCTGCGTATACTGGCCCCAATACTTAGACAGAAGCTTCTTTGCAAACTTCTGGATAAGAACGATGGTCATGGGGATAAGCGGAACAAATACCAGCAAAACAATGCCAACTACCGGACTAATAAGAAGCAAAACAAGGAAAAGCGTGAGCGGAGCCAAAACAGCATAGAAGAACTGTGGCAGATACTGCGCAAAATACGTTTCCAGCTGGTCAACGCCCTCTACGGCAAGCTGAACAATCTCGCTGGTAGCATACGAGTTCTTGTAAGAGGGACCAAATTCCAAAAGCTTTTGATAGATCTTCTGGCGAAGAGTCTTTTTAACCCTTCTAGCTGCATAAAAACTTGTCTTATGCTGAGCAAGTTTGCAGAAATACCTAATCACAATAGCAATGAGGCACAGAGCAATAAATACCAGCTGCTCTTCAAAGACAAAAGAATCCATGAACAGGGCTTGTATCATTCTTGCCAGAGAATACATAAATACAATATTGGCGAGAAGGGCGATCCACTGGTAAAGCA
>CALGXY010000064.1:0-2570 GCA_937935155.1 uncultured Atopobium sp. | reverse complement strand
GGCAACAACAGAGGGAGCTCCGTCAGGAGAAGGAGACTTGAAGGCCTTAAAGCGGCGCAGAGCAACACCAGTGGATACATGGTGAGTTTGACCAGAAAGCTTAGAAAGCATATATTTTGCATCTTCAACATTTATTGGCTTTCCAAAAACTTCACCGTCGTCTGTCCAGACAATGGTATCTGCCGCAAGGACAATCTCGTTGTTGAGCTGCTCAAAGTTAGGCTGCTCCATGAGTTTATAGCACACTGCGATGGCTTTTTCTTGAGCCAGACGCTTTACCAGTGCAAGGGGTTTCTCGTCAACTTTTTGAGCTTCGTCAATATCAGCAGGCATAACCTGTGGGTCTATTCCCATAGACTGCATAAGCTCAAGGCGCCTAGGGGATTGTGATGCAAGAATCATATGCGTTCCTATCATTTGAGGTTTTGCTGATACTGTACCCAAAAAAGAAGCCTGATAGGCGAGAAACCCATCAGGCTTACATACTAAGAAAGAAAAGCTAAGCTAAAAACTAGTCAAGCTCAATAGCGGTGACTGGGCAGCCGTCGCAAGCCTCCTGTGCTGCGTCCTCTGCAGCCTCAGGGACCTCTTCCTCAATAGCGTGAGCAAGACCGTCGTCGCCGATCTCGAATACCTCAGGAGCAGTGCTCTCGCAGAGACCGCAACCGATGCAATCCTCATTAACTGTTGCCTTCATAATACATTCCTCTCCGTATCTCGAGCCCCTTACTCGAGTAATACTTATCTTGCATTCAAGAGTACTTGATTGCAATGTATTTTTTACACGTTTCTTTGCTGTTATGCAACAACAAAGGCGTAGATAATTGAAAGAACATTACTTGAAGTAGTAAGTGAACATCTGACCTGCATATATAAAAGATTTAATTTTTTGTGCAACCATTCAAATTAGTACAACTGTCTTGTTGAGGAACTCTTTTATAGCTCTTTTTTGAGCATGATGATTTCGCTCGTTCTGTACTCTTCAACAAATCCATTCTTTAGGAACATCATGACTGATGGATTGTCTATGGCAATATCATCGTAGAGCTGCTTAATACCATTCTGTTTAGCTGCGTCACAAAGAAGATTTAACCCAATGCTGCCATAACCCTTTTTTCTAAAGGGAGCATAAACTATGACATCTGCCATAAATAGATTTTGATCACTGTCGTAATGATAGGCAATCTCTCCAACAAAAGTATCGTTGCTATCCATTAAATACCTGTAATAACGTTTATTCTCATGCTTTACAATCCAAAAATCATACCAGCCATGCCAAGTCTCTTTTGGGAAAGGAATTGTACCTCCCCATGCATGGTTATATGACATCGTTTCTTCATCTGTCATCATTTTCTGACGAAACCAAAGATCTTCTAATGACGGTGTATATAGGGTAATGGGGCTTTCGCTTTCTTCTTTCATCATTAGGTCCACGTGTCTCTTTCTTATCATTTTTTACGTTTAAGCAGGCAAACGTTTTCCACATGGAAGGTCTGTGGGAATAGGTCTACTGGTGTGACGCTCACAGGTTTGTATGAGCCAATCTCAACAAAGCGCTTAAGGTCACGCGCAAGTGTTGCAGGGTCACAAGAAACATATGCAATAGCACGCGCAGGCTGTTCAGAAAGCTGCTGAATTACTTCAGGAGCAAGTCCTGCGCGAGGAGGATCAACAATAATAACGTCAGCATCTGTATCAGGGAATTCTCTACCTGCGTCTCCGCCTACTGCGTCTACGTTATCAAGCTTGGCCAACTCAAGATTGCGGCGAAGATCTCTTACCGCTGGACCATAGGCTTCAACAGCAGAAACAAATCCTGCACGCTTTGCTAGAGGAAGCGTAAAGGTTCCTGCTCCACAGTAAAGATCCATTGCCTCGTCATCTGGCTGAACATCCAAACCAGAAAGTACAAGCTCAACGAGTTTCTCGGCACCCTTGGTATTGACCTGGAAAAAAGAAGGAGCAGAAAGCTGCATCTTCTGACCATCAATAAGCTCGCTCCATGAGCCGGTGCCACTCAGGCGCTCAACGCCTACAACGCGGCGGGCTTTACTAGGACCCTTGGTCATAACGCGAACAACACTTGTTGCCTTTACTGCGTCGCCTAAAACGCGAGCAATCTGTGCACGTGGAAAGCCGCTTGGAGCGGTCCAGAGCGCTACTTCAAGCTCTTTGGTACGTCTAGATACTCTGATGCCAATGCGTTCTATATCAAGCTCGTGAGAGCCTGAGAGGTAGGAGAGGGCACCACTTACAGCGCCGACTGCCTTCTGGTTGCTCTTATCCAACAGCGGACAGTCTTTAATACGAACAATATCTTGCCCGTTAGGCGCGTACATGCCTACCAGCGTTTTATTGCCGTTACGCTTAAATGCAAGCTCAATTTTGTTGCGGTATCCCCACGGCTCACCGGGGGAAACAATATCTTTTACCAGTTCAGAAACATCGTCGGGTGAAAAATGCCCAATGCGTTCAAGAGCAGAGACCACGCCATTGCGTTTCTCGACAAGTTGCTGCTCGTAGACAATGTTGCCCCAAGGAGTGGCACCTGTGAGCGCCACAAAGGGATT
>CALGXY010000063.1:0-4357 GCA_937935155.1 uncultured Atopobium sp. | reverse complement strand
AACCTTACCTCGGGGTGAAGCTCGACATCAAACTGACGTTTGACCTCGGCCTGGACATGCTCGATAACTGCATGAACCTCAGCAGCGGTGGCGTTATCGTAATTGACCACAAAACCAGCATGCTTATCGGAAACACCGGCGCCGCCAAAGCGATAGCCCTTAAGACCAGCGTCGGTAACAAGCTTGCCTACAAAGTGACCCTCAGGACGCTTGAAGGTTGAACCAGCGGAAGGCAGCTCAAGAGGCTGCTTCTCCTCGCGAGCACGCGTGAACTCTTCCATCTTTTCACGGATCTTCTCGCCATCTGCGCGATGAAGATTGAACGTGGCAGAAAGCACAATCATGCCCTCATCAGCGATCCTGCTGTGGCGATACCCCAGGTCAAGCTCGGATGCGTCCAGCGTAGCAAAAGTGCCATCGGCGAGAAGAACGCGGACGGATTTGAGCACGTCAGCGATGCAGCCGTCGTAAGCGCCTGCGTTCATGAAACATGCGCCGCCCACAGAACCTGGGATGCCGCACGCAAACTCCAGTCCAGAAAGGTCCAGCTCACAGGCCATCTCGGACGCCTCTTTAAGGCCGACGCCAGCCTGGCAGGTCATCTCGGTATCGTCGATGCTTACGCCGGTGAGACCATCGGCAATAGCAATGATGACGCCACGATAACCTGCATCGGAAACAAGCAGGTCAGAGCCGTAGCCAAGAATAAAATAAGGAGCTTCTGCATCTTTAACTGCAAGGAGAATCTCTTTAACCTCATCGGGATCATCAGGGATGACATAGAGATCCGCAGGTCCACCCACTTTAAAAGTGGTGTGCTCGCTCATTGGCTCGTCTACCAGGACGTTCTCTTCTCCAACAATCGAGCAAAGCTTTCCGGCCAGGCTTTGTAAGTCATAGCCACTTTCAGACATGTAACACGCTCCTTAGTAAGTTACTTTTTATAGTTTATCGCAAGCGAGAAAAACGTGGCGTTGGGGCGAGAAAAACATGACGTTTAGCAAGAAAAACGTGGAATTAAGCGTAAAAAACAGTTTCTGTCGCATCTCTGTCTTATTTCTGTCGCATCTCTGTCGTAAATATGTACATCCTCTTTTGCGAGTTATCAGCTGTTAACTCTGCTATAGTACTTATCGATATGTTTCAGAAATGGTTGCAATTACCTACTGGTGGTAAGGTGGCCGAGCTTCAGGGTCTGTAACAACCCAGCTCAAAGAGCCATCAAGTCCGCGACCCGCAAAGGCGGTTAACCTGGTTAAAGTCCAGGACCAACGGTACAGTCCGGATGTCAGAAACGGAGACTTTTATGGCTTCATCCCACTCAACCCACGCAACAACCGCATCTTCTAACGGCTGGTCTACCAAGAGAATCGCTATTCTCGCCATGCTTTGTGCAGCTGCTGCAATCAGCACCATGGTGCTTCAGTTCCCCCTGATCCCAGGCATGACGTTTTTGAAGTACGATCCATCGGGCGTCTTTGCCCTGCTCGCAGGCGTAGCTTTTGGCCCTGCCGCGGGCGCGATTGTCTCGGTGCTTCCCTACCTTCTGCACCTCACCACGGAGTCCGGAATTTACGGCACTATCATGGCAATTCTGGCAACGCTTACCTACGTTTTGCCTGTCTCGCTGATTGTGTACAACCGTTCCGAGAAGATCAAGCAGCTGGTACTTGCCCTGATTGTGGGCAGTATTGTCAGTGTTGTCGCATGCATTCTGGGCAACCTTGTAGTTACCCCAATCTACACCGGCATGAGCGTGGAGGCAGTAAGCGGACTGATTGTCCCTGCTCTTCTCCCCTTCAACGTGGTAAAAGTTGCTATCAACAGCATTATCTTTGTTGTGATTATGCGCTCAGCTACCTCACTTTTTGAGAGCATCAAAGACGGTGAGTAGTCTGCTGGACAACTCCCCAGATACGCACACGTCTGAAAGCACCGCACAAACTCAGGACCTGCCTGTAGCTGCGACGCTTTCGGACGTGACTTTTGTGCACGCAAAAGGCGTGATTGCCTTAGACCACGTCTCGTTCTCTATTCCTGCAGGTAAACGTACCTGTATTGTTGGCGCAAACGGATCGGGCAAGTCCACGGTGGCCTCAATTCTCTCTGGCCTTACCGCTCCTGACGAGGGCACCGTTACCTTTTTGGGAACCACCGTTGTCAACGAAGGTCAGGTTGACTTTGAGGCGTACAAAACTGTCCGTCTGCAGCTGGGCCTAGTCTTCCAAAATCCCGAGGATCAAATTATCTGCAGCGTGGTCGCAGACGACATTGCCTTTGGTCTAGAGAACCTTCAGGCGCCCAGCGATCAGATAACACCGCTGGTAGAACAGCAGATTGAACTTGGAACTCTCACCGAGTTTGCGTCAGAAAATCCGCAGATGCTTTCGGGCGGCCAACAGCAGCGCGTAGCAATCTCGGGCGCGCTGGTCATGAAGCCGCAGATTCTGATTCTTGACGAACCTTCTGCAGCTCTTGACGTTGTGCATAGAAATAACGTCATGGGCCTTGTCGAGAAACTCCGTGCAGCTGGAAAGACTATTGTTCACGTAACGCATTTCATGGACGAAGTGGTTTCCGCTGACCACGTAATTGCCTTGGACGACGGTCGCGTTGCATTTGAAGGAACGCCTGAAGAGCTCTTTGAGCAGCACGAACTGGTTGAATGCCTGCATCTTGAGGAGCCGTTTGCCTATCAGGTTGCCCACGCGCTCAACAACCGCGGAGTTGTCGTGTGCAAATCACCTTCGGCTGAGCGCGTGCTCAGCGAGCTGACGGGGCTTCTCGCCGCAGCGTCGCGAGGCGAGAAGGGCGGCGTGGCTGAGAGCTGCGACGCGATGGCCGGGGGTTGTGACAGTATGGCTACAGCCGACAGCATGTCCGAGCCAGCAGCGGTTTCTGTGCGCGTCGTGACGTTCTCGTACCAGAAACCCGTGCTTAAAAACATCTCGGTTGACGTGCAGAAAGGCTCGCATGTTGCCGTTATTGGCTCCACTGGTTCCGGCAAGTCTACCCTTGCGCGCTTGATTTGCGCACTTGATACGCCTGATTCCGGAAGCCTCTGCGTGGCTGGACTGGATACTCGGCTGAAGCAAAACCGCAGAAAACTTCACGGCATTGTTGGCTACGTCATGCAACGACCAGAGCGCCAACTTTTTGCACAAACGGTTGCCGAAGACGTGGCGTTTGGCCCCTCCAACCTAGGACTTTCTACTTGTGATGTAGCAAGCGCTGTAAATGCTGCTCTGGAACTTGTCGGACTTTCCCACAAGGCAGACGCATCCCCTTTTGAGCTTTCTGGTGGTCAGCAGAGACTTTGCGCACTTGCAGGCGTTATTGCCATGCATCCAAAGGTACTTGTGCTCGATGAGCCTACCAGCGGACTTGATCCCCACTATTGCTCTGAGCTCAGAAAAATTATCAACGCCGTTCTTGAGGACGGCTGCACCGTTATTGAACTGACACATTCGATGGAGGATGCGGCAGAAACTGACCAGATTATCGTGCTCCATGAGGGTGACCTGGTGTTCTCTGGTACACCTTATCAAACATTTACTCATTTCTCAGAGGCAGAATTCCAGGAGCTTGGACTGGGCATTCCTCATGCACTTGTTTGGGCGCAACGTCTGTCCCGCGCTACGGGAATCAACCTTGGAGAACCTCTGACTCTATCTGAGCTGGTAGATGCGCTGGTTGCTGCGTTGCCGACCAACTCTGACGACGCGCGAGCCAGCGCCACAAAGACCAACGACCTCTCACAAGGAGGTTGCTATGGCGCTTAAGATTTCTGTGGGCCAGTACTATCACGGGGACTCGCTCATCCATAGGCTTAATCCCAACGTTAAATGCTTGGCCGCACTCCTTCTGATGCTTGCAACCTTTTTTATCCGCAATGCGCCCCAGCTTGCACTGCTGGTAGTAGGCGTGCTCTGCCTGCTGGCACTCGCAAAAATCCCCGTCAAACAGGTGCTTGTGTCAATCATCCCGCTTGCCTGGTTGCTCATCTTCCTCTCGCTCTTCAATCTGTTGCTGACGCGAGAAGGAACTGTGCTGGTATCTTGGTCAATCTTTACCATCACCGATGTGGGAGCATGGAGTGCTTTCCTCTACCCCGTACGCATTTTAGCTGCAATTTTAATGGGTGCACTACTCCTGCTTACCACAACTCAAACGGATCTAGGCAATGCCTTTGAAGCAGCATGCTCGCCACTTTCTAAGATTGGTCTTCCTGGCAAAGAAATTGCCATGATTTTCTCGCTTATGCTGCGCTTTATTCCAACACTTGCGGGCGACGCTGTATCCATTTCCGAGGCTCAAACTGCTCGTGCAGGAGACGTTGCTTCAGGTTCGCTGCCCA
>CALGXY010000062.1:0-1412 GCA_937935155.1 uncultured Atopobium sp. | reverse complement strand
CTCATGACCATTCACGCTGCAAAAGGTCTGGAATTTCCTGCAGTTTTTGTTGCTGGCATGGAAGAGGGAATCTTCCCACATGCAAATTACGAGGCTGAGGCGGCTCAGCTAGAAGAAGAGCGTAGACTTGCTTACGTCGCTATTACACGTGCACGTAAGCGCCTGTATTTGACATACGCTTCTACCAGAAGAACGTATGGTTCAGTTCAGGCAAACCCCGTATCGCGTTTTGTGGGAGAAATTCCTCAGGAGCACGTCAAAGCCATTGGTGTTGGCTCCGCGGGCTTCTCTGGTGTTGGCTGGGCAAAGCGAGGTGACCGTCATGGCACCTTTGGCTCTGGTCGTGGCTCAGAGGTTTATGGTGGAAACGTTTTTGGCTCTCGCACGCGCTCTACTGGCGGAGCTCCAGCTCCACGCCCAACTCCTATTCAGAAAGATCCAGCTCGTGCAGCCGCAAGCTTTGCGGTGGGAGATCAGGTCTCTCATAAGACCTTTGGACCAGGCATTGTTTTGGCAGTTCAGGGCGATACTATTGAGGTTAAGTTTACGCGTACTAATAAGACAAAGAAGCTCATGAAGGGCTTTGCTCCAATAGTTAAAATTGAGGGATAGCCATGGTATTGATGCATGACGGTTTGATTTTGGGTCTTACTCCACAAGATTTCATTTTTAAGCTGGTTATCTTTGTTGTTGTGTTCCTTGTGGCTTTTCTTGTAGAGCGCTTTGCAATAAAGCTCTCAAAAAAGGCCTTGGACTCTTCAAAGCTGCCGTCAGCATCTATTTTTGTCAACATACTACGTGGAGTTATCTGGACGTTTGCTATTCTTGCTGTCTTACAGCCTGTCTTTGGTATTCAACCAACAGCTTTTGTGACCGCTTTGGGAGTTACGTCCATTGCCCTCTCTTTTGGTTTACAAGACACCATTTCTAACCTGTTTGGTGGATTGGGTCTCATGCTGGGAGGTGTAGTTAAACCTGGAGATAAGGTAAGCATCGGAACTATCTCCGGTGAGATTATTGACATGAATTGGCGCTCTACCATAGTTCGTGCTCGTGGAGGTAGGGTAGACATCATTCCTAATTCAGTACTTAATAAAACAGCACTTGCGCATCGTACCAGGTGGGATATGACAGAGGTGCCCATTACTATAGTGCTTAAACCAACCGTTGATCTGAGTGCAGTAACGCAAGAAATAACAGAAATTGTTCAAGAGGTAGTTGCACCTCAGCTTGATAGAACACTTCCTATTGAGGTTGAAGCATCAAGCATTGCTGAGACAGGCATCAAGGTAATCATTCATGTTCACATCAAAGACGATGCAAACGAAATGAGTGTACGAGACAAAATTGTAAGAGCCCTGGCTGGTTCTAGTTGGCTTGCAGGAGTAGGAGCTTAATAGATCGGAAGAGCA
>CALGXY010000061.1:0-2799 GCA_937935155.1 uncultured Atopobium sp. | reverse complement strand
GCTCCTGCGGCTCCCGCCGCGTCAGCCGCGTCAGCCGCACCAGCCGCACCAGCCGCACCTGCAGCTGCCGCTGCGCCTGTGCCTGCAGCTTCTCCTGCACCGGCCCCAGCTCCAGCGGCTCCTGGCGAGGTTGTTCCCGTGTTGAGCGTCCAGCACTTTACCAAGAAGTATGGCTCTAAGGTGGCCGTTTCTGATCTTTCGCTCGACGTTATGCCTGGCGACATCTACGGTTTTATCGGCCACAACGGCGCAGGTAAAACCACGCTTATCAAGTCCATCGTTGGTGCTCAGCCATTTGAGGGCGGCGTCATTTTTGTGGATTCAAAGAATGTGCTGGTTGACCCTGTTGGCTCAAAGCAGGTCATCGCTTACGTCCCAGATAACCCAGACATTTACGAGTTCATGAGCGGCATCAAGTACCTCAATTACGTCAGTGACATTTTTGGCGTTCCTGCGGAGAATCGCGTCGAGCGCATTACAACGCTGGCCAACCGCCTGGGCATCACGGACTCTTTGGCAAACGCTATCGGTAGCTACTCTCACGGTATGAAGCAGAAGCTGGTTCTGATTTCCGCCCTGCTCCACGAGCCAAAGCTCATCATTTTGGACGAGCCATTTGTTGGCCTGGACCCAGCAGCAAGCTTCGAGCTCAAGAAGATGCTGCATGAGCTTGCTGACCGCGGATCTGCCGTGTTCTTCTCGTCACACGTTCTTGAGGTTGTCGAGAAACTCTGCAATAAAATTGCAATTATTCGTCAGGGCAAGCTTCTTGCTGCAGGTAAAACGGATGAGATTCGCGGCAATGCTTCTCTTGAGGAAGTCTTCCTTGGCCTTGAGGCCGGCGCTCCTGGCGTTTCTGCCGAGATTGCTCAGGATATGGCCACCACAAAGGACGGCGCCGCTGTTCAGCCGGTCATTCCTGGTGCGCCTGTAGCCGCAACACCCGCAGCACCTGCAGCACCTGCGGCTCCAACCGTGCCCGGAGCACCAGTGCCTCCAGGCGCTCCAGTTCCTCCTTCCTTCCCTAAGGAGAACTAGTCATGGCAAACAACGTTCCACAGGCTCCTCAGCGCCCCGATGTGCCTGAGCAGAACCTGCAACTCTCAGGAGATGTCTTTATTCCAGCTCAAGTAAGCGCTGGTCAAGTTCCTGTTCTCGATCGCTCTGAGCTCAAGCTGCCTTCCAATCTCAAAGTGTTCTGGATGCTGCTTAAGGTTCAGATCACCATGATTTGGACTACGCAGGTTGTGGGAGCTCGAAAGAATTTTGAGAAAAAGGTTGGCGCAAATGCCCTGCCTATTGTCGGTGGCATTTTTGCAGTTGTCGGCGCGATCTTCATGATGGTTTACATTTACGGCATTGCGACAACTCTAGCCATTGCTGGCTTCACAAGGCTGCTTCCTCTGGCAGGAATTCTTGTTGGCGCTCTACCTGGTGTTATTTTGACGTTTGTAAAGGCTAATGGCGTGCTTTTTGCGTACAAGGATTACGACTTTATCATGTCGCTTCCAATCAAAAAGAGCACCATTATTTATTCTCGCGTAGCAGCTCTGTATGCTGCAGAGGGCATTTGGTCCATCACCATTATGCTGCCAGTCTTTTTGGCCTATTTCACCTTTGAAGCGGGCACACTCCCACGTTTGATTGGCGCTTTGTTTGCACTTGTTCTTGGACCGAACCTTGCGGTTTCCGTAGCTATTCTCTTGGCTTTTGCGGTTGCAGCCCTTGCTGCAAAGCTGCACTTTAAGAACTTGGGAATGGTCATCGGTGGCGTTTTTGGCCTTTTCTTTATGGTTGCCTATCTGTTCTTTATCTTTACGGTATCTTTCAATGCAGACAAGTTTGTCCCAGGTGTGGTGGATAATTTCCGCGACACCGTCTTTAGCGTTGCAAGTTCAGTTGGCGTAGTTTATCTTCCATCACTGTGGATTGCGGATTTCTTTAACTCCGGCTCTCTTGTCAGTTTCTTGCTGTTTGTCCTGGTTTCTGTTGGAGCCCCTGCAGCAATTGTGGCAATCATTTCTCGCTTCAACGACCGCATTAATGCGCTGGTAAGCGAGGATAAGGTCCAGAAGAAGTTCACCACCAAACAGATTTCCACCAAGTCCGCGACGCCTTTTGTTGCTCTGATCAGAAAAGAGATTCAGACCATCACGGGTTACCCAGCAGTCTTTATAAACATGCTTTTTGGCTGCTTGCTGATGGTTATTCTCGCCTTTATTTCTCTGTTCTTTAGCACGTCGTCTATCGTGGCCTACTTTGTTCCTGCGTCCGAGGTTCCGCGCTATCTCCCTTTGGCAAGAACCATCTTTGGCATGGTAACCACCTGGTTTGGTACCTCGATGTTCTGCGCTGCCAACTCTGCTGCCATTTCGTACTCGCTGGAAGGCCGCTCAAACTGGCTGATGGCAACCATGCCCGTATCTTCAAAGCAGATTTTTGGCGCAAAGATTGCCGTTAACATGATCTACGTGCTCATCTTCAGTGTTGTGACCCAGATTTTCTTCCTGATTCCTGGTCACATCACCATTGAAACGGCGTTGAGAAACGTTATTCTGCCGCTTTGCATTGTGTTCCTGGTGTCTAACGTGGGCCTGGCCATTGATATTCGACGTCCAAACTTTGACTGGACTTCTGTCATCGATATCACCAAGAGAAGCCTTTCGGTCACCGTATCTTCTCTTGCGGGCACGCTGGGCTCCATGTTTGTTATCGGCGGTACGTTCATGATGATGATTGCTCCAGTTATCGACTCATTTAGCTCGTCAACGGGCGTGGTTAACGAGACGCTGCCAAACA
>CALGXY010000060.1:0-14311 GCA_937935155.1 uncultured Atopobium sp. | reverse complement strand
ATCGATGTCGATGCCAAAAGTCTGGGACTCCTCAACGGTGATAACGCCGTCCTTGCCGACAACGTCCATAGCGTCGGAAATCTTGCCACCGATGACAGGGTCACCAGCAGAAATGGTGCCGACAGAAGCAATCTGCTGCTTGGTGGAGACGTCCTTTGCAATGCCCTTCATCTGAGCGACAACAGCCTCAACAGCCTTGTCGATACCGCGGCGAATTGCGATTGGGTTTGCACCAGCTGCAACGTTGCGGAGGCCCTCGTTAACGATGACCTGTGCAAGCAGGGTTGCGGTGGTGGTACCGTCACCGACGGTGTCGTTAGTCTTGGTTGCAACCTCTTTGACCAGCTGAGCACCCATGTTCTCTACTGGGTCCTTGAGCTCAATCTCGCGAGCAACGGAGACGCCATCGTTAGTGATGGTTGGTGCGCCGTAAGAACGCTGCAATGCGACGTAGCGACCCTTAGGTCCAAGGGTGGTGGTTACGGCATCTGCCAGGGTATTTACGCCCTTAGCAAGCTTGGCACGAGCGTCGGTGCCAAAATCGATATCTTTAGCCATGGTATTCCTCCAAAATAGCTGAATTTACAAGTAAAAAGCGAACGAACAAGCTGCAAGCGACTAAGCTGCGAGCTAACAAGCTGCGAGCGATTAGTCCTCGAGGACTGCAAGGATGTCGTCAGCACGAAGAAGTAGGAGCTCCTCGCCGTCTACCTTGACCTCGGTGCCACCGAACTTGCCATAAAATACCTGGTCGCCGACTTTAACATCAAGAGCAATGCGATTGCCATTCTGATCAAGCTTGCCAGTTCCAACTGCGAGGACCTCACCGCGCTGAGGAAGCTCCTGTGCTGCGGATGCAATGTAGAGACCAGAGGATGTCTTCTCCTCTTTTGGAGCAGGCTTTACCAGAACACGATCTCCAAGTGGCTTCAAATTCATAATGAAAACCTCCCTTTCGGGCCAAGCCCGATATTGGCGCCAAGCGCCCTTTTCCAACGCTATTAGTTATTCCACACGGGAAAACAATTTATACGAAATATTGTGAAAATCTTACAAAACCGACTTAGATTTTCTGTAGGCGTGCAGTATAAGCCGTCAACGGTTATGCGCAGGCTAGTAGGTACGGGCAACATGCAGGCGGCGTGTGGACGTGGTGCGGGCAGAGCGCAGGCGACGGGCGGGCTGCGTGCGGCGCGCGAAGCTGCTGAGCTGCTGGTAGACGCGGTTTGCGTCAGCAGGCGCGAGCGCCAGGTGGTATCCACCTGCGATTTCTTGCCATTAGCATAAATTTTGGTGCAAAACTTTGCTCCGTGCATATTCTGCTAGTGATATTCGTGATTTTGCATAGGAAAAATGAGCACCTCTTTGGGAGGGTCCAATTTGGGTAAAAAATGCGTTTAGTTGGGGATGAAATGGAGTATTCAGAAAAATTGCACCTATGTTTTACCAGATAGCGAATTCTATCCAGATTTTTGATTATTTGTCCAAAGCAAAACACCAGGTAGATTTGATGCATAGAATCCCGCAATTTCTGTAAACTCCAACTAAACGGATTTTTTACCACTTGGGAGTCATTTTTGGGGCAAAATCGATGCTTCCCCACCCAAAGCGAAAATCCACCTGCATAAAAGTACCCGGCTATTCATTTTCATGAATAGCCGGGTACTGAACGCCTGAGAAATACGTCCCACCACGCTACGATCTGCCGTGCTACGCTCAACCACGCGCGCTTACGCGTCCAAACTCTCCAGTTCAGAGAGCCAAAGCGAGCTCGAGGCGTCGGACGGCATGCGCAGGTCGCCGCGCGGAGACAGCGAAACCGAGCCAACCTTTGGTCCGTCGGGCATCGCCGAGCGCTTGAACTGCTGTGAGAAGAACCTGCGATAGAACACCTTCAGCCAACGCACGATAGTCTCGTGGTCGTAAACCTCCTGGTCAGTGCCTGTGCCAAACGCACACTCGGCAAGACGTAGAACCTTGAGTGGACCACTTCCGTGACGAAGCACATGGAACAAGAAGAAATCATGCAGCTCGTATGGGCCAACCAGGTCTTCCGTCTTCTGCTCAATAGAACCATCAGCTGCAGTTGGCAGCAGCTCAGGCGAAACCGGTGTATCCAGAACGTCGCGCAAAACGTGAGCAATTTCGTCCTCACCCTGCTCCTCATACGAGTCTGCGCAGTAATCAACAAGGTACCTGACCAGCGTCTTTGGCACCGAAGCATTCACGCCGTACATGGACATCTGGTCGCCGTTGTACGTTGCCCAGCCAAGCGCCAGCTCGGAAAGGTCGCCCGTGCCAATGACCATGCCTCCCACCTGGTTGGCAACGTCCATCAAAATCTGCGTGCGTTCACGAGCCTGGGCGTTTTCGTACACAACGTCGTGAACATCCTGGTCGTGGCCGATGTCGGCAAAGTGCTGCAGCACGGAATCCACAATGGAAATCTCGCGCAGGTCGGCGCCAAGCGACTGCACCAGCTCAATCGCGTTAGTGTACGTGCGGTCCGTGGTGCCAAATCCCGGCATCGTCACAGCTACAATGCCCGAGCGGTCATATCCTAGCTGGTCAAAGGCTCGCACCGTGACGAGAAGGGCCAGCGTAGAGTCAAGTCCACCCGAAATGCCAATAACCGCGTGGTCAGAGCCAGTGTGTGCCAGTCTTGAAGCCAAACCGTGAGCCTGAATCGACAGAATCTCCTCGCAGCGTGTTGCGCGAGCGTCATCCATCGCGGGTACAAACGGATGCGGATCAACGTACCTGGTCAGCGGCGTGCGGATTGCAAGCTCGTCGTCCTCGCCCTCACCATCAAACTCCAGCGAGAAATACGTGGTCAGGTGCTTGTAATCCTCCGGCGTCGGAGCAACCTCAAACGTCGACGTGCGCCTGCGGTCAGCCGCCAGCGACAGCACGTCAATCTCGGACACGGCAATACCCTCGCCAAACACGCCAGAGTCGGCGAGCACACGGCCATTCTCGACAACAAGATCATGGCCCGAGAAAACCAAATCGGTCGTAGACTCGCCCTCACCTGCACTGGCGTAAACGTAGCCGCAGATCAGACGCGCGCTCTGTTGCGCAACCAGCTGACGACGGTACGCGGACTTGCCGGCCAGCGCGGGCGACGCGGACAAGTTGCAGATCAGCGTGGCGCCGGCGACGGCGTGCGCATTTGACGGCGGCATGGGCACCCAGAGGTCCTCGCAGATCTCCGCGCCCACGACCAGCTCAGGGATGGTGTCGCACGCAAACAGCTGGTTGGTACCAAACGGAACCTCGCCCAGCAGGCCAAAGTCCACACTGGTGACCGTCTTGGGGCCAGAAACAAAGTGTCGGCCCTCGTAAAACTCGTTGTACATGGGCACGTAGCGCTTGGGCACCAGGCCCAAAAGCTCTCCCCTAAAGAGAACGGCGGCGCAGTTGTAGAGCTTGCTGGCCACTCGAACAGGCAGTCCTAGCAGCAGCAACGCGTCCACGTCGGCCGTGCGGGCGGCAATCGAGACCAAGCCGCGCTCGGCTGCGTCCAGGAGGGCATCCTGCCAGAACAGGTCCTCGCAGGTGTAGCCCGTAATGCAGAGCTCGGGCAGCACGACCACCTTTGCACCGCGATTACCTGCGGCTTCTTCAATGGCGGCCAGGCAGCTCTCCACGTTAAACGCCACGTCGGCCACGCGGACGCGCGGCGTGATACTTGCAACTTTGATGAATCCGTCTTGCACAATGGCCTCCTTACATGCCGCTTGGGACAACGGGCGCCGCATCCGACGACCACGATCCCAGCTGCGCGTTGGGGTTTGCATCCAAGGTCAATGGCGAGAAACCCTGTGTACGGTAGCTACGAAGTGCTCCCACGGCAATCATCGCGGCGTTGTCGCCGCAAACCGACATCGGAGGCACTGTCACTCGAACACCCATACGACCAAAGGTTTCCTTATATGCAGCTCTGAGCGCGGGGTTGGCAGCAACACCGCCACCCACGCAGAAATCGGAGACACCCGTCTCCTCAACAGCGGTTTTAGCCTTTGCAACCTGCACGTCAATAACAGCCTGCTCAAACGAAGCGGCAAGGTCAGGCAGATTGATTGCTCTACCTGCGCGATTCTCGCCCTCAATGTAGGTGATAACGGCGGTCTTTAGGCCGGAAAGACTAAAGGAATAGTCGCCGCTGTGCATCATCGCGCGCGGGAAGTGAATGGCCTTAGGGTTGCCCTGAGCTGCAAGTTTGCTGATCACGGGGCCACCTGGATAGCCAAGGCCAAGCGCCTTGGCAACCTTATCAAAGGCCTCGCCCACGGCGTCGTCGATGGTGGAGCCCAGGACCACGTAATCTCCCCAGGCACGCACGTGTACCAGCATAGTATTGCCGCCCGAGACCAGGCTGGCCACAAACGGCGGCTCCAGGTCAGGCGTCTCAAACAGGTTGGCCAGCAGGTGGCCTTCCAGGTGATGAACGGGAATAAGCGGCAGGTCAGTGGCCACGCAGAAGCCCTTGGCAAACGCCACGCCCACAACAAGCGCGCCGACAAGGCCTGGACCTGCGGTAACACCAACGGCAGCCAGGTCAGACGGCACCAGCGTGTCGCAACCAAAGTGCGCGCCTGCGCGGGCCATGGTCTCCTCGAAAAGACCCACAATAGCCTCGGTATGCTTGCGAGAAGCAATCTCGGGCACGACGCCACCAAAGCGAGCGTGGAAGTCAATTTGCGTTGCGACAACATTTGCGCAGACCACACCGTGTGAATCTATGATGCACATGGCGGTCTCGTCGCACGAGGACTCCAGGCTGAGAATCAAATCCCCCGCCTCACGAAGTGCTGCAAGCGTCTCTTCAGAGCGCTCACCTGCAACAATAGGCCACGGACGCACTGACGCATGAGGCTCGGGGTTTCTGGCCTCAAAGCCAGCGCCAACTGCCAGAGGCAACTGCGCCGTCATCAAAAGCGCCGCGCAATCCGGACCGTAATATCCCGGGCGACGACCTACCTCAGCAAATCCCAGCTTGCTGTATGCACCCTGAGCTGGAGCGTTATCCTCCTCCACCTCAAGGGTAATCGTAGACGCACCCAGCATCTGAGCATCGTACGCCACGCGTTCTACCAGCTTAGATGCAATTCCCTGGCGGCGACGCTCAGGCGTGACCACCACTTCTTCCACCTCAAACTGAGCACCTGCCAGGCGACCACCCGCAAAGCCAATAACCGTTCCGCGGTCGTGAGCCAGCCACCAGCTACGCCCAACGCCCGAGAGCTCATCGTAAAACGTCTGCTTTGACCAGGCAGAATGCGCAGCATCAGCATATGTTGCCGCCTCAAGCTCCGCCACCTGATCCAGATCGTTCACCGTCATCGGACGAAGCTGCAGGTGAATATCGGCCAGCGCATCATCCACGCCGGTCAGGGCCACCGTTGCCGGCTCCTTGAGACCCAAACGCTTGCGCTCCGACTCCTCCGCGTCCGAAAGTCGCGTGTAAATGGGCAGCACCAGCGCCGGATCGCCCGCGCCCGCCTGCTGATACTCGGGCATGCACGCCGCGAGTACCAGGCCTTCTCCTGTTGGGAACCACGTTGCTTCATCGGTGTATGTCGAGAAACCCGCGCGCTCAAAACGCTCACGGTACTTCAATAAGCCATTGCCCGTAAGCGTGAGCTGGTCCTTATCAGTCCTGCTCGACCACTCCTCCACACAGGCGTCTGCCTTGAGGACGGTCTCCACCGGGAAGGTTCTATGTGCTCCAGCGTCATCCAGCAGGTAGATGCCCGGATAGACCTCGCCGCGCATGGCGTCTGCAACAACGCCAACGGTGCCTCGAACGCCCGCCTTCCACGCGCTAAACGCCATGGCGTCAAGAGCGCTTGCGCCATAAAGTGGCAGGCCAGAGCCGCAGGCAATACCCTTTGCGGTGGCCACGCCAATGCGAACACCCGTGAACGAACCAGGTCCTCTACCTGCGATAACAGCGTCGACATCGGCCATGGTCAGCCCAGCGGCGTCAAGCGCCTCCTGAACCGAACCCACAAGCTCCACGTTTGCCTGGCGACGGCACAGGTGATCCGTTGACGTCAGCACCTCAACGTCGAACCCGCCGTCTGAGGTCGCCGCGCTGTCCGCCGCACCGGCAGCGCCCACGCCCGCAGCGTCATCGCGCCTGGTCAGACGCGCGACCGTACATGCCAGCATGTCTGTAGACGTATCAACCGCAAGCACCACGTTTGTTTCATTTTTTATAGCAAGCATAAACACTCTTCTCGGCGTAAAAACGCCTTGTATCACGCCAATATTTCTTCTTGTAACTCTATAACTATACGCCAAGCCACGCCCGCAAACAGCGCGAGTCCCAACCCCGCAAAACTTTTACGCAACGACTGTTTAAACAGGAAAAATATTTGCCTTAAATCACTCGAATTCTGTACTTAATACATACAAAATGGCGAGAAAACCTTCGTTCTCAGACTTCTAACGTTAACCTGCAGAAGCAGCTTAAATGGACCGCAAGCTACCCGTTTTGCACTATGAATTTTTTGTTAAGCTGAAATCTTAAATTTGTATATAGATAGAACCCTGTATAATTATTTCAACATGACCGGTTCCGCTATAGCTTTTGCATAGTCCAGGGCCGGTCCTACTTTTTATAAAGGTGATTATATGTCTGAAGCTCATCTAATAAAAAGTTTTAAAAACTATGCTGATCAGGTCTGTATATTAAAAGACCGAGGCATGATTATCGATGACTCACAAAAGGCAGAAACAATATTGTCCACCATTAATTACTATAGACTGAGTGGATATTGGTATCCTTTTATGGACAAAAAACATAGTTACTTTAATCAGAAGATTTCATTTCAGGATATTCTTGATCTATACAACTACGACATGCAGCTCAGGATGTATTTATTCAACCAATTATCAAAAATTGAAATTGCTTTTAGAACCTTAATTGGTCATGAATTAGGTAAGTGCGATGAGCAAATTTATCTAAAACCAAATTTATTGGGAAACCAAGCTCTAGTTAAAACCTATTACAATCAATGGAAAAAACGCTACGATGACGCTCTTTCCAGATCAACAGAAAAATTTGTTAAACACCATAAAAAACATTATGGTGGCATTCTCCCCATCTGGGCTGCCGTCGAGGTAATGGATTGGGGCATGTTGTCACACCTCTATCAAATGGCTCCTGAAAAAGCTCGAATCGCAATGTCTAAAAAATGTAACCTTACTTCAGCACAATTTGGATCATGGTTGAAAAGCCTAAATGTTGTCAGGAATTTGGCAGCACATCACGCCCGCATGTATAACCGTGTTTATGACATCAAGCCAAAGTTTCCTCAAAATGAGAAATGGAAACCGGTCGAAAAAAACAAAAACCATATCTTCGGTTTTATGATAATGATTGAAATGCTCATATCAGATTTCAATTTAGAGCATGGCGAGACAATGGAATCTATTCTACAAGCTTTTCCACAAAATGAAGCTGTTAGAAGTCGTGTCATGGGGGTACCGTCTGATTGGACATCAATACGGGATGGTATTGTCTCTACTTAATGCCACAACAGAAAAAGGCAGCTCACCCAGAGCTGCCTTTTCCAAGTTCAACGTCCAAAAAGAACTGCAATAACAACCAAACAACTCCGCTAGTCTCTAACAAATCCAAACGGGAATTCAGGTTTCACATAATCCAACAAGAAAAGTTCGTCTTCTGGGATACGTCCTACAACATTACGGGTTCCGTCGTCCTCAAAATCTCTTAGAGCAACTTCAACTTCTCCCAGGTAATGAGACAGATTGTCATTCACTACTAATACATCTCCACGCTTAATATGACAATCTGCGCGCTCGCGAGCAGGAATTGAAGTGGAATACTCAAACATCCTAGGTACTGAAGAACGCAGATAATACTCAGATGCATCGCCACGCGTTACGTGGTTGAACTGATACAAAACGTTCTTCTCGACCTCAGTTGCACCAGAATCAAATTCAACCTTGAACGTTACCTTAGTAGTATCAACAGCGGCTAATGCGGCAAGTTCCTCTTCAGAAGCAAAGCAATTACCAATCATAATGTCGTCAATAAGGCCAGTTGCCAACAGGTGTCTTGCCTGCAAATCAATTGAACGAGTACGATCATCTTCGCAGGTAGGAAGACCGTCATAAACCGGCCATGGACCAAACGTGTTATCCTGCTGACTCGTCACAAATGCTGCCTGAGTTAAACCCATACCAAAATAATGCTCGGAGAATTCAATGAAGCGTTTCTCGCTTAAGCCAGAAAATCTCTGTGGATAAAAATTGTGGCAAACGCACATATTGCGACGATATGCACCGCGCTCAATAAGTAGATCAAGCGACAGCATCTGACTGGCATTAAACTCAACCGCTATACCATAAGGATTTCTTGTCAGAGCAATGTCCTGACGGTCTCCCAAATGCCCATCAAGGCGAATAATATCTACGCCCATCTTGGCAAAAACAGAAATATCAGTTGCCGTTGCCCCTAAGTGCTGGAATACGCGCGGGTTAGTATCCACTGCAACAGTAAACCCATACCCATGAGCGCGGTCCATAAACTTTGAAAACTCAGCTACCGTCTCTTCTGGTGACTTATTCACAGAAAGTAAGCATGTGAAAATGCGCGAGAAACCATAGCTACTTGCTAATGCCATGTAGGCATCATCGGCTTCAGGTGTTGAGTGCTCTGGATAAAGAGAAATTCCAAGCCTATGCATCACTTCCTCCAATCAAGCGTACAGGTTGGTACCTGGTACAGCGTCTCAGCGTTGCACCAGGTACAGCTCAAATACAAAAGTTTTACAGCACTACAGAATCAAGATCGATAGAGTCAAAGTCTTCCAGCTCAGTAGAAGATTCCTCGGAAGCTGCGGCTTCTTCCTTCAGATATTCCTTATCCAACGTCTTGATGAAAGGCAGATAAATAAAGATTCCCAGAATAATCAAGAAGAGCTGCAGGACAGCGCCTTGCCAACCACTCAGCAGGAATCCAGAAACCAGAGGAGGAGTAGTCCAAGGAAGCATAACGCCATTGCACAGAGGTACTAAACCAAGATCCATGATGAAGTACGCAATGATGATGTTGACCACTGGAGTAAGAATAAAGGGGATCAGCATAACTGGGTTAAGAACAATAGGAAGACCAAAGATAATAGGCTCGTTGATACCAAAGATACCAGGAGCAACAGAAATCTTTGCCAGATCTTTAATACGCTTGGAATTGCAGAACAGAAGCATTGCAATCAGCAGAGAGAGCGTAGAACCGCCGCCGCCAAAGGTTGCAAAGAAGGTCTCGAACTCACGGTTAACAATGTTAGGAAGTGCTGCGCCAGCAGCAAATGCAGCCTGATTTTCCAGCGAAAGTGCAGTAAGAATTGGTGTGTAAATTGAACCAGTAACGCTGGAGCCATGGATACCAATAAACCAGAATCCACTTGCCAAAACATAACTAAATGCCAATGCCCAAACAGTTCCACCAAGTGAAGTTAGAGGAGCCTGAAGAATTGCATAAATGAAGTTAAAGGCATTGCCCCATGGGGAAATGATAAAGACAATACCAACCAGCCATACGGCGGTAAATGCAACGGTCATAGGAATAAGAGCACTAAATGCACGGGCAACAGTAGGAGGAACGCCCTCTGGCATCTTAATGGTCCAGTCTTTTTTAATGATGTAGCCAAACACGCCTACTGCAAAAAATCCTACAATCATGGCAATGAAGACGCCTTTTGCACCCGTCCATGCAAGAGGAATACTGTCTACCAGGAATGGCTCTACGCCTTCTTCAGGTGAAAACTCAGTTACCTGAGGCATAAGAATGAACCAACCTACCAAAGAAACAATGCCCGCTGACGCACGGTCTTTAATACCAATGTGCTCGGCAAAGTTATAGCCAATATTAAAAGCAAGGAAGATTGCCATGAGCGAAACAGTACATGCGGAAGGAATAGCCAGCAGAGCAAACAGCGATTTATCTGGCTGAACCATCGTAGTCTTCAAAAAATCAATCCACGCAGGAATTGGGAAGTTGCGAAGCAAAGTAAACATAGAGCCAATAATCAGGATTGGCATGACCATTGCAAACGAATCTCGCATGGTCAGAAGGTATTTATTTTTACCAATCATTTCGGCCAGCGGCATAAGTCGCTTTTCAAATACATCCATCGTTTTCATAGAACCCTCCAAACTAAAACTCTCCATTTTTATAAAATCACAGATAAAACGTATAGCGAGAAACCCTATGCAGTAGAACCACGCTTAATCAAAGAAATGGCCATCTTAAGCACACGCTCGCCATTCAAGTTGCCATAATCCGCTGACTCAATAACACCAACAGGAATTTTTGCTCCGTATTTTGCGTTTACATCGTCAAAGCTAAAACGAACCTGGGGTCCCAGTAAAATGCAGTCAGGAGTGTCGTGCTCTACCTGGAAATCAATCGCGGTAGAAGAAAATGCTTCAACCTTTACTTGAATTCCATGGGCATCAGCAACCTCTTGCATCTTGTTTGCAAGCATACTTGTGGACATACCTGCACTACAAAACAAATCAATCTTTTTCATACCTACTTCCTTTCACTCACCGCTGCTCGTAGTTACTTGCTTACAAAGCTCAACAATTTGCACTGCCAAATCGTGTGTGGTAAGAGCACACATCAAATGATCTTGTCCGTGGACCATCAGCAAAGATAGTGGTTTATTATCCTGTCCAATAATTTCCTGCTGAATCCGTTCCATCTGAAACTCATGCGCTCGATTTAACGATTCTGAACTCTGTTTCAACAGCTCATCTGCCTGGTCAAACTTTCCTAAACGAGCGCACTTGATTGCTTGTATTGCATAGCTTTTTGCATCCCCACCATGCACAACCAAGTTGGTGACAATAGCCTCTACCTCTCTTTCATCCATTCCTATCCCCTCTTTCTCAAACCATCACCTGACGATGTAATCTGACCAACAAAAGTTGAAAAACTTTGATGCTTTACCAGTGAACAAATTGCCTCTTTATCCATAAGAAGGGACGCCATGTTCTTGTTAAATAAACGGGTCTTCTCGTCTTCTGAACAAGAAACTGAAATCAAAAACACAGCAGCTACGTCATGACCATCCCAGTCAATTGGGTTATCTAATAAACCAACTGCTACACAAGTACGTTCAGATACCGGGCGCGAAGGATGAGGAAGTGCAACTAAGTTTCCAAAAGCAGTCATTGCTAAAGTTTCGCGATCAAAAACCAGAGCTCTGAACTCATCTTCAGAAACAGAGATGTTTGATTTCTCAATGTTGCATAATTGACTGACCAAAAAGTTAAGTACTTCTTCCTTACTTCTATACGCAAGATGTGAGAAGAAAAGATGCTCGCTAAAGTGTTTAGCAAACTCCTCTTGTTCATCTCGACGAAGCAAGTCTTTAACTAACAAGTCTTTATTAATGTCATCGAGCAAGAACCCCGAATAACACACAGGAACTGGCAAAGGAGATTCAATCTCAACAGTAGAGAACACATAGTCAATATGTGAAAAATCAATCTGAGAAATCTGACTCAAATTACACGTAGAAATTGACCCAACGTAAGGTCCAAATTCTTCTTTAATACGAATTCCCAAAATCTTGGATGTGCCCAAACCTGTTGCACAAACACACAGCACATTCTTTTTTGGCAGCTCAGTACGCTTACGCTCCAAAGCTAATGCAAATGCCAGGGCCAGATAAGCTACTTCATGCTCACTCAGAGTTGCTTCGTACTCTTTGGCCAAGATTGTTGACGACTCCATAGCCATCAAGTATGCCAAGGGCATTCGATACTGGATGTCAGTAAGCAGTGGATTCTCTATCTGCAGGTTATAGTGCAATCGAACGGAAAGTGGCACAATGTGTCTGGCTAAACTCATATGTAGTTCAAGATCATTCCTAAAATCAAATCTGAAACTACTCCATACCAGATCAATCATCTGACGCGTAACTGCAAATACGTCATCGGTAATTACTAGATTTGGAGACTCAGAGATATCTTTAAACATCTTTTTAGATGCCAAATGAATTGCAATATAGGCAACTTCTGTCTGAGGAAACTCAACATCAAACTCAGACGACAGGCAATTTACCAGCTTTTGTGCCACACTATATTCATACGAGCACTGAATTCTCTTAAGCGAGTCTTCCTGTCCTGCAACATAGCACTGTTGCTTAATGCGATTAATTGCAACCACAATATGAATGACAAGATTTCTAATTGCAAAATCATTCAAGCTGACATCATGATGTTCAACACACTCAACTACCAGCTTTGTTACATCAGTAATAAGTTCATTATTTTCTACCGTGGCGTGACAACTGCCCGAATATGCTTCGTTTGTTACCAGACTTGCCAGGCAGAGTCGCTTATTAAATTCAGTACCTTCAATCTGAATTCCATAATGCGATTTACGCATTATGTGCAGGTCAAATCTAGCGAGAAACTCTTCAGCTTGTTTTAAATCAGCCGAGATAGTCTTACGAGAAACGTAAAGAATCTCTGATAACTCGTCTACCGTAACCCAATCGCTTCGATTAAGCAGATCGTCCAATATATATGCCACGCGTTCATTAGAAGTCTGAGGTAGCTGATCTTCTTTATTAAGCCAGCAATCCAAGAGCTCAGGATTAAGAACTTCAAGATGATAGCCCTGACCCTTTATTGTTGTAATTTCAGCAATACCTTCTAGCAATTCTTTTGCGCGCTTGATATACGTACGCACCGTGCGCTCAGATACGCATAAGGACTCAGACAGCGTTGATGTAGAAACATCTTCCTGTTTTGCCAAGCACGTTATGAGACGAACAAGTTTGTCATCCATGACGCACCCTCCTTATAGAAAATTATAAAAAGGGGCCCTGACGTTTCCATTTCCAATTCCGCCAACGGTAAAAGGAAATCAACTTCACATAACATTGTTTAAATTTGTTATTAAAAACCTGGCGAGAAGATCACTCCTCTCGCCAGGCAACTAACCTGTCAGTTTTTGCCGCGACCCGCAACGCGCTACTTGTTCGTTAACCGCTCGACGAGTTTGTTGATCTCCCATTCGGTCATGCCCACATCGGTCAGATACTTGCGAGCGCCGGCTGCATAATCCGCGCCTTCGAGCGAACCGTACGTAGGCAGGCCCGCAATGCAGAGAGCGATGTCGTTGAACTTCACGTCAACAACGGCGTCGTAACGAGCCTTGTCGTCCTTCTCGTTAATGCCGTAATAGTTGTCGTAGGTAATCATGTAGTCGTCGCGCATCTCGTCGTAGGATGCGCCGCAAAGTGCCTCGAGAAGGGCGCAGACAAAGCCCGTGCGATCCTTACCCTCGGTGCAGTGAATAAGGTAGGGACCCTTATGCAGAATTATCTCGCGCAGGCCCGCTACCAGTCGATGAGCATATTGGCCGCCACGGTAATTGGCGTTGAGGTCAAGAGCTGCAACGTTCCCCGCGTCGTACAAGCTCTGGTGCCACGTAATGTCGTAGTCGGCATTCTGGTAATAGCTCTGGAGTTCTTCATTGGTGTCCGCGAGGTCCAAGATAAACTGCACGCCACACCTCTGAGCCAGATCTGCCGCGTAAGGTGCGCGATTGTTCTGGTTATCAATAGGCGACGCCGAGCGATACATCACGCCCTCGGCAAGATTTCCGCCCTTCATGGGACGGAAGTTGGCAAAGACCTCGTCACTTGCGTAATCGGAGCGATTATTGGTGTACGTTGCATCCAGGGCCTTCTGAACCGTTGCGTACTTCTGCTTCTCGTGGAGCGTCACCGTAGCCGTATCTCCAGCCTTCAGACCAGCGGTTTCCCACAGAGGCTCGCCATTATTTACGCACACGTCGATGTAAGGATAGCCCGGATATGCGACAACCAGGGGCTCGTAGGTTTTGGTGTAATAGCCGTTGTAGTACGGAATATCGGAGAGCTTGTATCCGTTGCTAAACGTAACGTCCACGCTGTCGCCGTACTCAAAGCCCAGGTTATTGAACTCGTCGATGGTGATGTCCAGGTAGCTGCCGCCAAACTTGGGCTCGTGTATTGCCTCGATTTCCCCCGTTGTGATTGACGACTGCGTTGCTTGCTGGGCAGGGTTGTTCTGCAGGAACGGGAACACGTTGCACCCTACCAGCGCAAACGAGAGCACCAACGTCATTAACACGCTCAAAGACTTCGCAAAGCGTTTCTGTAACTTTTGCATTTCTCGCCCCGATTCTGCCGATACTGCGTGTTCAAATCACACCACTTTGACTATACGTCTGACGAGAAAACCCACCTGTCCAAACAGATGGGGTTCACAT
>CALGXY010000059.1:0-1609 GCA_937935155.1 uncultured Atopobium sp. | reverse complement strand
ATATCTATTTTAGGTTCTACAGGGTCAATAGGAACGCAGGCACTTAAGGTTTCAAAAAAAAGAGAGATTAAAATAACGGCTCTTACGGCATTTTCAAATGTCAAAACACTTGAGGAACAGATAAGAGAATTTAAGCCTGATTTTGCGGCGCTTTTTGATGAAAATGCCGCTAAAGATTTGAAACAGCGTGTAAGTGACACTTCTACAAAAGTTCTTTCAGGTGAAGAGGGTGTACTTTTTTGTGCAGGTGAAACGACAGCGGATACAGTTTTAAATTCTGTGGTGGGAATGGCAGGACTTAAGCCTACATTAAGAGCTGCAGAATGCAAAAAGAATATAGCACTTGCCAATAAAGAAACTCTTGTTGCAGGTGGAAGACTTGTTTTGAACAGTGTTTTGAAAAATGGTGTAAAACTTTTGCCGGTAGATTCCGAGCATTCTGCAATTTTTCAGTCATTGCAAGGTAAAACAAAAAAAACAAAAATAAAAAAACCGGTTTCCCGGTTTTAAATAATATTTTAATTAAGCAATAATTTTAAAAACTCTCCTGTCACAATTATCAGCCAAAGGCTCCCCTTTGAATATTTCAGATTCAAAGTTCTCTCTGAAATAATTCAAGAGCGAGAGGTTCTCTTCTTTTGTATCTTCATATCAAATCTAGACAGAAGCATTCTCAGAAACGTCTTTGTGATGTTTGCATTCAACTCATAGTGTACTCTCGGATAGAGCTACGCGTCAATATGTTCTGAAATACAGCCTCGGAAATGCTCACCTCTTGCGCATTATTACCCATGAAAAGGCGCGCTTCTGCTGCCAGCAGAGCGATGGCAAGGAAGAACGAAATGATTTTATACTTGTTCATATAGATTTGACGATTGTGTTTGAAGTTGTGATACTCTCAGTCGTTGTTGTGCGGCTTTATTTCTTCACTTTCTTTGTTGGGATGGTGCGATCCTCAGCTGTGTTGAGCAACATTCCTACGGGGCAGAGAGCTTGACACCAGAGGCGTGGGGCGAAGAGGCTCAGAACAACGAACGCGGCCGAGAAAATTACCACGCTGATAGGAGCGCTCGTGAACATAAAGGCTGTAAACGGTTCGTAGTTTAAGATTTCCGCACCTATGCCCATCCAAAGCATCAGCAGGATAATCCCCAGCACCACGAGGCGCAGTTGTTTCATTCGGCGGAATACTTTTGCGTTTACTTTGATCTTGGGAAGCGGAAGCATCCAAGCCAGCTCCTGAAAACTACCATAAGGGCAAACCCATGTGCAATAGAAATTCTTACGACCAAAATAGGGGAGCAGAATGGCAAAAGCCACCATTATGACAGCAGGTAGGGCGCCTATCCAATCAACTCCGTTCTCCATCCAGCTTCGCAGGAGCGAGAGAGAAATAAACTGCCCCGTCCAAAAACCAAGTACAAGGACATTGAGCACCAATACGGAGATGCGCACGCGCTTGTTACCCCGAAATTTCCAGGCAGCAAGGATGCCGAACAGCATCACGGCAATGACCACCACCGTCTTTGTCCAGCCCAACAACGGAGCCTTACCTATTGCAGAACTTCCCGTTTCCAATGCCGAAAAAGTGGCTTCTACGTTACCGATA
>CALGXY010000058.1:0-21734 GCA_937935155.1 uncultured Atopobium sp. | reverse complement strand
CTACCAAAGCTGCGCTATTTTGTGCGCCAGGCCTAAAAGCCAACGCTAACACGCTATAGAATCATAATCACCCGCATATGAACTGCCTCCCGTTTCTTGGACATAAGAAATGGGAGGCAGTTCATATGCATTATATAAAGCCTACTTAATTACTCAGTAGCAGGTCCTTCTTCTGGAGCCTGAGCCTCAGCAGTGTTATTTTTCTTAGCCAGCTTCTTATCAAGCCAACCAGTAAATGCAGGAGCTACCAGTGCAGTAATAACTACAGCAGCTGCAAGCTGAGCGTTTGCGTTTGCAACAACCTGAGCTGTATAGGTTGGATCAACACTAGCAACCGCTGCAGGAGTGGTTGTTGCTGTGCCTGCAATAGTTGCGCTTGCAAGACTTGCCTTACCAGAGCCGCCAAGAAGACGCTCAACAAGCATGGTAAGAATACCCGTGATGATGCAAAGTACTGCTAAGAGAATACCTGATGGACCACCAATAATAAGGTTCTCAACACTCATGCCGCAACCAAGCGCAAAACCAACAACGGCAATGCAAGGGTTAATACCAGGAACCAAAAGTCCCCTGATAAATGGGCTAAGGTTACCAAGAACAACACCAAGAACCAGAGGAAGCAGTGTACCGATAAGTGCGGTAGGAGAAATTGCTGCAACACCTGCTGCACCTAGAGCAATCATGGTAACTGCAGGTCCTGCAACAAGAGACAGAACAGCAGCAGCACCCTGCTCATCAGGAGTTCCATACTCAGCGGTAATACCAATGTACAGAGCAACGTTACAGAAGGTAATACCACCGATGATAGAAAGCGCATTAAGACCAAAGAAGTTATCGTTCATGAATTTGGCAACAAAAAGACCAAAAGCAATAGCAATGGCAAGCTTAGGGATAAGAATGGTCAGACCAGTCTTCAGAACCTTTGGAACCGTCTTAAGGTCAATTGAGGCACCAACAAACAGCAGAACAATACCAACAATCGCAGGGGCGCCCTTAGCAACAGCTGTGGTAAAACTACCAATTTCTAGAACCTGAGGGAAAAAAGAGTGAAGCAGTAGGCCCACAGAAAGTGGATAAAGCATAATATCGCCAGGGAACCTGGGGACGCCAATCTTACGAGTTGTCTTTTGCTGTTCAGCTGCCATTATCAGCTCCTTTGCCCTGGTGGTCAAAAAATAGTTGACCTACTTTATCAGCACAAAGAAACATTTTTGAAAAGCGCTGTACAAATTAACAATTTAGCTACAAACGCGAGAAGACCTTACAAGCTGCAAGGTCTTCTCGCAAAATGGGCGTATTGAGTGTTAAGGACGACGCGGCGCGTAAAACCGAGAGCTAGAACTTAGATTTTGCCACCCTCAACGACAATGTTGTTTGGATCTACCTCATCGCCGTAAATTGGAGCAAGGGTCTCTTCATAGGCCTTGTGGAAGAAGTTCTCCTCTGCAAGAGGGCCGGTAATCTCGTTGTTGATAAACTCCAACAGCGAAGAGTTGCCCTTGTGAACCGCGGCAGCGATAGTATCGGAGTCGCCCAGGTCATCAATGCCAACAACAAAGCCAGGGTTAGACTTAATCCATGCAAGTACCTCGGTATTATCGGTTGAGAAAGCATCGCCGCGGCCATCGAGTAGCGCGTTATACGCATCAGCATAGCTATCAAATTTGACCAGCTCAACTTTAGGCGCGTTCTTAGCAAACCAAACCTCGGCTGTGGTTCCCTTAGAAACAATAAGCTTCTTGCCATCAAGCTGCGAAACGTCTGTGATTGGTGCAGAGGATGGAGAAACAACGCCCAGCTTAATCTTCATGTATGGCAGGGAGAAATCAACCTTCTCTTTACGGTCATCAGTTACCGTAAAGTTTGCCAGCATGATATCTGCCTTATTGGACTGCAAGAAAGGCACGCGGTTCTGTCCGTCAGTGGCAATGTAGTTAATCTTAACGCCCATATCCTTTGCAAGACGCTCTGCAAAAACAATGTCGTAACCAGCGTACTTACCGTTTGCATCAACATAACCAAAAGGAGCCTTGTCGCTGAAGACGCCGATATTTACTGTGCCTGCCTTCTTGATGTCATCAAGAGTTCTAAACTTTGAGTCTGTATCAGAAGATCCGCCCTGAGCTCCATCGGAATCCTTTTTCTTGCAAGCAGCCAAAAGAGCTGCAGCAGAAAGTGCGCCTGCACCAAGGAAAGCACGGCGAGAAAGAGAAGCGGAAGTATTTTCAAAGAAGTTCATTTTAAATCCTAACAAGTTGAATCAATTACTACATCATCTACGTGCAAAAACACGTTGTTTACTTGTGTACACGTTCAAATTCAAAGGTACGCAAAAACTCTTGTGCCCTTTCTGTTTTAGGTGCCGAGAAAAACTCTTGTGCGTCGGACGACTCTTCTACGATGTGTCCCTGATCAATCAAGATGACTCGATCAGCAACTGCTTGAGCAAAACGCATCTCGTGAGTTACCACCAGCATGGTCATCCCCTGCTCTGCCAGCTCCATAACTACCTGCAAAACCTCGTGAACCATCTCGGGATCAAGAGCTGCGGTAATCTCATCCAGCAAAAGAACTTCAGGGTTAGTCATAAGAGCACGAACAATTGCCACGCGCTGCTTTTGACCACCGGAAAGAGCTGATGGATAGGAGTCTTTCTTCTCCCACAGTCCCACACGACGCAGCAGTTCTTCTGCCTGTGCCAAAACCTCATCCTCTGAGCGCTTCTGCACTACCAGAGGAGCCAGAGTTACGTTTTTCAAAACCGTCATGTTGGGGAACAGATCATAGCTTTGAAAAACCATTCCAATACCTGTTGCAGCGCTTTCCCTCTTCTGACCAGAAATAACCTGATCGTGGAGAAGCACTTCTCCCCCTTGAATGTCTTCCAAGCCAACAATGGCGCGAAGCAGCGTAGACTTACCGCAACCGGAAGGTCCCAACACCACAACTACCTCGCCTTTATTGATGGAGAGCGAGATCTTATCAAGCACGGGTTTCTCGCTTGAGGGATATACCTTAGTGAGGTCCTTAACTGCTAAAACGGTGTTACTCATGTGAGGCGCTCCTCTCAAGCCTGCGTGAAAGATACGAAAGTGGGAAGCAGGCGGCAAAATACAGGAAGAAAATAGCTCCATAGATCCAAAGTGCTCCGTCGGTTGGGAACTTGAAGCGATAAAAATCAGCAATCTGGCTACCAACTCTGAGCAGCTCAACCACACTAATCAAATTACAAAGCGCCGTTGTCTTAATCATGCGCGTAATCAGATTGATGGCTGGGGGCAAAAGACGCCTAAAGGCCTGAGGTAGAATGACCCTCAAAAACGTCTGCTGGCGAGAAAGACCAAGTACAAACGCACCGTCATACTGAGATGCTGGAATTGACTCCAACGCTCCTCTTACCAGGTCTCCAAGCTCGGCAGCTCCCCAGAAGGTAAAGACCACAATTGATGCCTCAATACCATCAAAGTTGACATCAAACCATTCAGAAGTACCAAAAAACACCACAAAGAGCAGCACTAGCTGAGGCATAACACGAACAATCTCAAGGTAAACACGAAGAATTGCGCGAACAACCTTGTTGTTGGATGTCATAAAAAGTCCAACGAGAACACCTAGAGGAATAGAAAGCGCCACGGAGATAAGGCCAATATGCACCGTTGTTGCAAGACCTCCAAGAAGGCGCGTTATCACTCCGTCCTGCAGCAAAATGTTATCGACGGGCATAGTCAAGCCTCCTCTCCAGCCAGCTGCCAAGCAAAGAAATAGGAACAAGGATAATCACATAGGCAACTACCAGCATAAAGAGGGCTTCTGTAGTGTCGTACTGCATGCCGATAATGTCTTTAGTTACATACATCAAATCTGCCAAAGCAATGCCAGAAACAACGGAAGATTCCTTAATCAAGAAAATGATGTTAGCAACAAGGCCTGGAATTGCTACAGAAAGTGCCTGTGGAAGAATTACATGCTGGAGCGCTTGAATCTTTGAGAGGCCCAAAACCTGTGCAGATTCAAACTGAATGGCTGCAACTGATTCAAAACCTGCACGAAACACTTCTGCCATATAGGAGCCACCAAGAAACGTTAGACCCACAATAGCAGCTACTTCTGCATCCATTTTGAGACCAACTTTAGTCAGACCAAAGTAGATAAGAAACAGCTGAATAAGCAGGGGTGTTCCTCTGGAAAGCTCAACGTAGAGAGCATTGAGCTGGCTTAAAACAGGAATTTTTGACAGCGAAATCTGAGCACTTATCAAACCAACGATAAGCGAGAAGAGAACTCCAAAGAAAGAGATAGTAAGCGTTATTTTTGCAGCTTCTGCATACAGTGGGAGATGTTCCCCTATGAAGCTCCAGTCCATGCGAATAAATCCTCTCGGGATGTGTGAATACTCACACAAGAGTTACAAAATAGCTTTACGCCCGAGTCTGTACCAGGAAAATTTTGCTCAGCGACAATTACACCCTGGTCGTATGTGACCCGGGCACCAGACACATCGCGGTGCATGCACAAAGTGCAGTGTATGTCGTAGCCATAATTCGCATGCGTATAATCCTAGTCACAACTAGGATATTGTCAACTCACAATTGGTAAATTTTTTGATAATGGAAAATTCCTCCACCAAATCCTCAACTGACATACGTGCGTTAGCAGGACTTGTAGAAGGTAGTTGACGTGCAGAAATACCAGTTTGTTGCTCAGTATAACGCCTGTAAAATTTTGTTGCGGTGCCGCCTAGCGTAAAAATAGCACAGATTGATGAATCTTGAATAAGAGCGCCAATATTGTGTGGAATCGGATTTGCAATAGAAGCGTCACTAGCACCCTTAATATCACAAGCCTTAAGAACATCACAAAGAGCAAGATGATGTCTTTTGCAGAAGTCAATCTTTTCAGGTATGGACTTGAGGGGTTTCTCGCCATATAACGTGGCAACTACGCGCCAGAATCTATTCTGAGGATTGCCAAAATAAAAGCCAATTTCTCGAGACTTGGGACTAGGCATTGATCCCAAGAGCAGCACGCGAGAGTCCGGGAAAATAATGGGATCAAGCGTGTTCTCAACATGCGTAAGCGCAGTTGTGGCAGCATCGCCAGCAAGATGAGGTCTGTTTGCAGCCACAGCTACTCGCCTTCTTGCAGCGGCTCAACAAACTCCTGCAAATCATCAAGGCGCAGTACAGTTACTTGACCGTAGCCGGCTCCACCTGTAGTGCCTGTGTCAATTCCCCACTTATCGCCATCTGACTGAACCCATTGCGCAAGGCCATCAGGAGTGGTGGCACTGCGATTCAAGTTTTTTGCACCAAAACTTGCTAACAAAGGAGTGGGTGTATGGCCACAAATTACAACGGGATACTCTGCTTCTGACGTGCGGAAATCCGTAGGATATTGCCAAAACTCTTCACGAATCCACAAAAGATCGTTTTGAGACTGCTTGCTTAAATACTGCTCCAAAGAAGCCTTATCCCAGGCAGTTGGTAAGGGAACGCCATTAGACTTTATGCCCGCATGTACCAGAACAAAATCTCTGCCTTGGACCTCAACGGTGGCGTACAAAGGAAGTGCCTGCAGCCAGTCAATCAGCTCACTATATTCCTCTTCAGAAAGCGTCTTGAGCTCAGCAAGCGTTGCCTCTCCCCCGTTAATCTGCCACATAAACTGAGCTTCAATATCGGCTTCTGGGTCCAACGCTTGCAGCGCAAGCTGCTCATGATTGCCCATTAAAACCGTACAGTTAGGAAGCTCGCGAATTGTCTTTATAGTGGCAAGCGAGCTAGGGCCACGGTCAATCATGTCGCCAAGACAATAGAACACGTCTGTCTCGGTTGGATTAATACGCTCTAGAGCACGCCTAAGCGGCTCCACATGACCGTGAATATCAGAAAAAACGTACGTTGCCACAAAAACCTATTCTGTCGAACCTTCATTTGCAAGCGTCTGACCATCAAAGTTCAGATTTTGCGTAAGCTCTTTTGCAGTATCAAGATTAAAGTCTGGCGAGAAGAAAACGTCAAGTGCATACGGCACATTTGCCAATGCATGGTCATACAAATCCCAGAAGCTTTCTTTGCGAATCTCTCCCGTAAAAGGATCAGTCCACTCATTTCCTGCTCTGTTATCAAAATCAGAATCAGAAGATTCTCTTGCCCCGTGAGAGAGCGCCTCAATCAAAGAGAACCTATTTGTACCAAAGGTACGCTCAAGATGACCAAGTAGCTTTCTCTTCTTACCTGTTGGCGAATATGCTAGATGTTGGATAATCCTAAAATCAACAGCAGCTGACGAGAAAATCCTGGTATCGGTAGGTTTTTCATACGTCCATAGCAACGCAAAGAAAAACACCCTATCCAAAACGTAAAGCGTATGCAGCGATGCCTTCAAAACCTCGCTATAAGGCCTATAGGCAGCTACCGTTTTACCAAGATGAGCGTAAAGAATTGCTTCATCAAGGTCCTTCTCGATTTCTGCATGTACTTGATTTTTAGCAGATTCATCCAAGCCCTCTACGCCTTGAGAGATAAGCATGTTTTGCCAGTAATAGACAAAGGGATGAGCAGTGGAATCAAGCATATAGTGGCAGAGAAATCCTGCAATATAGGCGCGAGCAACCGCAACGTCTTTAAGTGGCAGAGGCGCAATTGCGTCTCGCATAGAAAGAAGAAGTTCGGGCGTTTTTTCTTTATGCATGATTGACGCATATTTAGCGTAACGATGCAGCAGCGGGTCTGCTGCTAAATAAAACAGCGGATCTGGACCTTGGTTGCCCAACAGAAAAGCTTCTCGCTCTTCCATCGTAGAAAAACCAAGTTTGCCTGCAGCTATATCAAAGGCATCCTTGCCAAAGAAGTCATGAGTCAAAATTGCGGGCATGTCCATTCCTTTCAGATTGCTACCATCCATTTTACCCAGCAATGGCTCAGTGCGTTAGAGAGAATATAAAACAGCATGTAGTCACTATTGTGAGCAAGTTACCTCTAAGCTCTCTTCAGCTACCGTCTGCCGATTAATACGCCTTACCCCCTGTAGTAATACTTAAATATTTGATATCTTTAAACATACTTGGGGGAGATATTTTCTGTCTGAGCCATCTAGCTTGTATTGCGACTACAAGCTGGGAAAGTAAGGATCTAAGGAGTAAGGCATTCCTTACGGCACAGTAAAGAAAAAACCTGCAAAGACAGAGAATATCTAATTGAGGGGAGCAATCATGGCATGCTGCTATGAGAAGCTTATCTCTGCAGGTAACAAGAGTCTCTGCAGAGTCAAAACATCACGTTCTTCTGACATAAAGAAGCGTGAGTAACATGAATACGGCAAGAAAAATCAAACTCTATAGGATGCTTACGGCCCTTGCCTATGGCGACGCCTATGGCATGCCAACAGAGATGATGTCACCACACCAAATTGATTTTGCATTTCCTGATGGAGTTCAAAGTCTTTCAAGTCCACCTAAAAATGACTTTTTTGGAAGACCTTTTACCGCAGGTCAGACTACAGATGACACAGCAAATGCAATTATTTTGACTAAAAACATCATTGATAACCAGGGAGTTTTTAACCAATCCCGCTACTTTGATGCACTAGAAAATTATGTGGCAACAGAGCCAAACGCTGCCCAGGTAGTTGGCCCTTCCACAAGAGCTGCGTTAGCCAATCGACTTTCTGGTCACTCGCTTAAATCGTGCGGTCGCCTTGGAACCACTAACGGATGCGCCATGAAATGTGCGCCACTAGCTTCAATTGTGAGTTGGAAAGACAAACATGCACTCATTAACAGTGTCACTGAGCTTGCGCTTCCCACTCACGGAACCAATGTAGCCATTATGGGTGCGGCAATGATTGTTGCCGCCATCAACAGAGGTCTTACTGAAAATTCGTTTACGGTGGAAGACGCTCTTGAAACTGCGTTAAGCTACGGACACCGAGCGCTCTACACAAAAATTGGCACACAAATGCCTATGCCTAGCATGTACCAGAAGTGCATCATGGCGCTGGAGTTCTGCGAGGGTGTCAAAAACCTTGAGGCTCCTCTAGCGGCATCAAGAGACATCTACGACTACTGCGGCTGTGGTTATGAAACCATAGAGACCATCCCTGCAGTTCTTGCAGTGGTAAAGCTCTCTCAGGGTAAAGTCTCTAAAGCAGCGAGAATAGCTGCAGAGATGGGTGGAGATACAGACACCATTGGATCTATTGCCTGTGCTATTTGCTCGCAGATTCACTATGACGTTTTGCCTGATGAGGTACGCCTACTAGAGCGCGTCAATGGATACCAGTTTGAAAAACTTGCAAACGATTTGGAAAACGCCACTTCCCTACCGTATGATGTAGCTATCTAGTTTGCGCTCTTTGCGCCATAGCATACGTTTCTTGTAGGAGGCGCTATGAGCTCCTGTGCTCTTATCGATTTGCATGTCCATCTTGATGGATCAATTCCACTATCTGCCGCAGCTCAACTTGCAGCAGAAGCGGGACTTGATTTGTCTTTGGCTGAGCTTCAAGAAAAGATGCAAGTCCCAGATCATTGCCAGGATCTTAACCAGTATCTTGCAACGTTTGAGCTTCCTCTCAAGCTTATGCAGTCAGCACAAGGCATTCGCGCCGTTGCAAAGGCATTCCATGAGCAACTGGACGCGGAGGGCATTCTCTATGCTGAACCTCGTTTTGCACCAGGAAGTCTTACTGCAGGAGGTCTTTCTCAGCAAGAAGTCCTTGAGGCTGCTCTTGCTGGTAGAGCTGACTTCTATGCAGAGCACCCACAGTCAGAGCTCCACACGGCATACCTTATTTGCGCTATGCGTGGCACAGGTGAAAAGCTTAAGCACAAAAATGAAGAGTCAATTGATCTGGCTGCAGCGTACCTTGGCAATGGCGTCGTAGCAGCAGACTTAGCAGGAGCAGAAGCGCTCTTTGCCACAGAGAATTTCTCGTCACTTTTTGCTGAAGCACAAAGAAAAAATGTTCCTTTTACTATCCACGCGGGAGAAGCAGCTGGCCCAGAAAGCATCAAGGCTGCACTTCGACTTGGCGCACAACGCATTGGTCACGGCGTTCGCTCTTTGGAGGACACAGGCGTTATCCAGGATCTTAAAGCTGCAAATGTTGCGCTTGAGATTTGCCCTACCAGCAACCTTCAGACGCGCATCTTTGAGTCAATAGAGCGCTTCCCTCTTGAGCAACTGCTTGATGCTGGCCTGACGATCACTATCAACACGGACAACATGACTGTCTCCAACACTACCCTCTCGCGCGAGTTTGAGCTTTTGCAGCAGCACTGCGGTCTAGACAAAAATACCGCACGTGAGCTTGCTGAAAATGCTGCACGTGCGGTATTTAGTGATTCTAGCGAGAAGGACCGTCTACTTGCCCACCTTAGGCAATAGTAGCCTCATATCCTGCCTGAACAACAGCGTCAACCAATGTGCTATCAGCGACATCAGATGACAGCTCAACTACAGCGCTCTTCTCGTCAAGTGAAACGGTTGCCTTAGAGACACCCTCGACAGCCTCAAGAGCCTGTGTGACGTGTGCAACACAGTGCTGGCAAGACATGCCCTCTACGTTTAGTTTCTTCTCCATATAAGATTCCTCCTTCTGTGACGCGGATGCGTCGTTTGTGGACTTTGATTGAACGTCAATGACTGGTTTTGTGTCATGAGCGTTTTGACGAGTTGCAGAGCTTGTATTCTTTGGCTTCCAGGTGCGCAGACGCAGTGCATTGCATACAACAAAGACTGACGAGAAGCCCATGGCGGCTGCACCAATCATAGGGTTCAGCGAAATACCAAATGGATATAACAGGCCCATAGCAACAGGGATACAAATGGTGTTATAGAACAGAGCCCAGAACAGGTTCTCCTTGATATTGGTCATGGTGGCACGAGAAAGCTCAATTGAAGTTGCAACATCAGCTGGATCAGACTTCATCAAGACAATGTCAGCAGACTCAATAGCAACATCGGTACCTGCACCAATTGCAATACCCACGTTTGCTCGTGCAAGCGCTGGAGCATCGTTGATACCGTCGCCAACCATGACAACGTTTTCTCCAGCGTCCTGGAACTGCCTAATGTAAGACTCTTTTTGGCTTGGCAAGACATCAGAAATGACCTGGTCAACGCCAAGTTCCTTACCAATGACGTTTGCCGTTGTTGCCTGGTCACCGGTAAGCATGACAGACTTGATGCCCATAGCACGAAGGCGAGCAATGGTGGACGCACTGGTCTGCTTAACCTTATCGGCCACAGCAATGACACCAAGAAGCTTACCCTCAAGTGCAAAGTACAGCGGTGTCTTTGCCTGTTCAGCTAGCTGCTGAGCCTGGGAAGTCAGCTCTTGTGTGCTGATACCCTCCTGCTCCATAAGACGAGCGTTACCCGCTACAAGGCGTTTCTCGCCAACCGTTGCCGTAAGGCCACCACCGGCAACCTGTGAGAACTCCTGTACATCAAGAGAGCTGCCTGCAGACTCTCCAAGCTTCTCTTGAGCATACGTAACAATAGCCTGCGCAAGTGGATGCTCGCTCTTTTGCTCAAGCGCATATGCGTATTCAAGCAACTGATTCTCAGAGGTACTACCTGCACAAAGAACATCAGTTACGCTTGGCTTGCCCTCAGTGAGCGTTCCCGTCTTATCGAGAACAACCACGGTTGCTCTAACCGCACCCTCAAGCGCCTCGGCGGACTTGACCAAAATACCATTTGAAGCGCCAAGGCCGGTGCCCACCATAATGGCAGTAGGTGTTGCCAGACCAAGTGCACAAGGGCAAGAGATGACCAAAACAGCAACGGCGTGCGAGAGAGCAACCGCAAAGTCACCAGGTGCCACAAAGACAAACCATGCTGCAAACGTTACCAGCGCAATTCCAATGACAACAGGTACAAAAACACCAGCAATGCTGTCAGCAAGACGCTCGATAGGTGCTTTGGAGCTTGTTGCCTCGTCAACCAGGCGAATGATGCCTGCAAGGGTAGTGTCATCGCCAACAGCGGTGGCACGCATCTTAAACCAGCCGCCAGTAGATACCGTAGCGCCTGTCACGGAGTCTCCAACAACCTTGCTTACAGGAACGGGCTCTCCGGTAATCGCGGACTCATCGACAGATCCTTCTCCTTCGATGAGCTGGCCATCAACAGGAATTGACTGACCCGCCCTTACCACAAGCACGTCTCCCACCACAACGGTCTCTGCAGGAACTTCCTGCTCAACACCGTCTTTGACGAGAATAGCCGTCTTTGGAGCAAGGTTCATAAGTGCGTTAATTGCACCTGTGGTATGACCTTTTGCGCGAGCCTCAAAGAACTTACCCAAGGTAATCAGAGCAAGAATCAAACCTGCGGACTCAAAGTACATGCCGTGCATTGCCTGGTGAGCTGCAGTAATGTCTCCTGCAACAAAAGCGTTTGCCATCTGGTACAAACTGACAACACTGTAGGCAAACGACGCTGCTGAGCCCAGCGCAATGAGCGAGTCCATATTAGGAGCGCCATGCAGCAATGAGCGGAATCCACCAACAAAATAGTGGCGACAAATAAACAGAATAGGAATGCAAAGCAAGAGTTCGGTAAGAGCCAAGTTCATCATGCCATTCATACCAGAAACAGCAGGCGGAACAGGTGCTCCCATCATCTCACCCATGGCAAGATAGAACAGTGGAATGGCAAACGCCATTGAGGAGATAAGTTCAATCCTCTTTTGCTTTACCGCCTTTTCTGAAGCATCGGTAGCATCTGCCTTAGTAGTTGCAGCAGAATCTTTTTTGTCACTACGAGGTGTTGCCTCATAGCCTGCTTTGCTTACTGCGTCAGAAATCTGCTTGAGGGTATCTGGATTACCGTCGTAATCAACTTCCATAGAATTCTTAAGCAGATTAACGCGAGCCTCAGAGACACCAGAAACAGAGTTTGCCGCCTTCTCTACGTGCGCAGAACAACTTGCACACGTCATTCCTTGTACATCAAAAACTTTCTGATCCATAACGCCACCTTACATAAAACGCTTAAAGAGGTCCATGACCTCATCAATAACTTCTGTATCACCCAACTGGATACGATCAACAACGCAAGACTCCAGATGATCCTGCATTACTTCTCTTGAGATGGCCTTAACCGCAGACTCAACTGCCGCAAGCTGAATAAGAACATCTCCGCAATAACGATCCTCGTCAATCATTGTTTTAATGCCATTTAACTGGCCGATTGCACGGTTAATACGGCGAGAAACCCCACTTTTAAGCTCGTTTGAGCGAGGAGTAGCCTTGTGATCACAATGACAACAAGTTTCCTGTGGTTGGCTGTCTTTCTGAGCCATCTGTCCTCCTTTACATACCCTAAGGGGGTATTAGTTTCTGTAAACAGTATACCCCCATAAGGTATTTTTATGCAACAAAAAAACAGCGACCGAAGCCGCCGTTTTTTATCAACCTATAAAAGAGAAACTCAGCACTCAAAAATACGTGCTATTCATCGTCCTCTTGATCTTCTACACTTCCCTCAACAAGACCTAAAGTACTCTGTGCATCTTCAAGGCTCTCTAATGCAGTAACACCTCTGAGCTTGCGGTTCATAGCCTTTGTTCTAGTAGTAAGAATCTTATCAATGGTGGTTTCTGCAGTTCTAATCTGTTTTTGAGCCTTCTCAAGCTGCGCCTGATACGTCTCAAACTCCGTCTTAACCGCAGAGAGTACCTTTTGAATCTCGTCTGCATGCTTCTGAATAGCAACGGATTGAAATCCCATTTGGAGGCTATTAAGAAGTGCGGCCATAGTGGAAGGTCCGCATACATTAACGCGATACTCCCTCTGTAGCTGCTCAAGCAGTCCCGTCTGACTGACTACCTCTGCATAAAGCCCCTCAAAAGGAAGGAACAAAATAGCAAAGTTAGTTGTCTCTGGTGGGGCAATATACTTTGTAGAAATATCTTTTGCCTCTGCCTTAATTCGAGACTCTAGACCCTTTTTAGCGGCAGCAATCGCCTCTTCATTTCCTGCGTTAATTGCATCTACTAGGTGCTCGTACGTATCTCCAGGGAACTTAGAATCAATAGGAAGCCAAACGGTCTCCCCTGACTCTCCAGGCAACTTAACAGCAAACTCGACGCGCTCAGAAGAACCGGAAACAGTGGCTACATTCTCTTCGTACTGCTCTGGAGAAAGAATGTCTCTTAGAATTGCTCCAAGCTGAATTTCTCCAACAATTCCGCGAGTCTTAACGCCAGAGAGAACTTTCTTTAAGTCTCCAACACCTTCTGCAAGACCACGCATTTCTCCTAAGCCTTGATGAACTTGCTCAAGCTGAGTAGACACGCGCTGAAACGATTGAGTCATACGCTCATCAAGCGTTTTCTGGAGTTTCTCGTCAACGGTCTGACGCATAAGCTCAAGCTTTGCTTCATTCTCTTTACGCATGTCGCTGAGCTGTTTGTCAACAGTCTCTCTAACCTTACCAAGCTGCTCAGTTGAAGCCTGGGAAGTTGCTTTCATGTTGTCATCCACACGACGCTGAAAAGCATCAAAGCGAGCATCAAGCTGAGCAATACGCTGATCAGTCTGCTTTGTCTGAGCCTGCAGTGTTGAGGTGAGCTTTTGATCAACTACCTCTCTTACCTTCTCAAGCTTTGTATCCATAAGCTCTTGCATTTTTGCCATGTTATCCGTAACACGACGATCCAACTCTTGGGAGCTTCTTATAAGCTCTGCAGATGATGTTTGACTTTGCTCTTGCAGCGTCTTTACTTGCGAAAGCTTAGAGGAAAGTGTAACAAGGCTCACGATAAGCACAATGACAACTACAGCCAAAACTAACAGCACAAGCAAATCCACAAGGCTCCCCTAACTCATAGCAGAACAAACAAACGCAAACACAGCAAACGCAATCTGAGTGTTAACCAAAAATACCGTAGATTACTTCTGCAATGCTATTGGTAATGCTCTCTACGAAATTCACAAATGGATTATCGGAATCAACGTCTTTATCTCCATAAGGATTAGTGAAGTAATCCCAGAACTCTTCCCAATAGTTTTGCTGACGATAATACCTATAGGAGTCATCATCTTCAGTACGATCCTGTTTATCATCAACGTTGTTTGTTTCGTTCTTACTGTTCTTTTCTTTTTCTTTCATAGAAGAAAGCGTCTCATCAGAACCAAGCGTGACGTTGATGGTAAGGCGGTCTTCTCCACGCATGATTTCTACAGGAACGGTCTCTCCAATCTTGTGAGAGCGAACGGCAATAATAGCTGCATCAGCAGAAACTACGCGCTCTCCACCAATAGAGACAATAACATCACCCTTTTTAATACCAGCACCCTCTGCAGGACTATCATCAAGAAGGCCTGCTACATACGCACCGTAATCTACCGAGAGATCATTGCGCTTTGCAACTCGAGGAGTAACGGTCTGCATAGAAAGACCAATATAGGCATGCTTAACTTGCTGGCCAGAAAGAATCTGATTTGCAATATCAATGGCATAGTTAGAAGGAATTGCAAAGCCAATACCCGCAAATGACTTGGTATCTGACGAGAACAACGTACAAATACCCACAAGCTGACCATTAGAGTCAACCAGAGCGCCGCCAGAATTACCTGGGTTAATAGCTGCATCAACCTGGATGAGGTTTGCATAAATAGTGGTTTCTCCACCTTCTGTCTCAAGCATATCTCCACGAGAAAGAGCAGACACGATACCTGCAGAAACAGAGTGATCAAGACCAAATGGACTACCAACACTCATAACCCAACTACCAGGAGCCAAGTTATCGGAATTACCAATCTCAATTGGAGTTAGGCTATCTCCTTTAAGATCTGCATGAAGAACAGCCAGGTCAGAGGTTGGATCTGTACCAACAACAGTACACTCATACTCTTTATCATTAACGGAGATAGAGAACGTATCCATACCCTCAATGACGTGGTAATTGGTAAGAATGTCTCCATTTGTGTTCAATACAACGCCAGAACCGGTTGAGCCTGATGAATCACTGGTAGCCTTAACGGACACAACCGAAGGCAAAACCTTAGAAGCTACCGTTTCTGCCGTCTTAGTATCAGTTGGTTCTGCAGCAGGACGAGACGTCGCTGCTTGAGAAATAGTTGCCTGACCAGATACTGCAGGAAGCTTAGAAATTCCCTCTCCCAAAGCAATGGTAGGGACACAAGCAACGGCAAAAGCAATTGCACAAGCTGTTCTTTTTACACTTGAGCTTTTGAACATAGACATAAATCCAGTCTGCTTAACTGGCGAGAAACGCTTATAAACAGCGGAATCTGTGGTTAAACCATGTACTTGGTTCTCCATAGACATCCTCCTTAACATCACTTTGATGCAAACAACTAACGCAAATAATTCTGCGCTAAACATCAATTTTTCAATATGTGTATTCTACCCGTTATACCGGACAAAAATTCGTTTCTCATTATGAGAAAGACGCACGGGAGTCCTGCTCGTAAGTAAGAAGTTTGCAGATCCCATTAAATACAGTCTGTACCTGAGATTATGCTCTAAACAGATAGCCTACACCACGCACCGTCTCAAGATGAGCGGCTGCTTGAGGACCAATCTTTGAGCGAACACGCCTTACGTGAACGTCAACTGTTCTGGTACCACCACAGTACTCAAAGCCCCAAACGCGCTGCAAAAGAGCCTCACGCGAGTATGCACGAGACGGATGGGTTGCCAAGAATGACAGCAGCAGATACTCCATATACGTAAGATCAACAGGAGATTCATCGATGTAAACCTGATACGTTGCCAGGTTAATCTTTATGTTGTCAACAATAACCAAATCTCTAGAAGTGCTCTCGGTACCTGGCCACAAAAGCAGCGAGCACCTAAGGCTAAACTCCTGGATAGTTGCAGTGGACAAAATAAAATCGCTCTTGCCCTGAACAGGCAGAACAAACTTAGAAAGATTATCAAGGTCAGCAACAAACAGGCGAGCAATTCCACCGTTTTGAGCGGAATAATTCTCAACCGTGCTAATAACATCTTGGGAAAGTTCTTTTTGATCAAGAATAATCAGGTCAAAGGTATGACCAGAAGCCGCAGCCTGAGAAAATGAGGCTGCATTTGCAAGAGCAATAGACACATCAATGACATGCGAAAGTTCACGCATACGTTCATGTAAGCGTGTCGTTGCAGATACAAGAAGAATATTCTTGTGATGCATCGATTCCCCCTAGGATAAGCTTAATCTTATAAAGCATACCACAAGCTGCGAATAAAGAGCAGATATACCTTATTATCTGCAATTAGGGCGAGAAGATCTTCTCGCCCTAAAATATTTTTTACGTTTGCGTATTAATTGTAAAAAGTATGGGTTTTACGCAATAGCGCCAATGAACTCAGCTGTTCGAGGGTTCTGTGGATTGTTGAAGATGACATCAGGAGTACCTTGCTCAACTACCACTCCTCCTTCCATAAAGACCACGCGATCTGCCACGTCTTTTGCAAAACCCATCTCGTGCGTTACCACAATCATGGTCATACCAGAGTTCTTTGCCAGATCACGCATAACATCCAAAACACCACGGACAAGCTCGGGGTCAAGCGCGGATGTAGGCTCGTCAAACAGAAGCACGTTTGGGTGCATTGCCACAGCGCGAGCAATTGCTACACGCTGCTGCTGACCACCGGAAAGTGCACCAGGCTTAAAGTCTGCTCTATCGGCAAGGCCAACCGCCTCAAGCTGCTTTAGCGCCTCCGCTTCTGCCTCTTCTTTTGACTTTCCTAGAACCTTAATCTGACCAATCATTACGTTCTCTTTGACCGTTAAATGACCAAACAGATTGAATTGCTGAAAGACCATTCCCACATCTCTACGAAGCGCATTTACCTCTGCCTCGTTTGTGCCCGTAATCTCTTGATCTTCAATAAGAATATGACCTGCAGAAGGAGTCTCCAGTAGATTGATACAACGAAGCATGGTGGACTTACCAGAGCCCGAAGGGCCAAGTACAACCACAACTTCACCTGGCCAAACAGTCAGGTTAACGTCATTTAAGACATGCGTTGATCCAAACGACTTATTGAGGTGCTCAATACGAACAATAGGATGTTCACCTGCCTCAAAAGCATGGTTAGTAAGGGTTTTATCGCGCTCAAATGCCTCTTGTGCAGCAACTTCAGCATCCAAGGCAGGATGTTCTGTGTTCGACTTCTTTTTGAAAGAAAAGAAAGACATTAGTTTTCCTCCTTGGAGATAGCTTGAGTCTTACTTACTGAAGCGCTTACCGTTTTGCCTGTTTCTGACTGCTCCATGCGTTTCTCGATACTGCCAACTACCTTAATGAGTGGCAAGGTAATTGCCAAATAGAACAGAGCGGCCGTCATATAGGGCGTCATGTTTCCTGTTGATGTGGTGAGGTTTTTAGCAAACATCATCAGCTCCATAACACCTACAGAAGAAAGCAGCGAGGTATCTTTGTAGGAAGTAATAAAGTCGCTGGTAAGAGGTGGAATAACACGGCGGATAGTTTGAGGAATGATGATAAACGTCATGGTCTGGAAACGATTCATACCAAGAGAGCTTGCTGCCTCATACTGACCCTGCGGGATTGATTGAATGCCCGCGCGGAAGATCTCTGAAAGATACGCAGAAGAGTTAATAGCAACCACAATAAAGCCAAGCAAATTGGTGTCCAGATTGATATTTAACATAGGAAGACCAAAGAACAGAATATAAATCTGCAGGAAGAATGGGGTTCCACGCAACAAATTGATATACACCACCGCAAGTGCACGCAGGAGCGGATTCTTGGAAATCTTCAGCAGCGCAAAGCCCATTCCCAGCACAATAGCTACAGGATAAGCGCAAATTACAATTGCAAGACAAACCAGCCATCCAGGAAAAAGCATCACCACTGAAGAGACAATCAGTTGAGGCTTTAAGAACATGCCCAAAAAGTGGTTGGAATTCCATGCTTCAACCCAAGGCTGAGCATTAAGCCAATTCACTAGAGCCTGAACAGGCGTGTTAGAAATAATGGTGATTTCAGGAGAAGAGGCAAGCTTTTGAGTCCCTTGCTCAGTGGTATATGTTCCCTCAACAGTGTACGAACCGCCGTCAGCAGGAAACTTTATGCCGGAAATCTCTACACGAATCAGCTTTTGAGCATCCACCGGCGTTGCAAAAGAAATCACAACCTGCGTTCCCTGGACGCTTGCTGTTGCCTCGATCTTCTCGCGCGTAAGACCTGAAAGAACGGTCACTTTAGTGGTTGCGTTCTGCAAATCGGAGCCCTCAGGAAGCTGCAAGGTCAGCTGAGAGACCTGCTCGTCCTCAACTGTTCCTTCCCAGGTTAAACGAGTTTCTTTACCGCCGATAACGCCATTGCCTTCTGTCTGATTTGACTTAGCTGTTGCCTTATTTGTGGTAAGAGCAAACGCACTCTGAACAGAAAACACGCTCAGAGACATAAAGAACAGCCCACTCAAAAGAAGCGTGGCGAGAAGAACTACAAGCAGAGAGGGGTACGCGCATATATGCGAGTGCTTAGACTTAGCTGAATTATAAGCCGTACTCTGAGGCGCAGATTCAGCTTTGAAACTCGCAGATGACATGCACAAGGACAGTTGCTGTCCTGACATAGTTTTGTGCAAAAGTGCAATCACGTGATACTCCTTTAGAGCTTAGTTGCGATAAATCCTGATGAAAACAGTGAGTGCTTGAAGCCAAATCTGACTTCAAGCACTTTTGCTGAGCTGGTAAAACTAGATGTTAGAGCCAAACCATTTGGTTTTGAGAGAAGTCATGGTTCCGTCCTTCTCCATGTCTGCAAGAACCTTGTTGATTGCCTCGGTCAGCGCAGGATTGTCCTTGGAAACTACAATGCCGTACTGCTCACCTGTTGGAATCTCTTTTGCAATAGTCAGATCAGAATATGAAGTGCTAATCAGATTAGAAGCAACAGGCAAGTCAATGACCATAGCATCGTACAAACCGGTTTGGACTCCTGCCATTGCTGCAGCAACATCGTCTACAGAAACAATAGTTGCCTTTGGAAGGTTCTCCTTGGCCCAATCCTCGCCGGAAGTACCTGTCTGAACAACAACCTTCTTAGAGGCGTCGTTGAGCGTCTGCTCGGTCTCGGTGCTGCCAGACTTAACAACCAGGGACTGATTGGAGTCGAGGTAAGAAGTAGTGAAGTCTACCTCCTGAGAGCGCTCGTCAGTGATGGTAATACCTGCGATAGCAACGTCTGCTTTGCCACCCTGCTTAATAGTTGGAACAAGAGTGTCAAACTTCTGGTTTGGCAGGTACGTAACCTCAAGATTGAGTCTTTTTGCAATCTCGGTAATAAGATCAACGTCAAAACCAACAGGAGTAGTTGAGTTGCCTTCAAAATACTCAAAAGGCTGGAAACCAAGCTCTGCAACAACGGTCAGATGACCCTTAGTTACCAGCGTGTAGCTTGAATCAAAGGATGAAGTAGTACCCTGTTGCGCATTTTCTTGCTTAGATGACGAGCAAGCCATAAGACCAACAAGTGCACATGCCATAAAAACAGCAGCTACGCCCTTTAGGGCATTCTTTTTAACGGTAGTAACCAGTGACGATTTCATATTTGCCTCTTCCTGAATAAATCTGAGCTGAAATTCATTGGAATGAATTATAGGAAGCAAATATGAAAAATCTACTTATAATTTTCTTCGTATTTCTCGTTTTTATTGCATAAAAATGGCGAGAAGAACAACTTCTTTGCATAAATGACTACTATTTAGTCATTCTATCCAATAAAGCCCAGGTAAAAGTAATTTTTTCAGTTCATAAAACAGTAACAATTCGAATAAGAAGGCTACATTCTTTGCGTGAAACAAGGGTTTCTCGTCAAAAAACCCTGCTCTGAAAAATCAGAACAGGGTTCAAAGGTACCTATAAACGCAAGCAGAATAGTTGCTTAGCAACCAGCGTAATACTTTTGCGTATCCCAGTCAGTAACTGCCAGGCAATACTCACGCCACTCCTCTGCCTTGCGCTCGCACAGGTACGAGAAGATGTGCTCACCAAGAACATCTTTAAGAAGCTCTGACTGCTTGAAGCGCTCAAGTGCCTCTCCAAGATTAATTGGGAGCTTCTCGCCATAATCGGCAGGATTTCCGCCTACAAACTCTTCAGGAAGCAAGAGGCCTTCTTCAATACCCTTAAGGCCAGCCATAAGCGTGACAGCATTAGCCAAATAAGGATTTGCAGTTGGATCAGGAATACGCAGTTCAGCACGGGTGGCAACATGCTTGCCTGGCTTATGCGTAGGAATACGAACCATAGCAGAACGGTTTTTACGACCCCAGGTTGCATAGGCAGGAATAGCATCACGATCAAAGCGCTTATAGGAATTAACCGTTGGGTTAGTAATAAGCATGTACTCGGGAGCGTACTTAATAAGACCTGCAATGTAGTGTTGAGCAAGCTCAGAAAGGTGGGCCTCGCTCTCAGTCTTTGGAGCCCAGAACAGAGACTCGCCATCGTGGTCAAGAAGCGACTGATTCAAAAGCATGGCTGAGCCAGGAACTCCCTGAAGAGGCTTTGGCATAAACGAAGCAAACACACCGTGAAGTGTTGCAATATGTCTGATAACCAGACGAGCAGTAACAATGTTATCCGCGCAGGTTAGCGCCTCTGCATAACGAAGCTCAACACCATTTTGAGCAGGGCCAGCTGCATGGAAAGAATACTGAACAGGAATAGAAAGATTCTCAAGCGCGCGAGATGTGGAATAACGAAGGCTATGACTGAGATCAGCAGAATTCAAATCAAGGTATCCAGCCTGATCAATAGGCTTTGGCTCAGTCCCGCTCACAAAATAAAAATACTCAAGCTTAGGACCAACATTTGCGACATAGCCAAGGTCTTCTGCCTTGATAAAAGCATTTCTCAGTACAAGGCGTGGATCGCCTGTAAAAGCCTCACGTCGAGGAGTCTGAATATCGCAGAATACGTTTGCAACTACACCGTCATCTGTCTTCCATGGAAGAATCTGGAACGTATCTGCGTCAGGGAATGCGAGAAGATCGGACTGCTCCTGGGAAGCAAAGCCGTCAACGTTAGAGCCGTCAAAACCAATGCCCTCAACAAAAGCCTCTTCTAGCTCCTCGGGGGAAATGGAGAGAGCCTTTAATCCGCCGAGTACATCGGTAAAACAAAGACGCAAGTAGCGGACATCTCGCTCCTCTACCGTGCGAAGAATATAATCAATTTTCTTATCTGTACTCATATGGCCCTCCCGGGTCAGAAAACTGGAATCGTAACTACCATGACACATTCTTGTTACGGCTATGTTTCCACTTCCCTGAAACCGGGTGAATGGCAAAAATTGTTAATGAAATTGTGACAATTGACCTATTGAGCGTCAAAAGCCTTATCGACGTCAGAAATCATTTTCTGAGCAACACCGCAGTGACCATCTCCACCATGATGAGTGCCGCAGCTACTGGATGAAGAGCATCCAGAACAAGAGCCCTCTTTTGCGCTCTTAAGTTGAGAGCGGACACAAAGAGCAACAAGAGCAATAACGATAAGAACAACCAAAATATCAATAGGACTCATACAGATACTCCTCAATTTGTTAACTACGGCATACTATACCCTCATTGCATGCTTGCATACGCTGAATCATAAATTATTTGCAGAATCTAAATTCTTACCAAAACAATTGAGAACTGCCATCTAAGTCAAAGTGAACTGCCTCCCATTTCTTGGACATAAGAAATGGGAGGCAGTTCATATGCGGG
>CALGXY010000057.1:0-7054 GCA_937935155.1 uncultured Atopobium sp. | reverse complement strand
ACTTAGCAAGAACCTGAAGAGCTGGTCCGGACTCGCCGTAGGTGTCCTGGACGCCAATGACCTTGACCGGAACAGGAGCGTTCTCGGAAAGTGCCTGGCAGACTGCACTACCCAGACCGCCGATGACGGAGTGCTCCTCAATGGTCACAACCTTGCCAGTCTTTACTGCGGAAGCAGTGATCAGCTCGGTATCCAGAGGCTTAATGGTGTGAATGTTGATAACCTCAGCGCTGACACCCCCTGCTGCCAGCTGCTCTGCAACCTCAAGAGCCACAGGAACCATGAGGCCACAAGCTACCAGCGTAACGTCAGTACCCTCCTTGAGGACAATACCCTTGCCAAGCTCAAAGTGGTAATCAGGGTTGGTATTGAAGACAGGAACAGGAAGGCGACCAAAGCGCATATAAACAGGACCATCATGGTCGTAAGCGGCCTTAACAGCAGCCTCAGCCTCAACAGCGTCGGATGGAATAATGACCGTCATGCCAGGAATGGTACGCATAACAGCAATATCCTCATTGCACTGGTGAGTAGCGCCATCCTCTCCTACCGAGAGGCCTCCGTGGGTAGCGCCAATCTTAACGTTGAGGTGAGGGTAACCCACCGAGTTTCTGATCTGCTCAAACGCGCGACCAGACGTGAACATTGCAAACGAAGTTGCAAAGACCTTGTGACCCGTAGCCGCAACGCCGGCTGCCATGCCAATCATGTTGGCCTCAGCAATGCCGCAGTCCACAAAGCGATCAGGATACTCCTCGCCGTACTTGCCAGAACGAGTTGCCTCTGCCAAGTCAGCATCAAATACGAGAAGATCGTCGTGCTCTTTACCAAGCTCTACCAGGGCTTTTCCGTATGCCTCTCTGGTGGCAATTTTCTGTACGTCTGCCATGTTATGCCACCTCTCCCTCAAGCTCTTTCATAGCCTGCTCGTATTGCTCCTGGTTAGGAGCCTTGCCGTGCCAGCCTACCTGGTTCTCCATGAAAGAGACACCCTTGCCCTTTACAGTGTGGGCAATGATGACGGTTGGCTGACCCTTAACGGCACGAGCCTCAGCAAATGCAGCAGCAAGCTGGTCAAAGTCGTGTCCATCAGCCACCTCAATGACGTGGAATTTGAACGCCTTGAATTTCTCGCCAATTGGCTGTGGCGTATTGATCTGTTCAAGCGAGCCGTCAAGCTGCAGGTTATTGTTGTCAACAATAAGCGTGAGGTTATCAAGCTGGTGGTTGCCGGCAAACATGGCAGCTTCCCATACCTGACCCTCTTCAATCTCGCCGTCGCCCAGAAGCGTGTAGACGCGATAGTCCTTGTTGAACTTCTTGCCAGCAAGTGCCATGCCAACAGCGGTAGAAACGCCCTGACCAAGGGAGCCGGTGCTCATGTCAACGCCGGGGGTATCGTTCATGTTGGGGTGACCCTGAAGGCGCGAGTTGAGCGCGCGGAAAGTCTTGAGCTCCTCCTTGGGGAAGAAGCCGCGCTCGGCCAAAACGCCATAAAGTGCAGGAGTAACGTGCCCCTTTGAGAGCACAAAGCGATCCCTGCAGGGGCAGTTGGGCTTGGTAGGATCTACGTGCATTTCCTTGAAGTAGAGATACGTCAGGATTTCTGTTGCAGAAAGCGAGCCACCGGGATGGCCGGATTTGGCCGTAAAGACCTGCGTGAGAATGCTTTTGCGCACCTCACGAGCAACCTGTTTAAGGTCGACGTCCATGTAATTTCCTTTCACGTATTGCGTGCGAGAAACGCAGCAGGTCGGCACCACGCGCGAGCCGGAGCTGCGTGCGAGCCAGCGCTTACAGACCGAACTTCTCGGTAAGCTTTTCCTTCATTTCATCCTTATCAAGGATGTTGGAGAGAACGATCTTCTCGTCTTCTGGAATGCCGGCGATAAAATCCTCAAGGTCGCGAGCAACAATAAAGAGGTCAGCTGCGCCAGGAGTAACGTCGGAAACGGTTGAGTGCTCAACCTCGACGCCGCTCACGCCCAGCTCGTTCAGGACGTCCTGGATCTGCATCTCAACCATAAGGCTGGAGCCAAGTCCACTTCCGCAACAGCAAAGGATCTTCTGGATAGCCATAAAAGCCCCTTTCAATTCACCACGTGTGATATGTGGGTTACGTGGGTTAAAAAGTCGGGCCCCATCCAAGGACGAAGCCCGACCTAGATACCTAAATTCTACTCGCAATGTCTGCAGCAACTGCGATGTTTAACTGCAATTCTGTGAGCGGATGCTACTCGGCCTTTTTCTACTCGGCCTTCTTCTCCTCAGCCTTCTTAGGAGCAACAAGGTTGAAGAGGATTGGCAGGCAGAAGCAAACAACGCAGATGCCGGTGAGAACTGCACCCTGGACGTTCAGAGCAACGTTACCAAAGATCAGCGCCATGATGGAGAAGTCAGCGTCGGAGAAGGTAGCGGAGGTGAAGCCCATAAGAGTAAAGACTGGCATGCACAGTGCAGGCAAGAAGGTAATGAGTAGACCGTGGACAAAAGAGCCAGCAATGCAGCCCTTGATGCCGCCTTCTGCGTTACCAAAGACGCCTGCGGTCGCGCCGCAGAAGAAGTGAGGAACAACGCCTGGGAGGATCAGGGCAATTGCTGCGATCTGAGCGTTAATAACACCAAGGATAAGCAGGCCCAGGATGCCACCGACGAAGGAGCTCAGGAAGCCAATGATAACGGCGTTTGGAGCATAGGTGAATGCGATTGGGCAGTCGATTGCTGGCTTTGCACCAGGGACAAGCTTCTGAGCAATACCCTTGAATGCAGGAACAATCTCGCCAATAATCAGACGGACACCGGACAGAATGATGTAAACACCACCAGCAAAGGAGAGACCGCGGGTAAATGCCCAGACAATCCAGTTAGTGGTGGTCTCGGTACCAATGTTCAGCAGGTCGCCGAGGTGCTGGAGACCAGCATACTGTGGGTTAGAAGCAAACTCTGCAGCGGTAGTTCCTGCAGGTACCAAGGTTAGAAGACCGCGACTGACAGCAACGCCGGTGATAACCAAGAACATGATGATCATGGTCAGACCGATGGAAACAGTGTTGTCGCGCAGGAAGATGAGACGCTTGGAGAACTTGATATTCTCGGTGCTATTCTCGCGATCGGAAGCAAAGAGCTTACCAACCATACCAGCAAGCCAGTAACCAGCGCCGCCGAAGTGGCCAAGTGCAACGGAATCGCTGCCGGTAACCTTGCGCATGGTTGGCTGGCAGTATGCAGGAGACAGAACCATAATCAGAGCAAGCAGGCATGCGCCGGAGATGTAGAGCATCCAACCGGAAAGGCCGCCGACGTGCAGGATGATGGCGAGCATAGCTGCCATGTAGAGGGTGTGGTGGCCGGTAAGGAAGATGTAGTTAAAGCGAGAAAAACGTGCGAGGACAATGTTCAGGACCATACCGATACACATAATGATTGCGGTTGCCTGACCAAACTCGCCCAGTGCCAGGGAGACAACGGCCTCGTTGTTTGGTACAACACCCTGCATGTCAAAGGCAAAGTTGAAGATCTCGCCAAAGGCAAGGAGGGATCCGGTCTGCAAGAAACCTGCACCTGCAGAAAGAACAAGGAAGCCAACGATGGTCTTGAGGGTACCTCTGATAAGGTCCTCAACTGGCTTTCCCTGGAGTGCCAAACCTAGCAAGGCAACAAGGCCAACTAGGATGGCTGGTGTTGATAACACGTTTACAAAAAACTCAACAACAGGCATACAAAACCCCTTTCAACAAAACGCGTGTGTGCAAGCGCGTAGAAACGACGGTGCGCGCGTTGCCTTAAACGTAGTGCACTTCGTCTGATTGTAATCCATTTGTGTTTATTTTGTGTCGATTTATTTATGTTTTTGTAGGCCTAAACGTTCACAATGTTCATTTGATTGCAAAATGAAGCTCAAAACAGTGAGGAAGTGTTCTCATGGAGCTGTCTTGTAGACTTTTGAGGAACGGTTGATGCAAGGTCCGGGCGATTATGTGTCCGCCTAACCAAAAAACGTATAAACAGCCTTGGATATGCGCGAAAACTAATCAAGAAATTGATATGACGGAAAGTGGTGTCTGATTTGGGTAAAAAACCCGTTTAGTTGGAGATTTATTTTCTAGTTCGGCGTTTTAGCACTTGCGTTTTCCCAGTTGAGATTTCCCATAAAAGTTTCAATCAATTTTGACCGAGAGTTTATGCTGGTAGATGGTCTGCATAGAATACATGCGTTTTTGTATATTCCAACTAAACGCATTTTTTACCACTTTGGGTGCCAAAACGCTAATTTCACGACACAAAAATGACGATATTTCACTGTTTATCAGGAAAAGTGGTCGGGTTGACTGGATTTGAACCAGCGACCTCTCGGTCCCGAACCGAGCGCTCTACCAAGCTGAGCCACAACCCGTTATGTTTTGCCTTGTCCGACGGGATAAATCCATCAAACATTTGCCGCTCTATGTTACCACTACAACTTGCAGGTAGTGGAGAAGCCTCGCCAACCTTTTGCTTGAGCCGTGGCGGCAATTGCGTCTGCGGCATCGCGTGATTCGCAAAGCGCAAAAGAGCTGCTACCTGAACCGGAAACCTGAGCGCCAAGAACGCCAGACTGTGCCTTTAGCCACTCCTCTACCTCGGCTACCTGTGGTTTTAGCGATTTTGCTGCTGGCGCAAGATTGTTGAAGAGAAGGCTAGCTACCTGCTGGATAAGCTGCTTATCTGCAGTGGCTTTGTTAGCACCGGTCGTCGTGTCTGCAGCATCCTGACCAGCAGCGCGCAAAAGCGCGGACAGCTGCTCGTAAGATTCCGGTGCAATTGGCGATGTATCAAACTGGTCGTACGCTTCTTTGGTAACAACGCCAGTTTCTGCTGGTAAAACAATGGCAAGCGGAGCGTCAACAGTAGACGTATAGGTTTCTACCAGCGTATCCCCGGCGCCAAGCATAAGCGATGGCCGTGGGTCTAAGAAGAACGCAACGTCTGCGCCCACAGCCTTGGCTACCTCAACTACCAGCGGGTCTAGCGGGTCAACACCCCAACGCTGAGCCAACAGATAGAGCGTTGCGGCAGCGTCGGCGGACGATCCACCCAGACCGGCCTTCTCGGGAATATACACTTGCACGTCAATGGAAACATCTGGGGAAACTCCCAGCTTATTGGCGAGAAGAACCGCGGCCTTCCAGGTTGTTGTGCGCTCGGGCAACACGCAGAGCTGCGGCTCATGCGTAACCGTAAGCTCCGGCGCGTCATCGACAACAACTGTGTCGTACAGCGCAACGGGAACCATGAGTGAATCTACTTTATGGTATCCTCGCTGGTCTTTCTGAGCGTGAATGCCCAGGTGAAGGTTGACCTTGCAAGGAATCTGAATGATTTGGCGTCCAAAATTGGACAACGAGGCAGCCATGAGTGTGAGCCTAGTCGAAGTAATGCGCGCGCTTCTAAACTACTCTTCAAACTCAAAATCAAACAAACGCTCGCCGGTCTCGTAGTCAAAAAGCTCAACGGTGCCGGTCAGAACGTCAACGTACTGGTAGGACTGGCGGGCAGTGCGACCGCGACGCTCGCCAACCTCAACGATGAAAAGAGATGGATGGGCCATAACCAGGGTACCTGTGCGCTCAACAATACGAGAACGTCCCATGTTAGCCTTGACCTTGAGTTTTTGGCCCTGAAGTGAGCTGAGCTTCTCGTGAATCTCGTCTACACGATTAACTGGTGGAATCTCGTTTTCCATCAATCCTCCAAGTCAATCAGTACGTTTGCGATGCGACACGTTGATGTGTCGGAGATTTGTACCGGTCGACAAACAATAGTCAGAATTTCCGAAACTCCACTATACGAGGTAGAAAATGAAATCTCAAGGTTTTACGACAAATGTCACGGGAACAACATCAGTCGATCGGTCAGGTTCGCGTCAGATTTGCGTCAGGTTGGCATCGGACTTGCAACGACAGCGCGTCAGAACCCCAACAAATTTATGACAAATAGGGGTCCTCTGATAAAATTAGTAACTAACTTCAAAACACAAGGAGGCCCAATGACTGAGACTCTGGGATATGCCATCAGTAAGACCTGGTATATCGTGCTTATTTTTGTTGCTCTTGCTATCGGAATCGCATTCCTTTCCAAAAAGAAATCATCTAAAGCTCTTGTTGCTTTATCAGCGCTTTGTCTGATATTTGGCGTAGGGTCGTTCGCATTTGGTGGATTAACTGTTTCTGAAGCGCAGTCCAAAGGCGCTTCATCTGACCAGCTCAATTCCATGAACCTTATCGAGCTTGTTCAGGCAAATCAGGCCGCACCAGTTCAGACCTCTGTTAATGACGTCAACGAGCTCTACAACAAGATGGTTTATGTCTATCAGTACGGCTCGCCTATCGCGCAGTCGCTCGCGAGCGACAATCCCTTTGTTCATCATGATCTACCTTGGGTAGCAGCGACTCTTCCTGAACTGAAGAAGCTGCTCGACAAAAACGAAGTAGTCTATGTGTCAACAAACAGTCAGATTTTCAAACAGTTGCACATTAACCTTGGTGAAAACGCCGTCGAGCCTTTTATATTCTTTGTTACTTCGGTCAATCCAGCCGGTAGAGTTTTCCCACTTTCAACTGGTGATATGTCTCGTGCTGGCAAAAAAGATGGCGATAAAATCACGTTTGGTGACAATCTTGAGTTTACGCTTCGCACGGTTCATACCAATAACGGCGACTATGTGCTTGGCCTTAACTACCAGGTCCTTTTTGCTCTCAGTCGTTACTTCAAGGACTATTAATATTTTTCGGAGCTCCAATAAATGCGCACTTGCGGAGCGCCACTAAACGTGCACATACAACGCTTACATATCATAAACTGCAAGAAAAAAACTCCCATTCACCTGAATGGGAGTTTTGTTTTCTCGGCAGATGCTATTTAAAGCTTTTAAAGAGCCTTCAAGATGCCCTTTGGATACCTTTTGGATGCTTTGGACAACCTGACCTTACTCAGCTGGGCAGAGCGAGAGGGCGGCCTCATCAGCAATAACGGTGCAGTTAGTGTGAAGCTGCAGGATAGAAGCTGGGCACTGAGG
>CALGXY010000056.1:0-11789 GCA_937935155.1 uncultured Atopobium sp. | reverse complement strand
ACCCGCATATGAACTGCCTCCCATTTCTTATGTCCAAGAAATGGGAGGCAGTTCAGAATAGGCGGCCGTTTAATTTTACTTATGAGACAAAGTTACTCTGCTGAAGAGGTAGAGGAACCTTCCTCATTGGTGTTCTCAACTACTGGTGCAAAGGTATTCTCGCGCTTGAGGATATTCATGAACTCCTCGCCGGTGATAGTTTCCTTCTTCTGCAGGTAGTGAGCAATCTCATGCAGCTTAAAGCGGTTCTCTTTAAGCGTCTGAAGTGCACGCTGATGGCCCTCTTCAACAATACGCCTAACCTCAGCATCAATCTCTTCAGCTGTTGCTTCAGAGCAGGTGAGGGAAGAGCCACCACCAAGATAACGGCTTTGCTGCTGGCTGAGGGTAACCATGCCAAGTTTGTCAGACATGCCGTACTGCGTAACCATAGCGCGAGCAATTGCTGTTGCACGCTCAATATCGTTGGAAGCGCCATTGGTCATCTCGCCAAAGATAAGTTCTTCAGCTGCGCGTCCACCACAGAGAACAGCAATCTCATCCATTGCCTGGCTTTTGCTCATGAGATAACGCTCATCATCCTCAACCTGCATGGTAAAGCCAAGAGCTCCGCCAGTACGAGGAACAATGGTGATCTTGGTAACAGGAGCATCGTTTTTCTGGATGGCGCCTACAATTGCATGACCGGTCTCGTGATAAGCAACAACGTCCTTCTCGTGCTCAGAAAGAACAGTGTTCTTCTTCTTTGCGCCGGCAATAACAACGTCAACGGACTCAGCAAGGTCTTCGGTGGTAACACGACGGCGACCAAAGCGAACAGCACGAAGAGCTGCCTCGTTGATGATGTTTGCAAGGTCTGCACCGGATGCGCCTGGTGTGGACTTAGCAATAATAGAGAGGTCAACGCCTGGCTCCATCTTTACATCATTGGCGTGAATCTGAAGAACTGCCTCACGACCCTTAAGGTCTGGAAGCTCAACAGGAATACGGCGGTCAAAACGGCCAGGACGCAGAAGTGCCTTGTCCAAGGTCTCAGGGCGGTTGGTTGCTGCAAGAACAACAATACCCTTGTGGTTATCAAAGCCGTCCATCTCAGAGAGCAGCTGGTTTAAGGTTTGCTCACGCTCATCGTTGGAGTTGAGAGAAGCATCACGGCGCTTACCAACAGCATCAATCTCGTCAATAAAGATGATGCAAGGAGCCTTTTCATTTGCTTGCTTGAAGAGGTCACGGACTTTTGCAGCACCGCGTCCAACAAACATCTCAACAAACTCAGAGCCAGCAATCTGGAAGAAAGGAACGCCTGCCTCACCAGCAACTGCCTTAGCAATGAGGGTCTTACCAGTACCTGGAGGGCCTACAAGCAGGGCACCACGAGGGCAACGAGCGCCAATCTCTTTGTACTTATCGGGAGTCTTAAGGAAGCTAACAATCTCTTGCATAGACTCTTTAGCTTCTTCTTGGCCAGCAACGTCTTTAAACGTAATGCCTGTGTCTTCTCCCTTAATTTCTTTAGCGCTTGAGCGACCAAGATTGCCGCCAAGACCTCCAAAGCCGCCACCAAAGTTCATGGAAGGACCATCGTCACCCATGGCGCGTTTAAGGGAACGGTTGATAAAGTAGCCAATGCCCAAGAAGAGAACAAGAGGGATGCCATACTGAATAAGGGCATAGAGCAGCATGTTTGTAGAGTTGTCAGGAATAGAAGCCGAGAAATCAACTTTGTGGTCTCTGAGCGTCTGAACCAGCGTTGAATCATTAGGGAACTGCGTAGTCTCAAAGACCTTCTCGGAATCTCCAGAGCCAGTTGTAAACCTAATGTTTCTGTTGCCAGTATTAAGGTCTACCTTGGTGACTTCATTGTTGTCAATCTTGTTAAGGAACTCACTGTACGAGACAGTTTGTACCTGTTGACGCAGAAGTCCTGGTAATAATGTGTTGCTAAGCAGGAGATATACAAAGATGGCTACTGCAATATAGAGTAGCATCGACATAGATCTACGGTGCTTGTTATTGTTATCTGCCATACACGTCCCTTTACCTGTTTGGCTCAAATGTGATATGAGCTCACTTAGATATTGGAATTGTTTTACCCAATCTACATTTTTTATTTCGATAAAAATTTAAAATTTGGATTCCGCATAATTTGTTAAAAACGGTTTACGCGTACGTATTACTTAGTTCAATGAGTACAAGACGTGGTAGTATTACTAGCACAAGCTGTGATGAGGACAGTAGCTGGGTAGCGCAAATCTCAAGCGAGCGGAGTTGGTGGAAGTCCGCATTTGCGTCCGTGTGAACATCACCTCGGAGCTGCAGTTCAAACGTACAGGTTTTTGTACTAGTAGATGCTGCCGGAAATGGTCGCCGTGACAGGCCAGCCGAGTAAACGGACATATCCGTCGCTGGGTGGTTACAACGAAGTGTATTGTGGCGCTTCGTCCCAGCTGTGAGGGACGGGCGCTTTATTTGTGCCCAGAAAGGTTGTGCTTGATGGCAAACGAGTACAAAAAGACCACCAACCTGCCAAACACAGGCTTTCCTATGCGCGCATCACTTGCGCAGAACGAGCCTCAGCGTTTGGCTGATTGGGACCAAAACAACGTATATGAACTCCTGATGAAGAAGAATGAGGGACATGACAAGTTTGTCCTTCATGACGGACCTCCTTATGCAAATGGTCCAATTCATCTGGGTCACGCTCAGAATAAGATTTCTAAGGACATCATCAACCGCTATAAGGCTATGCAGGGCTTCCAGACCCCTTATGTTCCTGGTTGGGACTGCCATGGTCAGCCAATCGAGCACAAGGTTGAGCAGATGCTTGGCACAGAGAAGTTCAATCAGTTATCTACCGAGAAGATCCGTGAGCTCTGCCGCAAGATGGCGGTTGAGCAGGTAGATACCCAGCGTCAGGGTTTTAAGCGCCTTGGTGTTCTGGGCGAGTGGGATAACCCTTATCTCACTTACGTCAACGATTACGATGCAACTGATGTTGAGATCTTTAAGGCAATCTACGACAAGGGTTCTGTGTATAGAGGTACCAAGCCTGTTCACTGGTGTACTCATGACCACACTGCTCTCTCTGAGGCAGAGATTGAGTATCACGATGTCACCTCTACTGCAATCTTTGTTCGCTTTGAGCTAACTACGGTTCCTGAGGGTCTTGAGGCTTACGCAGGTAAGACTTGGGTAGACATCTGGACTACAACTCCATGGACAATGCCTGCTGACGAGGCAGTTATTCTGCACCCTGAGGCTAACTATGTTGCTCTTGAGCTTCCTGATGGACACATAGAGATTGTTGCTGAGGCTCTTGCAGAGAAAGCTGCTACCAAGTTTGGTTATACCGATTGGAAGCTTGCTCAGGACGCAGAAGGTAATACTTGGAAGAAGACTGGTGTTGAGCTTGCAGGCAATGAGTATAAGCAGCCAATCTTTGGCGACCTTGGTAACACTGGTAAATTTATCTATGCAGAGTACGTTACCCTTGACGACGGTACTGGTGTTGTTCACTCTGCACCTGGTCACGGTGTAGACGACTATAACGCTGGTGTTCGCTTTGATATTCCTCAGACTATGCCTGTTGATGATGACGGTCACTTCTTCAAAGGTGACGGTCAGGGCACTGGTGGCCCCTTCTCTGGTATGGAGGTCAATGAGGCTAACCCTGTCATTGTTCAGTGGCTCAAAGACCGTGGAACGCTCATTCTTGCAGAAGAGATTACCCACAGCTATCCACACTGCTGGCGTTGTAAAGAGCCCGTTATCTTCCGTGCAACAAGCCAGTGGTTTGTCTCCATGGATAAGACTGGTCTGCGTCAGCAGGCAGCAGAGGAGCTTACAAAGGTTAAGTTCTATCCTGCAAACGCGGTAAAGCGTATTGGTTCTATGGTTGAAGGCCGCCCTGACTGGTGCATTTCCAGGCAGCGTAACTGGGGTGTTCCAATCCCTGCTTTCACCTGCGAGGATTGCGGTGAAACCGTTATCAATGACCAGACACTTGACGCTGTCATCAAGCTTTTCCGCGAGAAGGGCTCTGATGCTTGGTTCACCGACGATCCTAAGACCTATTTAGGCGACGCTTGCGTCTGTCCTAAGTGTGGCGGCCACAATCTCAAGACAAATAAGGATATTTTGGACGTTTGGTGGGATTCTGGTGTTTCTCACACTGCTGTTTGCAAACACCGTCCAAACCTTAAGTTCCCAGCTGATATGTATCTTGAGGGCTCCGACCAGCACCGTGGTTGGTTCATGAGTTCCCTCATGACTTCTGTTGGAGCCTACGGAGTTGCTCCTTACAAGTCTGTTGTCTCACAGGGCTTTACGCTTGATGGCCAGGGACGCAAGATGAGTAAGTCTCTGGGCAATGTCATTGATCCAAATGCCGTTTGTGCTGAGCGTGGCGCAGACGTCCTACGCCTTTGGGTTGCTTCTGTTGACACTTCAACTGACGTTCCTTGCGATGACGCCATTCTTTCCCAGGTAGGCGATGCATACCGTAGGTTCAGAAACACCCTGCGCTTCCTTCTTGGCGAGCTCGAGGGCCAATTTGATCCTGCTGCCGATGCAGTTGCTGTTACAGACCTTGAAGAGTATGACCGTCTTGTTCTTGCACGTATGTGCGAGGTTCATGCTGCAGTTACTGAGGCTTACGAGGGATATCGCTTTAATAACGTCTTCCGTACCCTCTACGATTACATCATTGAGCTTTCCAACGGTTATTTGAACGCAACTAAGGACCGTATGTACTGCGATGCTGCAGATTCTGCAACACGCAGAAGCGCTCAGACTGTTTGGGCAGAGATTCTCTCCATGCTTGTTCATGACCTGCAGCCAATTCTTGTTTACACCACCGACGAGGCTATGCAGTTCCTGCCAGAGTCTATGCGTGACGGTCAGAAGTACGCAGCTCTTCTCGACTGGTATAAGGCTCCTATGAGCACTGACGAGTACACATCACTGCTTCCTGCATATCAGGTATTGGTTGATGCTCGCGCCGCATACACTAAGGCATACGAGACCGCTCTTGAGGCAGGTGTTGTTACAGAGAAGACCACGCAGGCTACTCGTGCAGAGGTTACCCTTACCGCTGAGCAGGCTGCATCCATTTCTCATGCTGGCCTTGACTTTGCTGAGGCATTTGTCTGCTCTGAGGTTACCGTCTCCGAAGGTTCTGAGCTGAGCGTAAGCGTCTATCCTGCAAACGGCGAGCGCTGCGACCGTTGCTGGAACTATCGCGAGCTTGGTGAGGATCACCTTTGCCACCGCTGCCACGACGTTGTTGCGTAAATGAACACTGATCAGCAGCAACATACAACTCACACACTCGTGACCCGCCTTGCAGTTCTCTGCGGGGCGGGCGCTGTTGCCTGTGTGCTTGACCAGGTAACCAAGCTCTGGGTACGAACCTCAATTCCAGAGGGAACCGCAGTACCTTTTATCCCAGGTGTTATGGAGCTCTTCCACGTAAGTAACACCGGTGCAGCGTTTTCTGTGGGCTCTGGAAACGCTCTCTTTTTTGTAGCTCTTACTGCTGTGGTTATTGCCGCTCTTGTAGGCTTTGTAGTTCGCGAGAAGAACCTCCCGTTGCCACTTATTGCGCTTTTGGGAGGCGTTGCAGGAGGCGGAATTGGTAACGCTATCGACCGTGTTTTGTATGGTCAAGTTACTGATTTCTTTGCTACAACGTTTGTCAATTTTGCCGTGTTTAATGTGGCCGATATTTTTGTAACTTGTGGCATTCTTATTGCTTTTGTGTACTGGATAATCTGGGACAAAAAGCAGCAACAGGGTAGTGGCAATGAATGAGCGTATCGTTGACATACTAGTTGGACCAGAAGGGGACGGCGTCAGATTAGATGCGTTCCTTTCTGCCCAAGATACACTTCCCTCAAGAAGTGCCTGCGCAAAGCTGGTAGAAGAGGGAAGAGTAACCATCAACGCTACGCTGGCTACCTCTAAGTCAGAAAAACTTATGTTGGGCGATAGGCTCTTAGTGTCTCTTCCAGACGCACAGCCTCAAACGGGACTTTTACGTCCAAACCCAGACATTCCCCTTGATATTCGCTTTGAGGACCAGTACCTCATAGTGCTCTCCAAGCAGATTGGCCTTGTCTGCCATCCATCTCCTGGCCACGTTGATGACACCCTGGCAAATGCCCTGGTAGCCCACTGTGGCTACGAGCACCTAGGAATGCTTCAGGGAGAAGAACGTCCTGGTATTGTGCATCGTCTTGATATGGATACGTCTGGTCTTATGCTGGCAGCAAAGTCAGACGAGGCGCAAAGGGCCCTTCAAGACCTCATTAGGCTGCGCGTGCTTGACCGACGCTACATTGTGCTGGTGCAAGGCTATGTTGCCCACGATTCTGGCACTATTGAAACGGGCATTGCTCGCTCAACGCGAGACCGTCTCAAAATGACCGTATCAGACGCGCCTGGCGCACGAGAGGCCATTACCACCTTTAGAACGCTTGAGCGCTTTGAAGCGGGCAGAAAAGGCGAGGGTTACTCGCTTCTTGAGTGCCATCTCTATACAGGTCGCACACACCAGATTAGAGTTCACATGCGCCACATTGGTCATCCTGTTGTTGGCGATCAGCTTTATGGCAAAAAAGATACAAGCCTTAACCTTGGACTTAACAGACAGTTTTTACACTCCTGGCATGTTCAGTTTGAGCACCCTTTTACGGGCGAGAATATCGTGGTAGCAGACACACTACCAAAAGACCTGCAAGAAGCCCTACTCTCTCAGAGCACTATGTCTATGGGAAGAACTTCTGTAGGAAATGAGATTTGTCCACAGCTGTAATATGACTAAAAAGTTTCGCTTCTCATTTCACGTGGTGTAAGAGAAAAGTAGTCTTTAAATTTCCTATAAAACTCTGTTGTTCCACCATAGCCAATCATTGAAGAAATAGTAGAGACAGGCAATTTGGTATGAATTAACAGCGTTTTTGCTCGTTCCATTCTTTGTTCTAAAACAAGTTCAGAAAAAGTTTTGCCACATTTTTGTCTGAGAAGTTCAGAGAGATAAGTTGGTGTATATGAGTATTTTCCTGAAAGTTTAGCAAGTGTAATACTTTCTGAATGAGCAGTAATTTCATTAAGGATAAGAGCTATCGTCTCATTAGTGTTCCCTGGAGTGAATGTATAGTGAGCATCAGGAGATAGGCAGGTAATAAGAGTTACAAGTAAGGAGGTAACAATAGCTTCCCAATTTGGTTTTCTTTCGGAATAAGTAATGATAATTTGAGTATAAAGTGTATAAATTTGTTCAATATCAGCTGGATGAATATTTTGCGGCAGTGTATTTTTATTTGATATAAGGTTTGTAGTAAAAGTAAAGAAATCTTCTGATGAAGGCATTAGAAAGAATAAAAAACTTCCAAAATAGTTTTTACGAGCAAGTATTGAGAGACTCACAATTTCGTCTCCATAAGGTTTTGTAGAAAATTGGCTTAAATTTGCTAAATCAAAAGCAGAAGTGAGTGTAAAAAATCCTCTGATATGAGGGTTAGCAGATTCTTCTGTTTCGTAGTGTGCACTCAAAATGACATTTGAAGCACCGCCTTGAGCAAGAGACTTTCCATTGGAAAGTATATTTTGAAGTGCTTGAGTTAGTCGCTTTTCGCTCATAATCAGCCTTTCAACGATATTTTCCTGCGTCAAATTATAGGGTGATAACGCAATTTTATACGAGAAACCGCATTTAACCTTAAAGAATTTATTAAGTTCTTATTCTATAAGTGCAGGTAATTAATGTTTTGGAAAGGTGGCTGAATTACTTACTGCGTTTTTAAGCTAATGATGTTTTGGAAATGATGAGTATGAATAATCGTCTCTCTCACTTATTTGTTATACGAAAACATATGCTTCTAGCTGCCTTTGGTTTGGCAATTGGATATATTGCTGTTGCAATGCTGGGTATTTATACAGGCGATTTAATCGATAGTATGCTTAATGTGCAAGCTGCTGACGGTATTTGGCAAAAGCTAGGGTTGTTGTTGCTCCTTTCGCTTGTAACGCTTTGCTTAAGCTTTTTTCTCACTATTTGGATTCCACAAAAGCTCAATTTAGAAGCTGCGATTGCTAGTTCTGAGGTAGCGATATCGGAATTCTTAAAGATGTCGCTTCGTGTTTTTTCAAAAAAGAAAACCGGACACTATCTTAATGTAGTCACTATGGCAGCCTTTGTCTTCAGTGGTGTTCAAATTGCAGTAAGTGTTGAATTTTTAGGTGGTCTTTTAGCAGTTATTGTTTTGGCAATTGTGGCGTTTAAGGTAAATCAATGGATTGGTTTGCTTGTCTTGCTTTATATCCCTTTTTACTTGATGATTTTTTATTATCCGAGCAAGAAAACAAATGAGATTTTGACCGAGTCAATGAAAAAACGAGAAGGCTGGCTGGATATCGGTAGGCGCATAATTGAGGAAAAGTTTTCGATTAATGTGCTCCGAGCAGAGAACTATTTTGAAAATGCTTACGAGGAAGTTAACGAGGAGTATTTCCTCTATGTAAAAAGAAGTAGTTTTTTTAGTGCTTTATCAAAGAACCTTCCATCAGCGCTTTCAAATTTCACGCAAGTCGTAGCCATAATTACAGGTGTTATGCTGCTTTCTATAGGTCAGATGAGTGTTGGAGAGATTTTAGCCGCCTATCTGATTTTGTCAGTATTGAGCGAACCGCTTGATACGGTTTGTTCTGTTAAAAGCTCATATCTTGCTGCAAAAGCGGATATTGATGTTTATCTTGAGCACGAGAAAGAATCCCAAGAGCCTTCAGGTTATGAGAAGCTTTGGAATTCTTCACTTAAACCGGCTGCAAAGATAGGAGAGGGAACTCTTTTAGCTACTCCAGAAGGACCAGAACTTTTCCATACACAAGCTCTCAGCATTCCACAAGGATCTCTCGTGGTGGTAAAGGGTTCCAATGGCTCAGGAAAGTCTTCTTTCGTGGATCTTTTGGCAGGCTGCTCTGATCCATCGCTATTCAGTGGTGATATAGAGCTTTCGGATGATCTTAAGGACTGTTCTCGTTTTGCTCGTCCGGTACCTCTTGTAGAAGGAAGCCTTGCTGACAATATGTTTGGAGAAAAGATTGATCGTACGGTTTACAACTTGCTCGATTTTTCCTCTCTTGAGACGCATGCTTTTGACGGAAAAGAGGAGTCCGTTTCTTTGGGTGAGCGACAAAAAATTGGTCTTTTGAGAGCTCTATCCAGAAAACAAGGGGCACTTGTTTTGGATGAACCTCTACAGAATTTAGATGCGCCAACAGCTCAGAGGCTTTGTAGATATCTCGCCAACCTCAAAGGTGGTCGGACTGTCGTGGTGATTATGCACTCCGATGAACTAGATCAAGAAGCAGACGTTCTTCTCGATATCCAAGACGGCCAATTGCATGTGCGTTGATGTGGGAGAAAAATAGATTCAAAGGCATGGGCGCTTTGACCCTTTCGTTGCGCTAAGATTGTAAGGTAATTGTTTATCGAGAGATTTTGGCTGATAAAACATATTTGCCTTGAGTTTGGAGCGTAGGGATATATGCCATTGCAATTTAACAGACTCGGTATCACACCAATCGTTGTTTTTAACTTTATTATCTGGCTTTTCTTTACACTCGCATACTTCTATCAGATTGTGTATATCCTTCGCGTCTTAGTTAAGGGTGAGGTAAAGCTTCCAAAGGCAAAAAAGCAGCACCGCTACGCTTTCTTTATTGCTGCCCACAACGAAGAGCCAGTTATTGGCAATCTTGTCAGGTCTATTCTTTCTCAGGATTATCCTCGAGAGCTGATGGATGTCTTTGTTGTTGCAGACGCTTGTACTGATAAAACAGCTGAAGAGGCAAGAAAAGCTGGAGCAATTACTTGGGAGAGAAATGACCTTGCTCGTAAAGGTAAGAGCTGGGTTATGGATTACGGTTTTGATCGTATTCTTAATGAGTACGGTGATAAATACGAGGCTTTCATTATTATGGACGCCGATAACCTGGTTTCTCCGAGCTACTTGAAGATTATGAATCAGGCTTTTGACGCAGGATATCTTGTCTGCACCAGTTACAGAAACTCAAAGAATTTTGATTCTAGCTGGGTAAGTTCTGCCTATGCTACCTGGTTTATGCGTGAGGCAAAGTTCTTGAATAACGCCCGTATGATGATGGGCACTAGCTGCGCTGTTTCTGGTTCCGGCTGGATGGTTTCTTCTCGCATTATTAAAGGTATGCATGGATGGGATTTCCATACCCTCACCGAGGATATTCAGTTCTCTACCTTCTGCAGCGCTCATAACATCCAAATCGGTTATGCGCCTGCAGAGTTCTTTGATGAGCAACCTTTAACTTTCAAGGCGTCATGGACACAGCGCATGCGTTGGACAAAAGGCTTCTACCAGGTGTTCTTCTCGTATGGCTTTGATTTAATTAAGGGTATTTTTAAGGGTCAATTTGCCTCATACGATATGCTGATGACCATTGCTCCAGGCATGATTTTGACGCTGCTTTCAGCCTTTATTAATGGCACCTACCTGCTGGTTGGTTATTTGAGCCACGGCTTTGTTGCTACTGATGCAGAGATTGCTATGAGCGTGGGATCTTTGGTCATGACGGTTTTCTCGATGTATGCGGTCTTCTTTGTTCTGGCGCTTATTACTACTATCTCGGAGTACAAGCATTTCCACGTGAAGAAGAAGTGGCGTATTTTTACCAATCTCTTTACGTTCCCTATTTTTATGATGACGTATATCCCTATTACCGTTGCGGCTTTGTTCAAAAAGGTTGAGTGGGTTCCTACTAAACATGACATTGCTGTTAACTTTGAGGATGTTATTGCTTCAAGTGGGAGTTCAAATTAAATAATTAGCTCCACTGGTGGTACAATGCCAAAACACGTTGAGCATGACCGGTAGGTCAGGAGGGAGCCAAAAACAATGGCAAAGTTCTTCGAAGGCGAATCGCATACATTTTCTGAGTATCTTTTGGTTCCTGGCTATTCATCAGCTGAGAACATCCCTGCAAATGTTTCTTTGAAGACTCCTCTGGTAAAGTTTAAGCGTGGCGAGAAAAGCGCAATTGAGCTCAACATTCCTATGGTTTCTGCAGTAATGCAGTCAGTTTCTGGTCCTCGTCTGGCAATTGCCTTGGCCCAGCAGGGTGGCATTGCCTTTATTTATGGCTCTCAGTCTGCTGAAAATGAAGCTCAGATGGTTCGCGAGGTTAAGAGCTACAAGGCAGGCTTTGTTGTTTCTGACTCAACACTCACTCCAGAGATGACCCTTGGTGAGGTACTTGACCTTAAAGAGAAGACCGGTCACTCCACCATGCCTGTCACTGACGACGGCACTTCTCGCGGTAAGCTTGTAGGTATTGTTACCTCTCGTGATTATCGTCCTTCTCGCGATGATCGCTCTAAGCTTGTTTCAGAGTTTATGACTCCAGCTGAAAAACTTATTACCGCCCCTGAAGATACTTCCCTCAAAGTGGCAAATGATATTATCTGGGACAACAAGCTTAATGCTCTTCCTATTGTTAATAAGAACGGCAACTTGGTCAGCTTTGTATTCCGCAAGGATTATGATTCGCACAAGTCTGCTCCAAATGAGCTGCTTGATGACTCTAAGCGCTATATGGTTGGCGCTGGTATTAATACTCGTGATTATGAAACCCGCGTTCCTCTCCTTGTTGAGGCCGGCGCTGATGTTTTATGCATTGACTCTTCTGAGGGTTATTCCGAGTGGCAGAAGCGCACGCTTGAGTGGGTTCGTGCAACTTACGGTGATTCGGTCAAG
>CALGXY010000055.1:0-2199 GCA_937935155.1 uncultured Atopobium sp. | reverse complement strand
CTTCCTCGTTGTTATAACGTCGACGATAGCCTCCTTCTTGACGTGGCTGGTAGTTGGAACGCTGCTGGTAACCACCTTCTTGGTTGGCTTGGTAGCCGCCTTCTTGGCGTGGACGGTAGCCGCCCTCTTGCCTAGGTTGGTAGTTGGCGCGCTGTTGGTAGCCGCCTTCGCCCTCTTGTGCGTTGTTATAACGTGGACGATAGCCGCCCTCTTGTCGCTGTTGGTATCCGCTGCGGTTGTTGTTGTTGTAACCGCTGCGTTGCTGATAGCCGCCACCTTCGTTGTTGTAATTGTTGTAACGAGGGCGGTATTGCCTTTGTTGTGGTGCTGCGCCGGTTTGCAAGTTGGCTCCAAATCCTTCGGGACGGAACGCTCCTTCGTCTTCTCCGCCGCTACTTCTGCGGTCGGTACTGTAAGCGCGTTGGGTGTGAATTCGTGGCCTTTGCGTTCTTGCACCAGCATTTCCATAGGTTCGGGAATAGCTTCCACCTGCGTTGTAGCCTTCACGGCTTTCCTCTTGCTGTCCTTTCGACGTGTCTTGAGGGGTCTTTTCCATTTCTGATTCCATAATTTTAATTCTTTTTTAACCTCACGGTTGCGTTAATACTTTACTTTTAATTCTTTTAATTTATAGTTTAGTTAGGTTTATAATACTTAGTTTACGAGTTAACCAGTTGACCAGTTTACGAGTTAATGCGTTTATAGGTTTACTGGCTTTCTTTTATCACTCATCTTGTTCTCTTGTTTCTTAGCTGCCCTGCTTACATCCCTGTATAGTTGCAGGGATTAATGGCGAGCAGCTCTTTCTTCACGTCTTCGTTTACGTCCAGCTGATTAACAAAGTCGTGAATGGTGCGCTCCGTCATCTTCTCGTTCGTGCGTGTTAGGGCTTTCAACGCCTCGTAGGGGTTGGGGTAAGCCTCTCTGCGCAGGATGGTTTGTATGGCCTCGGCCACCACCGCCCATGTGTTCTCCAAGTCTTCGGCTAGCTTTTCTTCGTTGAGAATGAGCTTGCGAAGACCTTTCAGTGTGCTTTGTATGGCGATGATACTATGTCCAATAGGAACACCTACATTACGCAGAACAGTTGAATCTGTAAGGTCACGCTGCAGTCTACTTACTGGCAACTTCTGTGCCAAGAATTGTAGGATAGCATTGGCTACACCGAGGTTACCCTCACTATTCTCGAAGTCGATAGGGTTCACCTTATGTGGCATTGCACTTGAACCTACTTCCCCAGCCTTAATCTTCTGCTTGAAATACTCCATTGAGATATACATCCAGAAATCGCGATCGAGGTCGATCATGATGGTATTGATTCGGCGAATAGCATCAAAAATGCTACCTAAGTGGTCGTAGTTGCTAATCTGTGTAGTCCACTGCTCGCGCTCTAATCCTAATTTCTCACTGACAAAACGGTTGCCGAAAGCACGCCAGTCATGTTGTGGATAAGCTACGTGATGGGCATTGAAATTACCCGTAGCACCGCCGAACTTAGCCGTCATCTTACAGTTGCGCAAGCTTGCGAGCTGCTCGCTGAGTCGGTAGACATAAACCTCTATTTCCTTACCTAAGCGAGTAGGGGAGGCTGGCTGACCGTGTGTCTTTGCCAACATCGGTATGTCCTTCCACTCATCAGCATATTCCTGTAATTGCGCTATCAGCTCCTCAACTTGGGGATAGTAGACCTCTTCGAGGGCTTCCTTTATAGAGAGTGGGACGCTGGTGTTGTTGATGTCCTGTGAGGTTAGTCCAAAGTGAATGAACTCCTTGTAGTCGTCAAGTCCACCAATCTTGTCAAACTCCTCTTTAATAAAGTATTCTACGGCCTTTACGTCATGGTTGGTTGTCTTCTCAATCTCCTTTACGCGTGCTGCAGAAGTCTCATCGAAATTGCGGTAGATATCACGCAATTGCTCAAAGAGAGCACTGTTGAAACTTTCCAGTTGTGGTAATGGTAATTCGCAAAGAGTGATGAAATACTCAATTTCTACGCGTACACGATAACGGATAAGTGCGTACTCTGAGAAATAGTCAGCAAGACATTCCGTTTTACTTCTATAGCGTCCGTCAATAGGTGATACGGCTGTTAATGCGTCAAGGGTCATAATGTTATTTATTAATATGGTGCAAATTTAACAATAAAATCAGTAATAGCGCAAATAATAATAATAATAATATCAAAAAGAATGGAGATAA
>CALGXY010000054.1:0-4133 GCA_937935155.1 uncultured Atopobium sp. | reverse complement strand
TGCCATCACCCACTCTCTTATGAATCTCGGAAAATAAAATAGACTCTCCTAAAAGAGCCTATTTTTTATTCTATAATGCGGTATTAATTTATCAAATGGTATTAATTTATTAAAACCCGCATCAATTTCAAGCAATAACTTTTAGTAATTAATTGCGCGAATCTCAAAGAAAGCCTGAGGGTGTGAACAAACTGGACAAACTTCAGGAGCTTCCTCGCCCACAAAAGTGTAGCCACAGTTACGACACTTCCAAACAGTAACTTTTTCAGATTTGAACACCACATCATCGTCAATATTTTTTATCAACTTTCGGTAGCGCTCCTCATGTTGCTTTTCAATAGCTGCTACACCCTCAAATTTTGTAGCAATCTCATGGAATCCCTCTTCATGCGCAATTCTTGCGAACTCAGCATACATATCGGTCCATTCATAATCCTCACCAGCAGCTGCGATCTCAAGATTAGTCCTAGTATCAGCAACCTTGCCACCATTGAGGTATTTGTACCACAACTTAGCGTGTTCTTTTTCATTGTCAGAAGTCTCGGTAAAAATTGCTGAAATCTGTTCGTAACCGTCCTTCTTGGCCTGTGAAGCAAAGAACTGGTACTTCACGCGAGCTTGTGACTCACCAGCGAAAGCAGTTTGCAAATTTTCATAAGTCTTACTGGACTTAAAATTCTCATTATCAATATCGGACATAAGCCTCCTCTTAATTAAACATAAATGATACAATATAATTATATAACAAAACGAGGTAATATAGCGAGGCGTTACAAGATTAATGTACCTCACTGCCTAATCGAATATCCCAATAAGTCTGTATTGAAAGAAGTAAAATGGCAATTGAACGCGTAATTGATAATGTCTCACATGAGGACGACACCGAAGAGCAGGTTATCGAGGTCAGTCTTCGCCCAACCAGTTTCCAGGAATATGTTGGCCAGGAACGCCTCAAGCGCAATCTTAAAATCGCCATTGATGCTGTCAAAAAGCGCGCCGATGGTATCTCTTTGGATCACGTCCTTCTTTATGGTCCTCCAGGTCTTGGTAAAACCACCATGGCAAATGTAATTGCACATGAGCTGGGCGCCAATCTTCGTATCACCTCTGGTCCAGCCATTGAACGTGCCGGCGATCTCGCCTCTATTTTGACTAATCTTCAAGATGGCGACGTGCTTTTTATTGACGAAATCCACCGCCTACGTCGTGCCGTCGAGGAGATCCTTTATTCTGCCATGGAAGACTATAAGCTTGATATTGTTATCGGTAAAGGTCCAGCTGCCCGCTCGGTTCGTCTCGATCTTCCACATTTCACAGTTATCGGCGCCACCACTCGCACCGGCTCCCTCGCCGGTCCACTCCGTGACCGCTTTGGTATCACCCATCGTCTTGAATATTACAAAGTCCCTGAAATCGAACAAATCGTTGCTCGCACCGCCGCAATTTTGAATACCGAAATCAAGCCTGAGGCCACTGCTCTTCTCGCCACCCGTTCTCGTCTCACTCCCCGTATTGCCAACCGTCTCACTAAGCGCGTCCGTGATTTTGCCGATGTGAACGGAAATGGAATTATTGACGCCCCAACCGCCACACGCGCTCTTGCTCTTCTTGAAATTGACGATCTTGGTCTTGACCCTGCCGACCGTAACATGCTCGAACTTATGCTCGAAAACTATGACGATCGCCCGGTCGGACTCACTACCATCGCTGCTCTTACTGGAGATGAAACTACCACCATCGAAGATTATTATGAGCCATATCTCATTCAACTTGGTTTCATTGAAAAAACCCCACGCGGCCGCCGCGTCACCGAAAAAGCAAAAAAACATCTTAATGCTTTAAAGAATCAGAGTTAACTCAGGCTAAAATTTGCAAAAACCTCTCTAAAATGCTATAATAATACAAATTAATTGGGACCAGAATATGGCAAAAAACTCCAAAAATCAGTTACCAGGCATCGCCCTAGAAAAAGGGGAACACCTTGTTCTCGTCATTAAACGTTCAAAACTTATCCCAGTTGGCTTTTGGGCTGGCGCGTTTTTGTGTTCCGCCGTCCTCATTGCGGCAAGTATTCTAGTCAACGGTGGTAGCTCGCTCCTCTTCAACATGGATGCTGCTTCTCGCTCATTCTTCCTCATGATTATCCTTGTCGTCCTTGGTACTATCTGGATTGCCACCCTCATTTCTACTCATGTCTACCTCGGCAACTGCCTCTATGTCACCAATAAGCGCCTTATCCAGAACACTGTCAATTCACTCTTCTCTAGTTCCACTAACGTAATCGATCTCGTGGCTGTTGAGGATGTCAGTTTTAAACAAGCTGGTATTTTCGAGCATTTCTTTAGCATCGGTACCCTCCGCATGTCGACCATCGGCTCTGAAACGACCTATACTTTTACTCATGTTGACACTCCAACGGATGAGCTTGAGACCATCACGCATCTTGTTCATATTGAAAAAGGCGAGGCCTCTGACGCCTGCCCAACCGACAGTCTCACGGCTTTAAGAAATGCTGGACGTGTTATTCGTTCTGCCACACAAAATAATGCAGGGAACACTTCAGCAAGCCAAAACGAGAATCTTGAGGGCACCACGATCGTCGCAGCTAATACCGCAATTATTAACCCAGCTGCTGGAACCGTATCTGTGGAACCACCTATGAACACTACTACAAATAATGCTCCAGACACTAGTAGCAACACTTTTAATACTCCAAATACCTTATCTTAAGTCTAAACTAGGTCGGAACCTAAGTCTAAACAAAGTCTAAACCAAACCAAAAAATTAGCGCCACTCAGCGCTAATTTTTGTAATCAGTATTCGGTTAATATAAAGCGAGAACAGGCCTAATCTATCTCTGTTTTAAAGCAAGGCGAATTCTTTCTTCAACGCTAAGATTTGCGTCAACCTTTGCCAGTGCTTCAGTCGCTTCTTTCAATGGGAATCCTAAGGCCATCAAGGCGTCCAACGCCTCGTCATCTTCTGGTACGATAGCTGTTTTCACTTCTGTCGCGCCATATTTTGTAGGAAGGCCCACCTTGTCCTTTAAGTCAACAATTACGCGTTCTGCGGACTTTTTCCCAACACCTGAAGCCTTACTTACGAAAGCTGCATCCGCATTTGCAATTGCGTTACGCACCTCTTCTGGCGTGGCTAAGGATAAAATTGCCATCGCCGCCTTAGGTCCAACTCCGTTGACGGAAATCAATAGTTCAAAAATCTTCTTTGCCATCAAGCTAGAGAAACCATAGAGATCTTCCGCGTTCTCCCGAATCGCATGGTAGGTATAAAATTTCTTCCTCTCACCCACATTTGTCGCTTCCGCGTCAATTTGCGAAAGTCCAATCTCATACCCCACACCATGAACATCAACAATAATCGAATTTAAAAACTTCTCAGAAACCTCTCCTTCAATGTGTGCAATCATATATTAATTTTAACATAAAAAAATAACGAACTTCTTCGTTACTCTATCAATAATCTGGTAGCACCAACTGGGATCGAACCAGTGACCTTAGGCTTATGAGTCCTACGCTCTAACCAGCTGAGCTATGGTGCCACTTGGCGGAAGGGACAGGATTCGAACCTGCGAAGCGTTAACTTGCTGGTTTTCAAGACCAGTGCCATCAACCACTCGGCCACCCTTCCGCTAACTATTTTAACAGATTATTCTGCGTTCGTAAATACGTTTGTTACATCGTCGAGGTCATCAATTGCGTTTAGCAACTTATCGACCTTCTCGGCATCTTCCTCGCTCACTGGAACAGAGGTATTAGCAATGTAACGAAGCTCAGCATTTTCTACCGTCAAGCCAGCATCAATCAGTGCCTGCCTGGTTTTCATCAAATCGGCAGCTTCTGTGATAATCTCAATACCATCCTCATTCTCATTTGCATCCTCAGCGCCGCAATCAAGTGCAGTCAGAAGTGCCTCTTCGCCTTTTTCAAGAATCTCAATTACGCCTTTTCTTGCAAACTGGAACATCACGCTTCCAGGGTCTGCCATACGTCCGCCATTCTTAGCGAGAGCGTTTCGCACCTCTGGCATTGTACGGTTTTTGTTATCAGTTGCAATCTCGATGATGATACCAATCCCAGCCGGACCGTAAGCTTCATAGGTTTCTTCAATCATCG
>CALGXY010000053.1:0-7000 GCA_937935155.1 uncultured Atopobium sp. | reverse complement strand
TCTGAGCTATTTGCCGGTTTTTCTCGCCAAGTCTGAGCTGTTTTACTCAGACATGATGCGGTTTTCAGGCTAGCCAGACTTGATGGGCAGCGCATTTGCACCAAATTCACCTCCACAAAAGGGAAGTGCTCCTACATGCTGCATCGACCAGTTTGTGGAGAAAAATTTCTCGAAAATTGAGACTAGACCAAAGCCAGAAAAGTCTATAGAATATCCTCTGCACTTGATGCCGCTATAGCTCAGCTGGTAGAGCAACTGACTTGTAATCAGTAGGTCCCGGGTTCGAAGCCTGGTGGCGGCACCACTTGAATTTTCAGCCAGGCATTGCCTGGCTTTTTTCGTGCGAATTTTAGGGCATTCGCGACGTATCGCGTACGGCTCCTATAGACAACCGTAAAAGCCCATATGCGTCTGGCCAGAAACCCGCTTGGAGTGTGACGAGAAAATCGGTGGAGTTGTGGCAAGAAACCCGCTTGAAGTTGTGGCCAGAAAACCGCATGGAATTGTGGCGAGAAAACCGCATGGAATCGTGGCGAGAAAACCGCTTGTAATTGTGGAAAAAATTTGATAAGATACGCCCGGTTGGGTGGATTACGTTGACAAGATTTTTATTCAATCGTAATATTTTCCCGCTTGAGAGGTAATTGGAAGATCAACTAGACTTCCTGCGTACGTTAAACTGCAAGGTAAACAGCGTACACAATTGCTTCTAGAGTGCTTGAAAACGGCATTCGGGGATATGGCACAGCGGCAACTGCGGCGGACTGTAAATCCGCTCCCTCTGGGTTCCTTGGTTCGAGTCCAAGTATCCCCACCACGCCCGTGTAGCTCAGTAGGTAGAGCACTTCGTTGGTAACGAAGAGGTCACCGGTTCAAATCCGGTCGCGGGCTCCATTTTTCAAGCGGCATTTATGCCGGCGTAGCTCAGCTGGTTAGAGCACACGGCTCATACCCGTGACGTCACTGGTTCGAATCCAGTCGCCGGTACCAGACTCTTTACGGCGTACATGTCCTAGACATTTGCGCCGTTGAGTATAAACAGACGTTTTTTCACCACGGTCTAGCCCGAGGGTTAGTTCCAGAAGGAGGATTGGCAATGGCCAAGGAAAAGTTTGACCGCACAAAGCCACACGTAAACATCGGTACCATTGGTCACGTCGACCACGGTAAGACTACCCTTACCGCAGCAATCACCAAGGTTCTCTCTGAGACCGAGGGCTGCAAGGCAGACTATACCGCCTTCGAGAACATCGATAAGGCTCCAGAGGAGCGTCAGCGTGGTATTACCATTTCCGTTGCTCACGTTGAGTACGAGACTTGGGAGCGCCATTACGCTCACGTCGACTGCCCTGGCCACGCAGACTACATCAAGAACATGATTTCTGGTGCAGCTCAGATGGACGGCGCAATCCTCGTTATTGCTGCAACCGACGGTCCTATGGCTCAGACTCGTGAGCACATCCTTCTCGCACGTCAGGTCGGCGTTCCTTACATCGTCGTCTTCCTGAACAAGTGCGACATGGTCGACGATGACGAGCTCATCGACCTCGTCGAGATGGAGACCCGTGACCTTCTCTCCGAGTACGACTTCCCAGGCGATGACCTTCCAATCATCCGTGGTTCCGCTCTCGGCGCTCTTAACGGCGAGGAGAAGTGGGTTGAGTCCATCCGTGAGCTCATGCACACTGTTGACTCCTACATCCCAACACCAGCTCGTGACAACGAGAAGCCATTCCTGATGGCAATCGAGGACGTCATGACCATTTCTGGTCGTGGTACCGTTGCTACCGGCCGTGTTGAGCGTGGTGAGCTCAAGCTCAACGATCCAGTCGAGATCGTTGGTATTAAGCCAACTCAGAACTCTGTTGCTACCGGCATTGAGATGTTCCGTAAGACCATGGACTTCTGCGAGGCTGGCGACAACGTTGGTATTCTTCTTCGTGGTGTTAAGCGCGAGGACATCGAGCGCGGTCAGGTTCTCTGCAAGCCTGGTTCAGTTACTCCACACAAGAAGTTCACCGGTGAGGTTTACGTTCTTACTAAGGAAGAGGGCGGCCGTCACACCCCATTCTTCTCTGGTTACCGTCCACAGTTCTACTTCCGTACAACTGACGTAACCGGCGACATCTACGAGCTCACCGATGCAAACGGTGGCAAGGTAGAGATGGCTATGCCTGGTGACCACATCACCGTTGGCTGCGAGCTCATTCACCCAATCGCTCTTGAGCAGGGTCTGAAGTTCGCTATCCGCGAGGGTGGCCACACCGTCGGCGATGGCCGTGTTTCCACCGTCATCGAGTAACTTCTTTTAAAGTTGCTAACTTGCCCGGCGTGCTTTTTGCGCGCCGGGTTTTTTGTCGAGAAAAAATATGTGAACGCCTAGAGTAATTAGAGAAAAGTATTGACATCTCTGGGTAGTGGGTGCTAACCTAAGCAACCGCGTCACATTTCGAGAATACATCTCGTGACCGTGTTCAGGAGGATCAATGCGTACACTCGTTACTCTCGCCTGCACTGAGTGCAAGCGTCGTAATTACACTACGGACAAGAACAAGTCCAACAACCCAGATCGTATGGAGTTGAAGAAGTACTGCCCATGGTGCCACAAGCACACGGTACATCGCGAGACCCGCTAGGCTAGGTGGGTTCGTTCTAGGCCAGTAGCTCCAATGGTAGAGCGGCGGTCTCCAAAACCGTTTGTTGAGGGTTCGAGTCCTTCCTGGCCTGCCAGATAACTTCACCGGCCTTCCCATAAGGGTTGGCCGGTTTGTATGTAGGTATAACATCCAAGGGAGCGTAGGATGGCAAATAAGGAGCGCAATAAGAGGAGCGCACGTAAGGCTCGCGCAGAAGAGCGCGCCCAGCGTGAGGCCCTTCAGGCTGAAGCTACTCCTGAAGCTTCTGCTAAGGCCACTAAGGCCGAGGCAAAGAAGCAGGAGAAGTCCATTCAGCGTAACGCTAACCCTGGCTTCTTTGGCCGCCTGGGTGCTTATTTTGCAGGCGTTCGTACAGAAATGCACCGCGTTGTGTGGCCTTCAAGCTCTGAGCTTGCTGGTTTCTCTGTAGCCGTAATTGCAACAATCATTTTCTTTGGCTTGGTAACTTGGCTGGTTGATACTGGCATTGTTGCTGGTCTCGTCGCCTTTACTGGACTGAGGGGATAATCAATGGCTAAGCGCTGGTATGTAGTTCACACCTATTCAGGTTATGAGAACAAGGTAAAGACAGACCTTGAGCACCGTATTGAGACCTATGGTCTTGAGCGTGCTGTTGTTGATATTCAGATTCCTACTGAGGAAGTTACTGAGGTCAAGGACGGCGGCAAGCGCGAGACCAAAGAGTCCAAGGTTTTCCCAGGTTACGTTCTTGTTCGCATGGAGCTGGATGACAATACTTGGGCTGTTGTTCGCAACACCCCAGGCGTAACTGGTTTTGTTGGCATTGACGGCAAGCCAGTTCCTCTGCGTCGTGATGAGTTCGATAAGATTATGCGTCGCGGTGGTATGAAGACGGGTGGCCCTGTACCTAAGCGTACAGCAACCAATATTGAGGTCGGTCAGGCAATTCACGTTCTTTCTGGTCCTCTCGCTGACTTTGACGGTACTGTTTCTGAGGTCAACGCAGAGTCCGGCAAGATCAAGGTTATGCTCACCATCTTTGGTCGCGAGACTCCGGTTGAGCTCACCATGGATCAGATTTCCCTGATAGACTAGTAACTAACGGCTTATCCCGCACTTCTCGTCCCTTGTGGATTGCTTCTCGGGAGTGCGCGAGAATAGACTCAAACGTATTCAAACAGGAGGCTTAACATGCCCGCAAAGAAGGTTGTTAACTTTATTAAGCTGCAGATTCCTGCAGGCCAGGCAAACCCAGCTCCTCCAGTAGGACCAGCTCTGGGTGCTGCACAGGTCAACATTATGCAGTTCTGCCAGGCATTCAACGCTGCAACTCAGGACAAGGCTGGCGACATCATCCCAGTCGAGATTTCTGTTTACGAGGATCGTTCCTTTGACTTCGTAACCAAGACTCCTCCAGCAGCTCAGCTCATCAAGAAGGAGCTTCACCTCAAGGGTGGTTCCGGTGTTCCTCAGCGCGATAAGGTCGGCCAGCTCTCCCAGGAGCAGCTCACCAAGATTGCTGAGATCAAGATGCCTGACCTCAACGCAAACGACATTGAGGCTGCAAAGAAGATCGTCGCTGGTACCGCTCGTTCCATGGGTGTAACCATCGCCGAGTAATGTTTACTCCCGTCAGCCATGTGTGTGGCTGACGGTTGTTTTTGTCAGAGCATCCGACGTTAGTGCACGTAGTTGGGTTTCTCGCCAAGAGGGCGCAGCTGCGGACGGAAGATGCAGGAGTGGGAGGGCAGACGCCCGCTAACCACAGGAGGTACATAATGCCTAAGCACGGAAAGAACTACAAGAATGCAGTTGCCAAGGTAGACGGTGCAAACCTCTACAGCCCAAAAGAGGCAGTAACCCTGTCTAAGGAGCTTGCAACTGCTAAGTTTGACGAGACCATTGAGGTAGCAATTCGCCTTGGTGTCGATACTCGTAAGGCTGACCAGAACGTTCGCGGTTCTATCTCTCTGCCTCACGGCACTGGTAAGTCCGTTCGCGTTGCAGTCTTCGCAGAGGGCGAGAAGGCCCGCGAGGCTGAGGCAGCTGGCGCTGACATCGTCGGTGGCGACGAGCTCATCGCAGAGGTCGAGAAGGGCATGCTTGACTTTGACGCAGCAATCGCAACCCCTCAGATGATGGGTAAGGTTGGCCGTCTTGGTCGCGTTCTTGGTCCTCGTGGCCTTATGCCTAACCCTAAGCTCGGCACCGTTACCATGGATGTTGCAAAGATGGTTAACGAGCTCAAGGCTGGTCGTGTTGAGTATCGTGCAGACCGTTTTGGTATCTGCCACGTTGCAATCGGCAAGGCTTCTTTTGAGGTCCAGCAGCTTGTTGAGAACTATGGCGCACTGATCTCTGAGATTATCCGCGTCAAGCCATCCAGCGCTAAGGGTAAGTACGTCAAGACCGTTGCTATTTCCTCTACTATGGGCCCTGGCATCAAGGTTGATCCAACCAAGGTTCGTAACCTCATGGAGGACTAAGCTAAACGCTTAGAAGTACCTAGCACGTTTAATCCGGTATCTGCTTGCAGGTACCGGATTTTTCTTGCGGTACGCGCTCGGCTTGCGGCGCGCACGCGGCACACGGCTTGCGGTGCGCGCTCGGCACACGGCCTGCGGCTTGCATGCGGCTTGAGGCGTGCGCGTAGCAGCATAGTCGTTCTTCTCGTCAAATTTTTGTGAAGAGAAAGAAATTATGCACTCAACCTTGACTCGCGTTGATTTTTGCTGCACAATATCCAACGCAAGACAGACGTCTTGTAGTTGCACGTTCGCTGCCAAAGACAGCCGGCGCCTTGAATCCAAGGCTTAATGGGAATTCCCGCCTGCCGAGGTGGTCTTGAGATTAGTACATCCAGACCCCGCTTTGGTTGCCAAAGTGGGGTCTTTTCATGTGAGGGCCGCACCTGTTGGCGCTCGTGCCCGAGACATGATAAAGGAGGTGTACTACATGCCAGCTCAGTCTAAACTTGATTTGCTCGAGAAGGTTTCCGCTTCTCTCGACAACTCCAAGGGCCTGTTTGTTATCGACTATCGTGGTCTCTCCGTAAAGGAGACTCAGGAGCTTCGCCGCGCACTTACCGCAGCAGGCGCTCACATGAAGGTCTATAAGAACAACATCGTCAAGATTGCTCTTAAGAACGCTGGTATGCCAGAGATTGACGAGATGCTCGCCGGTACCTGCGCATACGTTTTCTATGAGAATGATCCTGTCGAGGCCGCTAAGGTCATCAAGGATCAGGCCAAGAAGCTCAAGAAAGTTGAGTTCATTGGTGGTATCGCTGATGGTCAGGCACTTACTGCTGACGAGGCAAAGGCTTACGCAGATCTTCCTTCTCGCGAGGAGCTCATTGCAAAGCTTGTCTTCGTTGTTGCAAGCCCACTTACCGGTATTGCACAGGTTTGCGCTGGTCCAGCTCGTGGACTCGCAACCGCTCTTTCTGCAGTCGCAGATCAGAAGAACGCTGCATAAGCAACGTTTTGTTGTACCCGCGCATTGGCGCAAACCGCGTGAGAGTGTAGACGCACTTAAACGCACACATACAAGCCGGGCTTTTGCCCAGATGCAGTACAAAGGCTGCATCGTTTAAAAAGGAGAATTGACATGGCTGTCACTAAAGATGAGATCATTGAGGCCCTTAAAGAGATGCCAGCACTCGAGCTTTCTGAGCTCGTTCACGAGCTTGAGGACGTCTTTGGCGTTTCCGCTGCTGCTCCTGTAGCTGTCGCTGCTGCTCCTGCAGCTGGTGGCGCTGCTGAGGAGGCAGAGGAGAAGACCAACTTTGACGTTGTTCTCGAGGGCTTCGGCGACAACAAGATCGGCGTCATCAAGGTTGTCCGTGCTCTTACCAACCTTGGCCTCAAGGAGGCAAAGGAGGTCGTCGAGGGTGCTCCTAAGGCAGTCCTCGAGGGCGCTAAGAAGGAGGACGCTGAGGCTGCTAAGGCTCAGCTCGAGGAGGCTGGCGCTACCGTCACCCTTAAGTAAGTCCATCCTACATTGCTTACTGGAGAGGTCAGACTTCGGTCTGGCCTCTTTTTTGTTTGCCTGGCGAGAAACCCGTGCGCTCGGGGCGCATGAAGCTGAGATGCTTTTGCAGTAGCCCGAAATGTGCATCAAGCTGGGGCGCTTTAGCTGCAGCCTGAAAAGTGCATCAAGTCTGAGTGATTTGCCGGATTTTCTCGCCATGTCTGAGTGATTTGCCTGTTTTTCTCGCCTTATCTGAGTACTTTTGCTCAGACTTGGTGTGCACTTCAGGCTCATAAATCCTGCGTGATTGCTCTAGCTTCCTGCGTGACATGCCCTAGTTTTTCTCGCGCCTGATTTCTGCAAAGAATCTGTAACTTTTGACTGAAAATGCAAAAGAATCTGTGGATTTG
>CALGXY010000052.1:0-1920 GCA_937935155.1 uncultured Atopobium sp. | reverse complement strand
CAGTAAATCCTCAGGCTGATGCCTCTGTGCAGAATGACGAGAAGATCAATGTGCCTGCAGAGTCCACACCAAATGAGGATGCTGCTCAAGCCGAAGTCTCTGTACCGGATGAGGCCGCCGTCTCCACCGAAGCAACCAACATCCTAGACGAGACCGTCGTTGCAGACTCATCCTCTGACGATACAACTGCAGCGGAAACTTCACTCTTGGAAGTCCAAGATGACGACACCTACATTGCTGCAGATGAAGCCCCTACAACCATTGCAGGCGCAGACCCTACCGTTGCGTCCGAAGCAGAACCCACAACCTTCATCAACGACCCAGATCGCATCAACGTCTTCACCCCTGACGACATCGATTCAACTGCTATTTCGCACTTCGACCCTTCGCAGTTCACCGTTGTTTCAAGCGGACCTAGTTCCGTTGAGCGCAAGCAAACCAAGGACGGCTCGGACACACTCCGCAAAGTTGCATTTGGCCTGCTTGCGGCTGTTCTGGTTGTGGGTGTACTGGCCATTGCTTGGGTCATTAAGTCCCACCAAGACGACGCAGCCCAGCGTAGCGCCGTCCAGCAGCGCGTTGCAACCTATCAGGAGCAGATTGAGAGCGTTGGCGTTGATCCTCGCAGTGACAGCAGTCGTGTTGAACTTCTTAACCAGTACGAGAAACTCAACGAGATTGAAGAACAGATTCAGACTGATCAGAAGAACGGACAGTTCCACCTTCCTAACGGCACCGATGATTCGGGAGTCAACGTTCTGAATAGCTCAATCTCTGATCGACAGAAGAGTATTCGCGACTGGTTTGAGGCCGACTACAAGCGCAGGCTAACCGCAAACAGCTTCAGCGACACAGATACCGCAAATACTATGGATCAAAAGTCTGTAGCAAATAAGCTTGTTGAGCTACAGGCTCTTCTCGGAGATATTGAGCACGAGAAGGTTATCTGGGGCGACGATACAGGCAACAATTCAACCTATGATTCATACCACTCTCGCGTATCCGACCAGATAAAGAAGGGTGAAACTCTTAAATCTGGCGTGGCCGAAAAGACCAAAAAAGAGCAAGAAAAGAAGGAAAAAGACAAGAAGTCCGAAGACGACCGTACAAAAGCTCAAAGATGGGTTGGTACCTATAGCGGTACCGGCACCGACGGCAAGCCGATGGAGGTTGTCATCCAGAAGGACGGCACGGTCATTTGGCGCATTGGTGGTCAGCCAGAGGTTCGTGGCACCTGGACCGGTGACGAGTCAAAGCTTGAGCTTAACTTCAACGGCCAGGTCAGTGGCAGAAGCGAGCCGTTCACCCTCTCTTCCACCAATGGTGGAAGAACCGTAACCATCAGCTCTCAGAGCAGCACCTGGAATACTGACACACTTTCTAGGAAGTAACGCTGACTAGAAAACCCCACGTCTCAAGGCACAAAATATGGCGAGAAGATCAATCGGTCTTCTCGCCATTTTTTGCGTAAGATGAACGGCGTTTACTCGCCAAGGATGACGTGCCTAAACTCGCCGTCTTCGTAGATTCCGCAGCTGTGAGTGCCATCCTTTGGAATGCCTACGGAACCTGGGTTAAACACGGTGACCTCAGGATGGTCATGGCCCTTCTCGTTATACTTTCTGTGCGTATGACCGTACACAAACGCATCGAGGCTTGGCATCTGGGGCCATTTATCAACGCTGTTATGAACACCAGGTCCAAACACGTGACCATGCGTAAAGAAGATAGTGAACTGCTTGCCCGTCTTTAGATCCTTATCAAACAAGATGTTGTAATCAGCCATGCAGGGGAAGTCCAGAACCATCTGGTCAACCTCTGCCTCGCAATTTCCGCGAACCGCAATGACCTTATCGGAAATGCTGTTCAACATCTCAATAACGCGCTTTGGTGCGTAGTCTGCAGGAAGATCGTTGCGAG
>CALGXY010000051.1:0-9811 GCA_937935155.1 uncultured Atopobium sp. | reverse complement strand
TGGCTAAGGATAATTCAACTGACGAAAAGACAAAAGCAAATGGTGGAGAAATCACCTTCGACTCTGCATCAACAGAATTGCCAGACGTTGTTAAAAAAGCAGCCTTTGCCCTTAATGTTGATGGAATCTCAGATGTGATCACAGCTCCAGGTACACAAGCTTATTCAAACAGTTTCTATATTGTGAAATTGATCAAGAAAACAGAAAAATCTTCTAACTGGGAAGATTATAAAGAAAAATTGAAGACAGTTATCCTGACTCAAAAACAAAATGATGCTACTTTTGTTCAAGGTGTAATTAGTAAAGAGTTGCAGGCGGCAAATATCAAGGTTAAAGATCAAGCCTTCCAAAATATCTTTACTCAGTACATTCAAAGTGATACAACAACTCAAACGACAACTACATCAGCAGCAACTGAAACGACAACAACCGCAGCTGAAACGACAACAACATCTTCAAACTAAAGATGAAAACTCTATCTTTCTACTCTTGAAAGGTAGAGTTTTTTTGAAGTTTTCTTAGCTAATAGCCCAAAATATAAATAAATGTTTGTGAATTCTAAAAGCTTAAATTCTAGGCTTTAACGGATAAGAGTTTTTTTCTAGTCTAAAAAGTGGTATAATAGCATGTAAAACTAGAATTAATAGAAAATTAAAAATTTAGTAGATGGTGAAATATGAAAATTAGTAAAAGGCACCTGTTGAATTACTCTATTTTAGTGCCCTATATTCTCTTATCCGTTCTGGGATTGATAGTGGTATATTCGACAACGAGTGCATCCTTGATTCAGGAGGGTAAGAGCGCCTTTCAATTAGTTCGAAATCAGGGCTTGTTTTGGATTGTTAGTTTGTTGCTTATTGCAGTAATCTATAAGCTGAAACTTGGTTTTCTTCGAAACGAACGTTTGTTATTTATCGTTATGTTTGCTGAGTTAGTGTTACTAGCTTTAGCTCGTTTGATTGGGATTCCCATCAATGGTGCATACGGTTGGATCAAAGTAGGACCTATTACTGTCCAGCCTGCGGAATACTTGAAAATTATCATCATTTGGTACTTGGCTCAACGTTTTTCAAAACAACAAGAAGAAATTGCCGTTTATGATTTCCAAGTTTTAACTCAAAACCAATGGTTTCCTAGAGCGTTTAACGATTGGCGATTTGTACTTTTAGTCATGATTGGTAGTTTGGCTATTTTCCCTGACCTTGGAAATGCTACAATTCTCTTTTTGGTAGCATTGTTGATGTACTCAATTAGTGGGATAGCTCACCGATGGTTTGCAACTATTCTTGGAGTATTGACCAGTTTATCCTTTGTTTCTCTAACAACCATTAAGCTTGTCGGTGTTGATAAGTTTTCTAAGATTCCAGTATTTGGATACGTAGCTAAACGATTCAGTGCTTTCTTTAATCCATTTGATGATGTCGCTGGTGCAGGACACCAGTTGGCAAATTCATACTATGCTATGGTAAATGGAGGATGGTTTGGGCTAGGATTAGGAAACTCTATCGAAAAACGAGGCTATCTACCTGAGGCACACACGGACTTCGTTTTCTCTATTGTCATTGAAGAGTTTGGATTTGTCGGTGCCAGTCTTATTTTAGCTCTATTATTCTTCCTAATTCTTCGTATTATTTTAGTGGGGGTACGAGCAAAAGATCCGTTCAACTCTATGGTAGCAATCGGTATTGGTGGAATGATTTTAATTCAGGTATTCGTTAATATCGGAGGGATTTCAGGATTGATCCCTTCAACAGGTGTAACCTTCCCATTCCTTTCACAAGGGGGGAATAGTCTCCTGGTTCTATCAGTAGCTATCGCCTTTGTGTTAAATATCGATGCTAGTGAAAAACGTGCAAAACTCTACCGCGAATATGAAGCACAGCTCTAAGAAAATGTGACAAGGAGAAGAATATGTCTCTTCAAAAACTAGAAAATAACAGAAACAAAACTGTAGTCCAAGAAGAAGTTCAAATCTTGACAGATTTACTTGAAGATATCACGAAAAATATGCTTCCCGCTGAGACTTTTGACAAGATTATGCAGTTGAAGAAGCTATCATCAAATTTAGACTATCAAGGACTAGATAAGGTAGTAAGAAGTCTTTCAAATGATGAAATGGTCTACATCTCCAGATATTTCTCTATTTTGCCACTTTTGATTAATATTTCTGAAGATGTTGGAGAGCCTCAGCCTCACTAGTGGTAGACACAATATTGTGTGGAAGTTCCGAATCAGAAAGATGTCTGCAGTTAACGTGCTCTTTATTGATGGACTCGGTAACATCGGCCTCCCTGGACCAGATGATTACCTCATCAGAAGTTGAAGCAAGTAGTGTTGAAAGTGCGGTACCCCATGATCCCGAACCAATAACAGCAACTTTTTTCATGATTAGTTGTCCTTTTTCTTTTCGCCGAAAGAGAATTTAGACTCACTACCAGCATTAAGACGATTGATATTCTCGCGATGAGCCCAAATAACTGCCGCTGCTACAACAAATACAGGAATGGTTGCCACAAGATCCATGCCAAATAGCAGGCAGAATAGTGGAATGGCAACAGCCGCGCCAATGGAGCCAAGCGATACGTACTTAGTTGGTACGGCAAGCGTAATAAACACCGCAAGAGCTACAAGAGCAGCAAGTGGATTTACTGCAAGGCCACCGCCAAATCCAACAGCAATTCCCTTACCGCCATGGAAATGAAGCCAAGGCGAGAAAATATGACCAAGAACGCAGCAGGCATACACAAAAGAAATGATGAGCTCAGCCTCTGCGTGATCATTTCCCGAGACCAGAGGAGTAAATCCCTGGGCTCCCAAGAACCAACGAACCAGCATGACGCTGACAATGCCCTTACCTGCATCGCAAAGAAGCGTAAGAATACCTGCAGCTTTACCAGCATTTCTTGCAACATTGGTGGTGCCAATGTTTCCTGATCCAAGCTTACGGATGTCTTCATGAGCCAGAACGCTTGCAATAATCAGGCCAAATGGAATGCCACCAAGGCCAAATGCAATTAGTCCAAAAATCAGAGCAACAACAATTCCAGACATTAGTTAGACTCAACCTTCTTACGGAACTTCAAACGAATAGGTGTGCCAACCAGAGAGAACTTCTCGCGAAGTCTATTCTCAATAAAGCGCTCGTAGTTGTCATCAACAAGGTCTGGAGCATTGCACCAGAACGAGATAACAGGAGGCTTAGAGCCCGTCTGAGTAGCATACTGAATCTTAAGGCGACGGCCTCGGTCAGACACCGTATGTCCACCCTCTCTAATCTGGGCGAGAAGCTCGTTGAGCTCGGAAGTCTTAAGCTGAAGTGCGCGGGATTCTGCAGCCGAAAGAGCAGCAGCAAGTACCTTATCAATAGCGCGGCCAGTAAGTGCAGAAACGTTGATGGAAGCAATCCAAGGTGCAAAGGCTAGGCGCTTTGCTACAGAGACTGCTACCTCATCGCGCTTTGCCTCAGAATCAATAAGATCCCACTTGTTAAGCAGGAGCACCAGCGCGCATCCACGCTCTACGGCCATGTTTGCAAGTTTCTGGTCCTGCTCGGTTACGCCAACAGAGGCGTCAACAACAAGAAGACAGACGTCTGCGCGGTCCATTGCCTGCAGGCCTCTGACCAGACTGTAGTACTCAACGTCCTCGTGTACCTGGCTCTTTTTGCGAATACCGGCGGTATCAACAAGACGAATGGGAGTTCCCTTCCATTCAATCATGGTGTCAATAGCGTCACGCGTAGTACCAGCAACATCAGAAACAATAGAGCGTTTCTTGTTAGCCAGGCGGTTTGCAAGTGAGGACTTGCCTACATTTGGTCGGCCGATGATGGCAAGGTTAAGAATGCCATCATCTTCTGGCTCTTCGTCTACCTCTGGAAATGCGTTAACAATGTCATCCAACAAGTCACCAGTACCGTGACCATGAGAGGCAGACAGAGGCAGAGGCTCGCCGCAACCAAGTGCGTAGAAGTCCCAAAGACCATCCTGCTCTGTTGCAGGGTTATCTTTCTTGTTGACAACCAAGAACACGGGCTTGGCGCTCTTGCGGACAATGCGTGCAACCTCTTCGTCTTCATCGGTAACGCCGGTAGAGCCATCTACCACAAAGACAATAACGTCTGCTTCTTCACACGCAAGAAGCGCCTGCTCACGAATGTGTGGAGCAAAGCGATCCTGGGATTTGACAGATTCAATACCGCCGGTGTCAATGAGCTTAAACTCACGACCATTCCAGTCAGCATCGTGGTATGAACGGTCTCGGGTTACTCCCCTAGATTCGTGCACGATTGCATCGCGTTTCTCGGCAATTCTATTTACCAGCGTAGACTTACCAACATTTGGGCGTCCAACAATAGCAACAATGGGCTTAGCCATGTCTCACCTTTCATTCAGTTGGTTTAATAATACCAGCAATACGTGGCTAATCCCACTCTTTGAGCGCTTTAATGCACAACTTGGCAATGTTTGTGGGACCAGGAATTGACATGATGACTTTGGCGCCGCGCGCCTCTAGCTGCGCAGTTAAATCTGCCAGTGACATGCCATCAAGGGTGACCTTATCAAAGTTAAACATGACCTCAGGAAGCACTACTAAAATGTTTGTAAGGTCTTCAGGTACCTGGGCGAGAAGATCAACGGCGCAGATAAGTCCTGTGACATTAACGTCTCCACCAAAGAAATCATTGCGCACGGCAAAGGTAGAAACGTTGCCGTTGGTAGACCAGTTGTCGCAGAAGGTCTGGATGGTTTGCTGAGCAGCCTCGCCTACAATCAGCAAAATCTTGCGAGAGCGAGCAGAAAGATAGGTATCTGCCTCATCAAGGCCTGCACGCATAGTGCTACATACCTCTTCAGCTTCATCAAGAAAGCTTCTGAGCATACCAATACCGTCATAGAACTGTGGATACCCGTCATACGTATACGCAGGCGGAATAGGAAGCTGAGCATCTACGTAGAACTCATCAGAGAGCTGGAAGCGCGTAATGCCCAAAGAGGCACGTGCACGCTCCTGGTAGGGCTCAACAATTTTGACTACAGAGCGGGACAGCTCCACATCATCAGAATACGAATGCGTAAAGCGTTTAGAGTCTTTGGTATAGCCAAGCGGAACAATGGCCAGAGAGGTAATCTGCTGGTGTGCCTCTACCCAATCAAGCGTTTTATCAAGCTCTTCTCCGTCATTGATGTTAGGGCACAAAACAATCTGACCGTGGATCTCAATGCCAGCATCCATGAGTTTCTGAAGAACTTCAATGCCCCTAGCAGCGCGAGCACCAATCAGATTGCGGCGCACGTCAGGTGAGATTGCATGAAGCGAGACGTTCATAGGCTCAAGCTTATGAGAAATGATGCGATCAACATCTTCGTCTGTGAGGTTAGTGAGCGTGACAAAATTGCCCTGCAAGAAACTCAGGCGATAATCGTCATCTCTAATAGAAAGTGAAGGGCGCATATCTTCTGGCAACATAGCCATAAAGCAGAACTGACACGCGTTTACGCAGGTCTTGATGCCATCAAAGAGCACATCAACAAAGTCAACGCCCCAGTCTTCTCCGGACTCACGTTCAAGCACGCACTCATAAAGTGCGTCATCACCAGGAACAGAAACTTCAAGCTCACAGAGAGAGCCGTCGGCCTCCCAACGCCAATCAATCAGGTCTTTTGGCACTACGCCATTGACCTTCTCGATAATCATGCCGGGCTCAAGGCCAGCCTTCCACGCAGGACTACCCTCTTCAACGGACTCAATAAGCGCACCAAGTCCACCAGATTTTGTATTTCCGTAGTCTGCGCGCTGTTCCATATTAAGCGCCTACGATTTCCTCGATGGCTGATTTAACTGCGTTGATGTGAGCTTCTGGTGTAGAAGCTCCTGCGGTAATACCAATATGCTCTGCTCCCTCAAACCAAGAAGGCTGCAGCTCATCTGCGCCTTCAATGTGATAGGTTGCGGGGCAATAGAGCTTAGAAATCTCTGCTAAGCGAGTAGTATTTGCAGAGATCCTGCCGCCAATAATAATCATGACGTCAGACTCTTTTGCAAGCCTCATGCACGAGTCCTGATGACCCGCAGTAGCCTCGCAGATAGTATTCATGACGCGAAGCTCGTCAACAAGCGGAAGCACCGCGTTAACTACTTCAGAGAGCTTAGCGGCGCTCATGGTGGTCTGTACTACCAGGCCAACCTTCTTTGCAGCTCTCATAGCGTCCGCCTGAGCGGCAACTTCTTCCACGGTGTCAATAGCCAAAGAACCTGGCACGTGAGCCAGCGTAGCTTCTACCTCAGGATGTCCAGACTCTCCTACCACATACACGGCATAGCCCTGTTTGGCGAGAAGTTCTGCAGCTCCGTGAGCCTTCTTTACAAACGGACAGGTTGCGTCAAGTACGTCAACACAGCCGTCCTTGGCAATCTGCTCCTCTTGAGGAGTTACACCATGTGTGCGCAACAAGAGCGCACTTCCTGCGGCTTCAGAAGCGGAATCAACTACCTCTACGCCCTGGTCTTTAAGAGACGTAACAACGCGAGGATTATGGATAAGCGGACCAAGCGTGCGCACGGGCGCATGAGCATCTTTGACGGCCTGCTGGACCATCTGAAGCGCTCTTTCTACGCCGTAACAAGCACCTGCTTCATCGGCAATTTTGATAGTAGGCACGAACTAATTCCTTCCGGGATGCTCTTTGAGCATTGCATCTCTTAGTTCGTATACCCGCTCCATGGCCATTTCTTCCATCTCTTTTGCCTGATCTTTACGCTTCTTAGAAGTCAGATCATTAAAAGAAAGCTTCTGACCTGCGCGAAGATACACCTTTACAGGCTTAACCAGAGGAGAACCTTTTTTCTTAATATCAAGCGCGCCAACAATGGCCAGCGGCTGGACATCTACCTTGGCAAGCTGGGCGATAAGAGCAAAACCGCCGTGAGTTTCTCCACGCTCTGTATTGCTTCTGACTCTTGTACCCTCAGGGTAAATGAGAAGCATTTCTCCTCTAGAAAGAGCCGTAGTTGCGCGACGAATTGCCTTCATATCAGCAGTTCCGCGATCTACTGGGATACCGCCAAGTCTAGAAAGCGCCCACTGAAGCGGTTTGAATTTGTTGAACTCACTCTTGTAGATGGTTCTCACGGGGATACCATGAACAAGGAGGTGAACAACAGTAACAATAGGGTCCAAAAACGTTGGATGGTTCATGATAAGAACGCGAGGGGTCTTATCGCCAACAAAGAGCTGGTCATTGTCCCAGCGCCATCTAAACCAGATTTTTGTAATCAGTCCAAGTACACTGACTGCCAGCCACTTAAAGAACTTGGCTGGAGCTGGAAAATCAGCAAGCGCGGTATCGTAATAATCGTCAAACGAGTTTCCGCCAAAAGGACGCAATCGCTTAGATGCCGCTGCTATAGAAGACTTTTTCTCGGAGCGCTTAGGCTCTTCCGTGTGAGACTTCCCGTCATCAGAAGAGCTGCTCTCTGATTCATTTCCCTGGTGAGAAGACCTATGGTTACGGGCATCTCTTTTACCAAGACCTGGATGCAGGGCAATAATAGCTGCGATAACCTCTTCAACAGAAAGCGCAGAAGAGTCAATGTGATGAGCGTCTTCTGCTGCACGAAGTGGCGCTGCCTTACGCTCAGAATCAGCCTTATCGCGAGCCTTGATGTCTTCGAGGATCTTCTCCTCACTCTTGGCGTCTACCTTGGCATCGTGTCCGGTGGCTGCATCTCCACCCTGGCGCTGAACAGCGCGGCGGTGAGCACGAGCAGCAGGGTCTGCGGTCAAGAAAACCTTTACATCTGCCTCAGGGAATACCACGGTGCCAATGTCACGACCTTCTGCGACTACATCGCCATTCTCGCCCGCGCGACGCTGAAGCGTGACCATAGCCTCACGGACCTCAGGGATGGCTGCAACAGCACTAACGTTTCTGTCTACCTCGGGAGTACGAATCTCTGTCGTAACGTTTGAGCCGTTTGCGTAGACGGTCTGGCCGTTTGCGGAGTTACCAAACGAGATGCTAATGCTGCGTGCAACCTGAATGATTTTCTCGGTATCAGTCATATCAATGCCCTGACGCAGGCATTCTACGGTTACCGAGCGATACATTGCGCCCGTATCAAGGAAAATCAGATCCAGGCGATCAGAAAGTGCGCGAGCAACCGTAGACTTTCCGGAGCCTGCTGGGCCGTCAATAGCAACAATCATTACTTATCCCCCTTGGTGACACCCCAAATGTCACGAAAATCGTAAAAACTTGGCTCAGTGGAACGACGAATAACCTCTTCTGGATCAAGGTTAAATCCACCAAGCTTAAAATCAGAACTGCCTGTACTAGTAAAGAAGATTGAAGAGACATTTGCAAGATGTACATTCCAGCTTGAACTACCTGGGATGCCAAAAATCTCTGCCATCATAGAGCGCAGATAACCACCATGAGAAATACAAACGGTACGTCCAGAAAGACTGGAAAGCTCGTTAAGAATAGTGCGACATCTGCTTCTTACCTGCTCGTATGACTCTGCTTCTGGAGCAGGTATGGAGTGGCCGTTTTTGTCTGAGGCCCAAGGAAACGTAAGGCCATAAGGCTTTAAAATCTCTTCTGCATCAGCAAAACGCTTGCTCTCCAAAATGCCAAAATCCATCTCTGCAAGGTCATCTTTTACCTCACAAGGAATACCAAGCTCGGTGGCAGCCATCTGGGCCATGTCTTTGCAGCGAGATAAAGGAGAGGTCCAAATTCTATCTGGATGAAATGCAACAAGCGCACGAACAGCGTGCTCTCGCTGTTCAACGCCATGCTCGGTAAGTTCAACGTCTCTTCTGCCGCTGAAAAAGCGCTGTGTATTAGCCACACTCTCTGGGTGGCGCATAAACAAAATGCGATGAACCTGAGCTGGAACTTCAAATGGCTGCATTATGTCTCCTCTCTGGGCGTGTTTGAGCTGTTTGACGTGCGTTTAGAAATCGTGCGACTAGTAATTACTTGATGGCATGTAAAGGCATGATGGGAGAAGCACCAGGCTCTCTACCAATAGTGCGCTCCAGAGCGGCAACTTCCTCTTCTGTAAGAAGTCTCCACTTACCTTCTTTAACGCCTGTAAGATGGAGCGGCCCAAACGTGTCTCTGTGGAGTGCGAGAACTCTATGATGAATAGCCAGAAGCATCTTTTTGACCTGGTGCTTTCTGCCTTCTCTAATAGTTACGCTGACCAGGGAGTTTGGCTCTCCTCCACCGGTTTTTCCTAAACCCTGTGGGGCGAGAAGTGCCTTCATCTTGGCATCGTTGGAAACAATCTCAACCTCAGCAGGAGCTGCAGGGCCGTCTTCAAGCTCAATACCTTCGCGCAGGCGATTTAGCTGCTCTTCTGTAGGTGTACCTACTACATGAGCAACATAGTGCTTCCATACATGCTTTGAGGGATGCAAAAGCTCTTGTGCCATCTGACCATCAGTAGTAAAGAACAAAAGACCCGTGGTATCCATATCAAGACGTCCAACAGGGAAAAGTCCCGGATATCTGTCAGTGGGAACCATGTCCACAATGGTTGGTCTACCCTGAGGATCTTTCATAGTAGTCAGATACCCTGCAGGTTTGTTGAGCATCAAGTAGACGGGTTTCTCGGCAATTGAGCAGACAATGCCGTCAACTGCAACAACATCTACCAGCGGATCAACCTTACTACCAAGCTCGGTGACTACCTGGCCGTTTACCGTGACGCGACCAGAGGTCATCAGGCGCTCGGAGCCACGGCGACTAGCCGCTCCCGCGCGAGCCAAAAAGCGCTGCAGGCGCATGGGAACAATACG
>CALGXY010000050.1:0-6123 GCA_937935155.1 uncultured Atopobium sp. | reverse complement strand
ACATTATGGGTGAGTATGTCGATAAGACCGGTCGTCGTCCAACGTATGAATATGCGCTGATCAAAGGCGTTAACGATTCCGACAATGAGCTTGGAGCTTTGAGAGACTTCTGTCGAGGAACACTTTGCCACGTTAACATCATTCAGCTTAACGAGATTGAGGGTTCTAAATTCCACCCAACATCCCCTGCCCGCGCACAGGAGTTTGTAAACAGCCTCAACTCTGTTGGCGTTGAAGCAACCATCCGTCTTTCTCGTGGATCTGACATTGATGCGGCTTGTGGACAACTCTTCCAAAAGAGAAATACACGTTAAGGGCAGCATTTCCTATACAATACCTGTAAAAAAGGGACTCTCTCGAGTCCCTTTTTCTTTAGTTCATTTATAGAACATTTGTTCTATTGAATTGCTTTTAGCCATTCTTTTTCTACTCTCGCTTGATGAGAGAGAATGTTTTTTGAAGTTTTTCTATCAACACCACCTGAATAATCGTCGAGAATTGCATCAAGCGCCCTTCTCGACCTTCTCATTGCGTGAAGAAAACTTCTTTGCGCTTCTTTAGTCAACAAGGTGTGCTTTGCGAGAAAAGCTATTCCGAGCAGTGAAACTGTAGATATAATTGCAAACTTTATCTTCATTATGCTTCTTTACCGTTTGATAGTTTTTCAACTAAAGCAGCAAGCTCATCCTCATCATTGAATTCGATTTCAATTTTATTCTTGCCACGAACATTTCGCACTTTGACTGGAGTATCCAAAGCAATTCTTAATTGCCTTGCCGCACGCTTATATGCCTGTGGAGTTGGTTGCCTTTTTGGTTTCTCTACATTAGTGACAGAAAATAGTGGAGCAAGGTTTTCTGTCTGGCGGACAGACAAGTTCTCTTCAATTACTTTCTGGGCAAGTTTGATTCTTCCTTCTTTACCACTAACGGAAAGAATTGCACGAGCGTGTCCGGCACTAATACGTCCTTCTACCATCAAAGTCTGTACCTCTGTTGGAAGGTCAAGAAGGCGTAGGGTATTTGTGATTGCAGATCTTGATTTTGAGAGAACCTTGGCCAAATCGTCTTGGGTTAAGTTCTCCTGTTTAATGAGCTGCTTATAACCTTGTGCTTCTTCGATTGGACTTAAGTCAGATCTCTGCAGATTCTCAATCAGAGCTAGCTTGAATACTTCCTCATCTGAGATCGCTTTGATTACAACAGGCACTTCCTCTAATTTTGCAAGTTTTGCAGCCTGAAAACGTCTCTCACCAGCAACAATTTCGTAGTGGTCGCCCTTCTCGCGAACAAGAAGTGGCTGAAGAATACCGTTTTGCTTAATAGAATCACTGAGTTCGGAGAGCTCAGCTTCGTCAAAACGCTTGCGTGGCTGGTCTTTATTTGGCTTAATTTTCTTCAAGGGCAGCGTGGTGGTTTCTTTTTTATTGCCAACCTCTGCATCTACCTCGCTAAAGAGCGAATTAAGGCCTTTACCAAGTCCTGATTTTTTAACCACGACGGTTCACTTCCTTTGCAAGTTTGTTATATGCAAGTGCGCCCATACTTATACGGGCATACATGGTTACTGGCAAACCATGACTTGGTGCCTCTGCAATTTTGACGTTTCTTGGAATAAGTGTCTTGAATACCTTGTTACCAAAGTAGTTAGAAACTTCATTAACTACCTGCTTAGATAGGGAAGTTCTGCTATCAAACATGGTCATTACTACACCAAAGATTTCAAGATCTGGATTAAGCTGTTTTTGCACCATCTTCATTGATTCAACAATCTTAGTAACGCCTTCTAATGCATAATACTCGCACTGAATTGGGATAAGTATGCTATTTGCGGCAACTAAGGCGTTAATTGTTAGAAGTCCTAATGATGGTGGGCAATCAATCAAAATATAGTCAAAATACTCTTTAACCTGGTCGATTGCCTGCTTTAATATGTTTTCTCTTGATTTCACGGAAACGAGTTCAATTTCTGCACCAGCAAGTTGAATGGTAGCAGGAGCAATAGTCACGTACTTTTGAACTGTTTGTTGTAATACGTCTTCAAGTGATGTTTCGTTGAGGATTACATCATAGATATCAGCTTCAAGTTCCTCTTTATCAATTCCAAATCCACTTGTTGCATTACCTTGTGGGTCAAAATCGATAATTAGAACCTTCTTTTTTGTTTCTCCAAGTGCTGCTGCAAGATTTATTACGGTAGTTGATTTTCCAACTCCGCCTTTTTGATTAATTACAGCAAGTACTTTAGGATCTCTATCTTGAAATCCCCTCGAAAGGTCTTTGTAGCTCATTTATCCTCCGTTTGACCAAGTTTATTTAATAATACAGAATGTTTCACGTGAAACATTCCACAATTACCCTCTTCTTGCAACAAACGGATTTGATTTAGCCATTCCAGTTTTTCTTGGTAATTTAATTTTGCTCTTTGCAGCTTTTTTGTATAAAAGAATTTCTCGATGGCCAAGATTGTTTGGTAACTCAAATGTTTCACGTGAAACATTTTCGTATCCAAAAATTTTGGCTGCCTGAGAGGCGTCCTGAAGCTCTATCTCATCAACATTGGCCTTCATTACTATAAGAATGCCTTGGGGGGCTAAGAAAGGCTCTGCGTACTCCAAAAGAATATTTGTCTTTGCAACTGCTCTGAAAGTAACAAAATCAAACTTCTGCTTATAGTCGTTTGGAATTTCTTCAGCACGAAGCTTTTCAGCTCTGACTCTCTCGCCAAGACCAATCTGGTCAATCATTGACTGTACCGCATTGATCTTTTTTCCAATTGAATCAACAAGCAATGTTTTGTTATCGCTCATGATTGCAAGAGGCAGTCCAGGGAAGCCTCCACCGGTACCAATATCAATATAGTTTTGAGCTCCAGATGTAAACTCATTACACACTTTGAGTGGTAATAAAGAATCAAGTATATGAAGAACCAATGCATCGTCAATTGAAGTGATTCTTGTGAGATTGAGGTTTTTATTAATCTCGATCAACAATTCAATATGCTTAAGGAGTTGTCTTCTTTGGTTCTCAGTCGATTCGATTCCATAGGTAAGGAGAAGTTCCTTAAGTACATTCTCTTTTGAATCGTATAACGACTTCTCTGATTCAGACATTGCTTCTCCTGTGACAAAACTTCTTGTTACAAGAAGAATTGTCACAAAAAAAGAGGAAGGCGTAAACCTTCCTCATCAAATTGCTAAAGCTTGTTAGAAGTTCTTAGCTATTGATAGCAGTAACTACAACACGACGATATGGATCATCGCCCTCAGAGTGTGTAGTAACCTCAAGGTTGTCTCTCAGTGCGATGTGAATAATGCGACGCTCATAGCCACTCATTGGAGCAAGAGAGACCTTACCAGTCTTCTTAGCACGAGCAGCAGCAGAGAGTGCCATCTCCTGAAGCTTATTGCGACGGCGGCTCTTGTAGCTTTCAACATCAACAGATACTGGATAGTGGAAGTGAAGCTTAGCGCTCATCAAAGAAGAAAGAACCATCTGAAGAGCCTCAAGCGTATTACCGTGACGACCAATAAGAATTGCAAGATCTCCACCGGTTACGTCAAGAATCAGCTCTCCATCTTCTCCGTCATACTCATCAATAGCACAGGTATTCTCGCCAAAGAAGGAGAGAAGTTCTCTTAGATAAAAGACAGCGGTATCAGCAATCTTATTCATCTCAGCATCGGTAAGTTGAATTCCAGCTTCAAAATGCTCTCGAATTGAAGCAAACTCGTCTTGTGAATCAACGACAGGAGACTCATTAAGAGCGTTTGGCTCAGAAACGAAAGTCTCATCCTCCATGTCGTCCTCCAGTCAATATAAAAAGTTTAACTATTAATCTACTGCAACAAATTCTGTAAACAAAAGTTATTTTGTTTAAGCCCAGCTACTAAGCCTTTTTGTGAGGGCGTGGCTTCTTCTCTTTTCTAACCACATCTACCTCGATTGGCTTATTAGCCATCTGAGCCTCAGCCTTAAGCTTCTCTTTTTCCATAATGCGCTTGGTAATAAGCTGCTGCTGAGCAAGCTGCCAAATACCAGAAGTGACGTAATAGAGAAGAACAGCTGCTGGCACAGTCCAACCAAACCAGAGCATCATGAGGGTCATCATGCCACCCATCATGTATTGCTGAGTACGCTGCTCACCGGAACTTGTACGAGCGTTTACTGCCATGGAAAGGAAGGTAGTAAGACCAAATAGAAGAACAAAAATTATGTAAGGGATAGCAGCAACAAGGCCATCAACAGCAAAAATGTCAGACGTTGCTCGTGCGATAGAAGGAAGAATGTTGTAGAAACGAGAGTCTACTGGAACCATCTTTGCAACGGTAAAGAGTGCAATAAAGATAGGGGACTGCAGAAGCAAAGGAAGACAACCACCAAGTGGGTTGAAGTTAATCTCTGCGTAAAGCTTACGCATTTCTTCGTTCTGTCTTACTGGATCATCAGCATAGCGCTCCTGGATTTCTTTGAGCTTTGGCTGAACAACGCTCATACGAGCCATAGAGGCCGTCTGCTTGTTGGTCATTGGAACCAGGATAATACGGATAATGATGGTAAGCAGGATAACTGCCATACCCCAGTCTCCCGAGAATGATTGAAGTCCCGATAAGACTGTGTATAGAAAGTTAACAATCCAATCCCACATATTTCCTCCGGTGCGTTCCTTTACGGAACGGGATCGTATCCTCCCTTATGAAAAGGGTGACAGCGAGCAATACGCTTAAGAGCAAGCCAACTTCCCTTTTTAACACCATACTTTTGTATGGCCTGAACTGCATATTCGGAGCAAGTGGGCCGATAAATACAGTGCGGCTTAAAAAGGGGAGAGATGTTTCTTTGATAGAAACGAATAGCACCTAGGAACAAGTTTGCGAGAAAAGAATCTTGTCTTTTCTCGCTCATTTGACCCCTGTCTTTCTTAACAAAGCATCCAAAGAAACGCTTATATCAGCAGGATTAGTGCTGTGTGTATCTTTAGTCGCAAAGAGAATAATGCCGTATCCCTCAACAGGTAAACCACTCTTTCGAGCTGCTTCGCGTAAAACGCGTTTACACCTGTTTCTAAATACGGCGTTACCTAGTCTTTTTGGAGCTACAAAGGCTACCTCGGAAGGATGTGCCTCAGTGGATGGTGCTACTCGTATACGAAGAACAGAACTTTGAGCCCTCTTCCCCGCAGAGAAGACCCTTTCAAACTCTGAACGAGATTTAATGGTCTTCACAGAAACATTCCTTAGACGGTGAGGCGCTTACGGCCCTTAAGGCGACGACGAGCGAGAACGGCACGACCATTCTTAGTTGCCATACGTGCACGGAAACCGTGGGTAGTTGCGCGCTTGCGCTTATTTGGCTGGTAGGTACGCTTCATAGCTATTTCCTCCCGAACGGGTACAGTATCGATTAAAAAGCCTACAGATTGTACTCGTGTTTATGGGTACCTGTCAAATTTTCTACGCAAATACCTCAACTTTTTCTCTTTTTTATTCAAAAACTTAGCGAGAAAACCGCACAAATTGAAAATTTCACTTGTGATAAGTGAAGAAATTTGTTGAAAGGAATATTTCTGTAAGCTGAAATATATCTGTTAAATGCTACTATCATTCAGTACGTCTTTCACAAAGATATAAAGTTATCTACAGATGTTTAACACTTGTTGAAAACTTTCATTCATCGTGAAAGAAAACGAAAAGTTTTCTTCATTTGTTTAACAATTGTTGAAAAGGGGGTGTCATGGCAAGAGATTTTTTTCCTTTTGTTGAGGAAAACACAAACCAGAATGAAAAAGACGCTAGTTCTGATAATTCTCTCACCGTCCGTTATGCTGCACGTATTGCAGTGTATGACGATAAAGCCGCAGCACCTCGTGTTGTTCTCGTAGAACCAAAAGACGTTCGATCTTATCTTGATGAAATTGCAGCTACCGTTAACCAGCTTGCTCACGAGCAGGGAGGAAAAATTCCTTTTATGGTTATGCGTGAGATTGTGGAAAATTTCATTCACGCTCGATTTGTAGCGCCTACAATTTCAATCATGGATAACGGAAATACCATTAGGTTTTCAGACCAGGGACCTGGTATTAAAGAGAAAAACCGAGCTCTTGAGTTTGGTACCTCTTCTGCAA
>CALGXY010000049.1:0-11268 GCA_937935155.1 uncultured Atopobium sp. | reverse complement strand
AAGAATCGTCAAAAATATAGATATCAGGATTCTTTATAACCGCTCTGGCAATTGAAAGACGCTGCTTCTGTCCACCAGAAAGTCTGGTTCCACGCTGTCCTACCTGCGTGTCATATCCATCTGGCAGCGATTCAATGAACTCGGCGATGTTTGCACGCTTTGCTGCCAGCGCAATGTCTTCTTCAGAAGCTTCAGGGCAGCCGTATGCAATGTTCTCCGCGATAGTACCATCAAAGAGGTACACGTCTTGCTGGACCATGCCAATTGCCGAACGCAAACTGTGCTGCGTAACGGAACGAATATCCTGCCCATCAATGGTGATGCTTCCACTTGTCACATCGTAGAATCGCGGCAATAAAGCGCAGGTAGTGGACTTACCTCCACCAGAAGGTCCAACCAGCGCGACGGTTTTTCCACTCTCAATATGAAGGTTCAAGCCGTCGATAACTTCTTCAGCATTGTTGTAAGCAAAATGAACATCCTGGTAGATGATATCGCCGGCGGTAATATGAATATCATGAGCACCAGGTGCGTCTTGAATGTCTGGCTGAGTTTCTAGAATCTCTGTGAATCGCTTAAAACCAGCAAGGCCCTTCTGGAATGTCTCGGTAAAGTTCAGAATGTTCATGATTGGCGTGGTAAACAGCGAGATGTAGAGCGCGTACGTAGCCAGGTCAATGGCTTGCATCTGACCCTGAGCAATCATCCAGCCGCCCAAAACCAACACAACAGTGTTCAAAACACCCATCATGCCTGAAATTGCCGCTTGGTACCTGCCCATAGCCTGATACATATTAGCCTTGGAGTCTAAGTATGCTGAGTTGCTTGCTCTGAATTTCTTACGCTCGTGATCTTCCGCCGCAAAGCCCTTAACCACGCGAATACCAGAAAGTGAGTCTTCTAGCTGGGTATTTACGTCGGAAATGCGCATGCGGTTCTCTTTAAAAATGCCGCGCATGTGCATGTTGGCAAAGAAATTGAACACTACCAACATTGCAGCGATTCCAGCAAGCACCAGCGTAAGGGGCACGTTAATAAAAGCCAGAATGACAAAAGAGCCGGCGATCTCAAGCAAACCAATAATCAGGTACTCAGGGCCATGATGCGCCGTCTCAGAAATGTCAAACAAGTCGGATACCAGGCGACTCATCAGATCGCCCGTCTTGTGACGGTCGTAATACGAGAAACTCATGCGCTCGTAGGCGTCAAACAGATCTTCTCGCATCTTGCTTTCCATACGCGCGCCCATGATGTGTCCCCAGCTAATGACAAAGTAGCGACACAGAAAGTGGACAAAGTACATAACCACAAGGCCAATAGCAATGAATATCAAGCTGCCGAGAATGGCATCTTTGCCCTGCACAAATAGCCCCTTGGTGAGCGAGCGCAAAATCTGGGGGAACGCGAGCTCGATACAAGCCAAAATGATGGCGCAGATAGTGTCCAGAATAAACAGATGCTTTTGCGGGGCGTAATAAGAAAGAAAACTGGCAAACAGCGATTTGCGGTGTTTGCCAGAAACGTTTTTGCCAGAGGTGTTGTTACCAAAAGCATTTCTACGAGAGGTCTGGTTCAAAGAACTGCCAGGTACAGGGCGAGAAGAACGATCAAGCATGCGTAATTACTCCATAGGCAATCGGTGTGAAATTGAATCGCAGATAAGAGCTCCAATGATAGTCTTTGCGTCCTCGATTTTGCCATCGAGAACAGCGTCTACCAGCTCAGATAGTGGAACAAGATCCACGTTAATAAATTCGTCGGCATCTGGGTCTGATCCCTCAAAGGTCAACTCAGTTGCCATATAAAGGTGAATAAGCTCGTCGGTAAATCCGTCGGAAGTGGCGGTAGTGGTGAGAAAAGCCATCTTTCCCGCCTTCATTCCGGTCTCTTCCAACAACTCACGGTGAGCGCAATCAAGAGGATCCTCGCCTGGATCAAGTTTTCCTGCAGGTAGCTCAACTGTTACGCGACCAAGCGCAGTTCGGTACTGACGAACCAGGCAAATTCTACCCTCATCAGTCAATGCAACAATAGCTACAGCACCGGGATGACGCACAACATCACGAAGAGCAGTGCGTCCATCAGGAAGAGAGACACGCAGACGATTCACGTCAAAAATGCGACCAACCCAAACGGTATCTTCAGAAAGTGGCTTCTCTTCTAGAGAGGCATCACGCGCATCCTCTGTACCTGCAACAAAGCTGCGCTTTTGTGGCTCCCCAGAATGATGGTAGGCAGCATCGCCCACAGCAACACGCTCACCGTCGTAGGTAAGCGAATCAACTGCCGAGTGCAAATCATTGCGAGCGGAATCAAACACCTCTGGAGTTACCTGCATGTCAGCATCAAGAATCTCTGGCTCAGCAGACTGCATATCATCAAACACATCACTAAACTGAGAACTGCTTTGATCGCTGGTCCAAGCACCATCCTGTACGTTGGTTTTCTCGTCATTTTGATTTGCCATAAGCGCTAACCTAACTATTTTTCTGGACGACCTTGAAGAGCCTTAAGTCCAATATCGTGCCTGAGCTGCTTGCCTTCAAAGTTGATAAGGTCGCAAGCCTCATATGCACGAGCGCGAGCTTCCTCAAAAGTTGGTGCAAGCGCAGTGACGTTAAGCACGCGGCCGCCTGCTGTGACAATCTTTCCGTCCTCGGTCTGAGCAGTTCCGGCGTGATACACAGAAACGCCCTCAAGCTGCTGAGCAGCCTCAATACCGGTAATCTCCTTGCCCTTTTCGTAAGAACCAGGATATCCAGCACTTGCCAGAACAACAGAAACAGCTACCGTATCAGACCAGGAAACCTGCTGATGACGGAGGGTGCCGTTATCGCAAGCCATCAAAATTGAAACCAAATCGCCCTGGAGGCGAGGCAGTACAACCTGAGTTTCTGGATCGCCAAAGCGAGCATTAAATTCAAGAACCTTAGGGCCATCTTTGGTCAGCATAAATCCACCATAAAGGCAGCCAGAATAGTTGATACCCTCTTTTTTGAGCTGGTCAACAACGCGCTGCTCAATGGCAATCATCTGGGAAAGTTCTTCATCAGTCACAAAAGGAACAGGAGAATAGACGCCCATGCCACCGGTGTTAGGTCCCTTATCATCGTCATAAGCGCGCTTGTGATCCTGGGCTGTTGCCAACGGAACAACGTACGTTCCATCAGTCAACGCAAGTAGTGAGCACTCTGGTCCCTCAAGGAACTCCTCGACAACAACGGTTGCTCCTGCATCGCCAAAGTGACCCGAGAAACACTCGCGGACGCCTTCGAGGGCCTGCTCAAGCTCAGTTGCAACAATAACACCCTTACCTGCAGCAAGACCGTCTGCCTTAACAACAACAGGTGCACCGATGTGGCGAACATACGCCTCACAAGACGCCTGGTCTGTGAAAGACTTCCATGCAGCAGTTGGAACGTTTGCTCGCTCCATAACGCCCTTGGCAAACGCCTTTGAACCCTCCATCTGAGCTGCATTCTGGTTAGGACCAAAGCATGCAATACCAGCCTGACGAACAGCGTCTGCAACACCCACAACAAGAGGTGCTTCAGGGCCAATAACTACCAGGTTAATGCCTTTTTCCTTGGCAAAAGCAACAACCTCGTCAGGGTTATTTTGATCAATAGGAGCAATCTCTGCCTGGGCAGCCATGCCGCCATTACCTGGAGCAACGTAAATTTTTCCTGCACGAGGCGATTCTTGCAGCTTAGTTAAGAGAGCGTGCTCACGACCACCTGCGCCGAGCAATAAAATATCAACGGTGTCATTCATAAGTACTCCAGCCTTCTGATACAACGCCTTTGGGATACAAGCAACGCCAACAGCGCCTTCTCCAAGATGTTTTTTAAACTCAGGAGAAGCAAGTCTTTCTGCAATACATTCTGCATCATATTCATTGGTTTTAAGCGGCTTTTTGAGATGCTTTTCTATGCGTTTCTCGCCACTTGAAATCACTACGTATTTGAGCTCGCCGCGCTTTACAAAACAAGCGCTCATAAGGCGAGAAATTCTTGCTGCTAGATCGGTAAAATCTGATGAGCGAGCCACCTCTGTACATTTTCCGCCAACCAAACGATACAAATACATATCGTTTGAGATGCGCCTATGCAAACGCTCAAGTCGAAGTCGCAACGAAAGCCTGGGGCGTTTGTCCTTGCTTTTATGTAAGACAACCTTGTTCATTGCAATGTACATTGTGGCAACTACCTCAGCAAGCTCTTGTGCATACGCGCAAGCAGCTTCAAATGAAGCTCCAGACTTTCTTGCCACACTTAAGCGCTCAAGCATGATTCCCATAGCAGTGGGCATATTTCCGCTATCTACCAGGCAAATTGAGCTTGAAATATCAGGATTGTTCTGACAAGCCTTTTTTGCCGTAAGAAGCGAGTCAGAAAAATCTGCATACACATGGAGCGAGAGAATCTTTTGAGCTCCTGACTCAAAAATGCTTCGATAGAACTCGCCTACCTGGTCAGCGTCTGAGCTTAGAGCTCCAGGTATTACAGAAACCCCCAGGGCTTCAAGCTGGGAAGCTTCAAGCCCACAGGGGTTATCGCAAACTATTGCAAAAGTTGAGCAGTCCGAAGACGCCACGGGTTACCTCCAGTAGCGGTCGATTGTCTGCTCGCGATCTGGACCAACGGTGATGATAGAAACGCGTACACCAGCAAGTTGCTCCAGGAAGTCAATGTAGTCCTTAGCCTCACGAGGTAGCTGGTAGAAGTTACGAACGTTAGAGATGTCGCACTTCCAACCAGGAAGAGTCTCGTACACAGGCTTTGCGTGATAGAAGACGCTCTGGTGCTCTGGGACGGTCTTGTAAATCTTGCCGTCGCACTCATAAGCAACGCATACCTTAATCTCATCCAGGCAGCCAAGAACGTCAAGCTTGGTAATTGCCAGGTCAGTGAGGCCATTGATACGAGCCGCGTAGTTAACAACTACTGCGTCATACCAACCGCAGCGGCGCTTACGACCGGTAGTAACGCCATACTCATGGCCAACTTCGCCGAGAAGATCGCCCGTCTCGTCAAAGAGCTCTGTTGGGAATGGACCAGAGCCAACGCGTGTGAGGTATGCCTTTGCAATGCCCAGGACGCGGTCAATGTTGGTTGGACCAACGCCAGAACCAGTTACTGCGCCACCAGCGGTGCAGCTAGAAGAGGTAACAAAGGGATAGGTGCCGTGGTCAATATCAAGCATGGTTGCCTGAGCACCCTCAAAGAGAATGTTCTTACCAGCCTCAAGCTCTTCGTTGAGGAAGAGAGAAGACTCAACAATGTAAGGACGAATGCGATCTGCATAAGGCAGGTAAGTCTCACAAATCTGGTCAACGGTATAGGTTGGAAGACCATACACAAGACTCAAGATTGGATTGGTGTACTCAAGTGCAGCTTCAAGCTTCTTGCGGAAGATCTTCTCGTCAAGCATGTCCTGAATACGCAGTCCAGTGCGATTCATCTTGTCCATATATGTTGGACCGACACCGCGCTTGGTGGTACCAATAAGGTTCTTACCCAGCTTTTTCTCGTGCACGCCATCAAGATCTTTGTGATAAGGCATAACAATGTGAGCGTTGCCGGAAATCTTAAGAAGATCGCAGGAAATACCCTTGCTCTCCAGCATGTCAATCTCGCCGAGAAGAACCTCTGGGTCAACAATGCAGCCATTACCAATAACTGGATAGGTGTTCTCGTACATAACGCCAGATGGAACCTGGTGAAGTGCAAGCTTTGTGTCTCCAGCAATTACCGTGTGGCCTGCATTTGCACCACCTGCGTAACGGCAAACAACGTCAAAATCTCCGGAAATGAGGTCGGTAACTTTACCCTTACCCTCGTCTCCCCACTGAGCACCAACAAGTACGGAAGCTGGCATAAGTTCTCCCCTATCGCAGCTATCTACAAACACGACCATTACATGACGGTTGCAACCTCTTTAGGGGTTGCTTCATAAGTATATCTAATACCGCTGGCAAAAGCACAGAAGCGCGAAGGTTTTGTCACACATAAGAAACGATTAGTGTGCGGGGTTTGCCATTGCGGCGTACTGAGCGGCTTCGCTTTCTGAGTAGTTATTTCCCTGGTAAAGCTCAACAAACTTAGTAGACGTTGGCATAAACATGACAGGAACATCCCGCAAAGCACCTGCACGGTTCTTTGCAACAATGATGTTAGTAACATCTTTATCAGGACGATCTTCACGCGCGGCTTCTTCATCGCTCAGTGAGCGGTCAAGCAGCAAAACAATATCTGCATCCTGCTCGATAGCGCCGGACTCACGCAGGTCAGAAAGCTGTGGGCGCTTGCCATTTCTGTTTTCAAGCGTACGGTTGAGCTGAGAAAGTGCAATAACAGGCGCTTTAAGGTCTTTAGCCATGATCTTAATGCCACGAGACATCTCAGAAACCTCAGTTGCACGACTGTCTGCACGGCCCTTCTCGGCTGGTGGAGAAAGCAGCTGAAGGTAGTCGATGATAATGACGCCCTTCTCAGCCTTATTAAGCATTCTGCGGGCTTTTGCGCGAATTTCTGTGACTGTTGTGCCTGGAGTATCGTCAACGATGATTTTAAGGCGAGAAATGCGCTCTGCTGCCTCCAGAAGGGTAGGCCACTGCTCATTTCTGATGTTGGAAGAGCGGATGGTCTGCAAATCAACCTTTGACTCAGAAGCCAAAAGCCTCTGAGCAATCTCAATCTTGCTCATCTCAAGCGAGAAGAGCGCAACAGTTGCACCGGAAACTGCGGCGTTATAGGCCATGCTGAGAGCAAAAGAGGTCTTACCAACACCAGGGCGAGCACCAATAACAACCATCTGACCAGGACGAAGACCTTGGAAGAGGCTATCTAGGGTTGCAAATCCTGTTTGGACACCCAACTCCGACGCATCTTTGCCAGCATTTTGCTGAAGCTCTTCAAAGAGATCAGTCATGATGTCTTCAATGCCCTGCTCAGACTGATGAACATCTCTGTTGGTTACATCAAAAATGAGCTTCTCTGCCTGGTCAACTACTTCTTTTGTATCTTCTGGAGCGTTGTAGGCAAGCGCAGAAATCTTTGCAGAAGCACTAATCATCTTTCTGAGCGTAGTATCACGGTGCAGCATGTTGGCATGGTTTTCCCAACCGACCATAGCAAGTGGGTTGTTTCCAAGCTCTGCTAAACGGACAGCTCCTCCAGCGCGCTCAAACTTGCCGTTACTCTTAAGGTGGTCTGCAAGCGAAATGACGTCTACTGGCTTGTTATTGTCAAACAGTGACTTAATGGCCTCAAAGATAATTTGATTGGATGGAATATAGAAATCCTCGGAAGAAAGCCTAATGAGGCACTCTCCTCTGATTTCTTCCGAAAGAATCATTGCAGAAAGAATGGAAAACTCGGCATCAGAATCTTGTGGCATAGAGGCGTTCTCTAGGGCCGTCAATTGCGTAGGATTCATCTCAAACGAGTCTTGTGCCATCGTCTTTTCCAATCATGTTTTTTGGGAATGAATCTGAATAGTAGTGTACTTTTCAAAAAAATAAAGAGTCATTTTGGCTTGCAAAATTCGAAAAGTTAAGTCTTCAACACGATTTTCCAAAACTCGCATACCCTGAGCGGGATTTCCTTGAGTTTTCAACGTTTTCAACATTTTTTGGACTTTTTTCGACACGTAGTATTTTCTACACAATTGCTTATCTGCGGTTATACAAATCAAATTACAATTCCGCAGGTTAAGTGAATATGTTTTACATAACATTTTGAATAACCGCAGGTAGAGTATAAGAAAATATACCGTTCTGTCTACACATAAAAAGACCACCCCTTTGTTATGTTTCACAAAGGGGTGGTTCGAACAAACATTCCATTCTTTTAAGATGGCCTTGCTTTTTATAAAAGCTTACAAATCTGTAGAAAACTGCAGAAATTGTATAAACCACCAAAAAATGCAGGAGAACTGTGTTTTATGCATGCATAAAACTACTCTGCGGACTCAACCTCAACCTCGACGGTTGCCTCAGCGACAACCTCCTCGGTCTCCTCCTCTGCAGGAGCAGCATCGTCCTCGCCAACAAGAACAACGACGGTAGCGGTGATGTCACGGTAAAGCTCAATGGTGACATTGTGGCGACCAGCGGTCTTGATAGCAGCGCTACGAGCAATGCGCTTACGATCAACGGTGACGTTGAGCTGTGCCTCGATTGCGTCAGCAATCTGAGCGGTGGTGACGGAGCCAAAGAGCTGGCCCTCCTCGCCGATGCGAGCGTCAACAGTTACGAGCTTGCCATCAAGAGCTGCCTTGGTAGCATTTGCGTCAGCAATACGCTGCTCTTCGCGCTTAGCGATATTGTGACGACGCTCCTCAAGCTGCTTGATGTTACCCGGTGTAGCAGGCTGGGCAATCTTGTTGGGGAACAGGAAGTTCTCCGCATAACCCTGTGCGACCTCTACGATGTCGCCTTCGCCGCCCTTACCGCGAAGCTCGCCCAAGAGAATAACTTTCATGGGAAACTCCTTTGATGAGTCGATGGTATCGACTAGTTGTTGTTTATCGTGGACTCTGGATCCTGGCTTCCTGAGCGATTAAGCTTTCGGAAGTTTGCCCAGGCGTCAATAAGTCCTACGAGAGCCATAACGCCTAACTGAACTTCTAGCATGCCTGCCAATACAAACAGTGACAGAGAAAGTGCTGGCGAGAAGTGCTTCTCGCGCACAAACCATGTGAGCACTGCAAGGCCCTGAAGAGCAAACACAACTCTAAGAGCCATAAACACATTCAACGTAATAAGCTGAAGTATGTCTTGTGCAGACAAAATGGTGCTTGAGAGTGCATATACAAACAAGTTGGCCACGGTAAGAACACACATCCAAAATGGAACGTCCATCAGCTGGAACTGTGGCAATTTCTGTGGGTCTCTTGTCAGTGCTTTATACACTGTTCGAGCTCCAAAACGCGCAATTACAAAATATAAAAGCGCCATGCCGGTATAGCTGGTTGGCCAAAAGAGCATAAAGAGTGCCTTTGCTGTTGAAAGACCTTCTTGAATCTCTGGAGAAGCACCTGAGACCTGCGAGGCGTATTGATTAAATACGTTCTGAGCAAGCTCGGGAAGAGTTGTTCCTGCCATTGCGGCAAAGAACGCGTCATATCCTAGAAGTGCCAAAGCCGTTGCTCCCACAAGAAGAGACCCAACACCAACGGTGAGTTTCTCTGTTGCAAAAGCGTAGCCAACTCCAAGAGCAAGTGCACAAGCGGTAACTGAAGTTGCCGCCTCCGTTGGTCCCGAGAGCAAATAAGCTGCTACACCCGTAACAAGTACTGAAGTAATAGCAGGACCAAACCATCCGTGCCCTTTTTTGCAATAGACAGCAATTACCATGCCATACGCAACCAAAGCTGCTCCAATAAAAGAAAGGAGCCCGGTAATTGCTCCACCAACAATGCAAAGAACAAAGCCTTGCTTGTAGGTTGGAGCTTCAAACGGACGCGGCTTGCCTCCGTTTTGGTTGCTTGGACCGGCAAAATTCTGTGGGCTACTCTCTGGGCGAGAATACCCTTCAGGTGCCTGAGGAATATTTGAATCCGGTCTATCCATTGCTAACCAACTCTACCTGAAGAACAGATAGGTTATCCGCGACTACGGCCACCGCGGCTGGAAACCACAGGGACAGTGTAGGGCAGAAGTGCCATCTCGCGTGCACGCTTGATAGCAAGTGCAATGTCGTGCTGGTGCTGCGTGCAGGTGCCAGTGACGCGACGAGGCTTAATCTTGCCACGGTCGGTCATGTACTTACGAAGAAGCTGAGTATCTTTGTAATCGATGAACTCAGTCTCCTCCTTGCAGAACTGGCAATACTTGCGACGCGGCTGGCGCTGGAAATCTTGTTTCTGCTGAGCCATGTCTTTTACCTTTCAGATGACAGTAACGTCTGTGTTGCTGTCTGACGTTTAAAACGGAATATCAGCATCGTAGAACTCCTCGTCTGGCGGAGCCGGAACGGGAGCGGGTGCCTGTGGAGTTGGAGCTGCATAAGATGGTGTACCCTGTGACATAGGGGCTCCACCCTGCTGATTCCTAGAAAGGAACTCGACCTCATCAACAACAACCTCAAGCTTGCTGCGACGCTGTCCTTCCTTCGTCTCCCAGGAGCTGAAACGAAGTTTGCCTTCAATAGCAACCTTCGAACCCTTGGAGAGGAAGCGGGAAAGTGCTTCAGCACGCTGTCCAAATACTACGCAGTCAACGAAATTGGGAACATCTTCCCACTCACCGGTCTGCTGGTTCCTGCGACGATCGTTAACCGCAACGCCGAAGGATAGAATCTGGGTACCGCCTGCTGTGGAGCGAAGCTCCGGGTCACGGGTCAGGTTGCCCGAAATGTTAACCCTGTTAATACTCATAAATCTCACTACCTCTCATCGTGGAATAATTCCACTTTTCCATTACAAGGACTTAGTCCTTATCGACTCGACGCACGATCATGTGACGCTTAACAGCATCATTGATTCGCAGGACTCGATCGAGCTCTGCAATCTGCGTTGGATCTGCATGGAAATTGATGAGGGTATAGTCACCCTCGGTAAGATCGTCGATCTCAAAAGCAAGCTTACGCTTACCCCAATCCTCGACGCTGTCGACTACTCCGCCGTCAGTGGTGATAGCAACGTCAATACGCTTCATTACACCAGCGCGGACTTCCTCGGTGGAAGCTGGGTCAACAAAAAACAGCAGTTCATAGGCCTTCATATTGTCACCTCCTCTGGGCTAATGGCTTCGGGAAGTGAAGGTGCACCCGAAGCAGGAAAGTTCGACCAAGCATCATACCACATAAATGCTCAAATACGAAACTGACCCACAAACTTTCTCACATGCAGTCCACATATAAAGCTTAAATTGGCAATTTGTCAGTAATTTGCCTCTAGTCTTGCAACTATCTGACGCGAATCTTTCCAAGGCATGGTCACTCGCGCAATTTTAAAAACATGGGATTGAAAAAGAAAAACGACCATCACACAATCTGCATGATGGCCGTCTCTTTTATATGTGCTCTACTTTACTGAGCTGCAGGTCCCTCAGGATTCTGAGTTGGTGCGTCTGCTGGAGCAGCTGGTGCCTCAGGAGCCTCTGGAGTTGTTGGGATAATTGGCTCAACAACAACAGTTGAAGCAGGTGCAGGCTCTGGAGCTGCGGGAGCGACAGGAACCTCTGGAGCTACAGGCGCTGCTGGCGCCAATCTTTCTACTCGTACGGGTTATCCTTATATAGGAACAAAGTCGGTAGCAATA
>CALGXY010000048.1:0-8584 GCA_937935155.1 uncultured Atopobium sp. | reverse complement strand
ACTTCCTATTCCATCAGAGTTTTTGCAGGCAGGAGATGCATCTGCTGCACTTACTGCTGCAATTGAGAACCAGGAGTGGATTGGCGTTGCAGAGGATTCTGCGGCCGATGCTGGAGCGCTCTTTAGCCTTTCTCGCACACTTTGGGTGTCTACAGAAAAGGCGCTCCTCAAATTTGAGGGAGAAAACGCCACCGCAGCGCTCTTACGTATTTTGCGAGAAGCCCGTGTTGCTGCAGACGATGTCAAGGCGCTGCTACACGAGGTAAGCCCTGTTGATTCGTCCGAGCCACAGAAGATGGATATTGAAACCATTGATTCTGACCGTCTCTTTGATACGGGTGTTGCCGCGTATCTACTTGAGTCTGATCGTTCAAGTTTTGATATTAATGGCTTGGTTGAGCTGTACTTTGGCTCTGAGCTTCCTGAGCCTACAGACGATATTCCTGCAGCAGCATTAAGGGCAGTAGCTGCTAAAGCCCTTGTTCCTGTACTGACTAAAAAGCTTGAAGACGATGGCTCATATGAGCTGTTTGCTGCGCTTGAAATGCAGCTTCTACCGGTCCTTGCCGCAATGGAGCGTCGTGGTCTCTACGTTGATCCTCAAGAGCTTGCTCAGCAGTCTGCCCAACTAGCGGAAGATATTGCGCAGCGTGTGGCAAGTATTCATCAGACCGCAGGTGAAGATTTCAACTTGGATTCTCCAAGCCAGCTTTCGCATATCTTGTTTGACGTGCTTAAACTTCCAACCTATGGCCTCAAAAAGACGCGCACTGGTTTTTACTCCACCAATGCAAAGGTTCTGGGAGAGTTGGCGCAGGAATACCAGATCGTTGCTGACGTCCTTGAATATCGTGAGCGCGCCAAGATCAAATCAACCTATCTCGATGCGCTTCCTGCACTTATTCGTGGCGATAAGCGCATCCACACCACATTCAATCAGACCGTTGCTGCAACAGGAAGGCTTTCCAGCTCTGATCCAAACCTGCAGAACATTCCTACCCGCTCTGAGCTGGGACATCGTGTTCGCACTGCCTTTACCGTTCCCGAGGGCAGTGTGTTTCTCGCCTGCGACTACTCCCAGATTGAGCTTCGCCTGCTTGCGCATCTCTCGGCTGACGAGCACCTGGTAGCAGCATTTAACTCTGGTGCCGATTTCCACGCCGCAACTGCCGCACGCGTCTTTGGCGTGCCTGTTGAAGAGGTCACGCCAGCACTTCGTAGCCGTGCTAAGGCAGTTAACTTTGGCATTGTCTATGGTCAGCAGGCCTTTGGTCTGGCAACGTCTCTGAAGATTTCCCGCAAGGAAGCGCAAGAGATGATTGACCGCTATTTTGACGCATATCCTGGCGTTCGCGCCTATCTGGATGACTCCGTTCGCACTGCTCACGAGTGTGGTTATGCGGTTACCATGTACGGCCGTAAGCGCCACATTAGAGAGTTCAATCAGTCAAATCGCCAGCTCATTGCCTTTGGCGAGCGTACTGCTATGAATCACCCTATGCAGGGAAGTGCTGCAGACATTATCAAAATTGCAATGATTAATGTCGAGAAACGCCTGCGTGATGAGGGTCTTGCGTCAAAGCTGATTCTTCAGATTCACGACGAACTTGACTTGGAAGTTCCAGAGTCAGAGATTGAGACAGTCTCTGCGTTGGTAAAAGAGACCATGGAAGACGTTGTTACTCTGCGTGTTCCTTTGATTGCTGATGTCAGCTATGGTTCCAATTGGGCTGAGGCAAAGTAAACACGTAAGAGGCGCGTTCTAGAGGAGATTTGGTATGGAGGCTGCAACCTCATATATGCACGTCACAGTCTATACAGACGGTGCGTCTCGAGGAAACCCTGGTCCTGGTGGCTATGGGGCCGTGCTTCTATATACCGATCCCTCCGGCCAGCAGCATACAAAAGAGTTCAGCCAGGGTTATAAAACTACTACGAATAACCGTATGGAGCTCCTTGGTGTCATTGTTGCACTTGAAGCGCTTAAGCGCCCCTGCCAGGTAGAGCTCTATTCCGATTCCAAGTACGTGGTTGATGCGTTTAATCAAAAATGGGTCTCGGGATGGATTAGAAAAGGGTGGAAGACGGCTTCTAAAGAGCCTGTCAAAAACGTAGACCTTTGGAAGCGCCTCCTCGCTGCTATGAAAGACCATGAGGTAAGTTTCAAGTGGGTCAAGGGCCACGCAGGTCATCCGCTTAACGAGCGCTGCGATCAGCTGGCAACTGAGGCTGCTGATGGCTCCAATCTTCTTGACGACCAAGGCTTCTTCACGGATCAGCCATTGCTGTAACCCTAGAAGCGTAGGGCGAGAAGATCTTCTCGCCGTACATACTTTCTACAAGAAAACAGCCGCCTGAGTGGACGGCTGTTCTAAGTTGCATGAGGCGATTAACTTTTAGTAGCCAAATACGGCATAGCCAACAAGACCTGGACCCGTATGGACAACAAGGTCTGAGCCAGCCTCGACATACCTAAAGTCGGTGACATTAGGGATTGCCTCTTTAATCATGGCTTCCATTTCGGAGTAAATGATATTAGGCGCGGAGCAACATATTCCCACGTGAACGTGGTCAAACTGCTGAGCAAAGGCTGATCCCAGAGCAATTTGTCCTGCTAGAGACTTCTGCCAACCACGAGTCTTCTTGGCAATAACGTACTTTCCGTTCTCGTCGCAGGTAAGAACAGGTTTGATGTTCAACATGGAACCAATGCGATAAATTGCCTCAGAAATGCGGCCACCCTTACGTAGATACTCAAGGCTTGGAACGGAGAAGTATACGCGTGTGTTCAGAGAAGCCTGGTCAAGTTTGGCGCCAATCTCCTCAAGAGAAAGGCCCAGCTCAATAAGACGTTGAGCCTCAATAACAATAAGACCGGAAGCAATACCAATGTTTTTGGTATCAACAACATAAATAGGGAAGTCTGTAATGGACTCTGCAATCATGCGAGCAGTATCGCAGGTAGCAGAGAGTCCAGAGGAGATAGCAACGTAAACAGCACCCTCGTACCCCGCTGCTTTTGCATCATCAAAGGCAGCCTTAATGCCCTCAGGAGAAGGAAGCGAAGTCTTTGGAACCTCTTCTTCAAAGCGAGCAACAAGCTCAGCTGGCGTGATGGTAATACCAGACTCGTAGGAAGAGCCGTCAGAATAGTTAATGCGAAGTGGGGTGATACGAATATTGTGTTCAGCAACAAAATCAGGTGGGACATTAGTTCCTGAGTCTGTGATGATGGCAATTCGCTTAGTGTCCATTATCCGCTCCAAATATATACGTGCTACAAGTAGCCAAACGTTGACTTTCTATTACCCACATTTTACATAGAGATATACCCCGTTTTCTTGAGATATGACAAGTTGCCCTCAACGGTAGGTAGACGGTACACTAGGTATATACATCGAGAAAAACTTGCATAGCTAACGATTAATACCATTTAGATAAAGAGAGAACGGTAGATAATGTCTAGTATTTATAGAGAGCCCGCAGTTGTAAGAAGAATTAGTCAGCGCTCTTCTCTAAAGAAAATCACCTCTAACAGCACTATTGCAGCAGCAGTCATGGTGCTTGCGGCTCTTATTGCACTTGTAGTTGCCAACTCACCTGCTCATGAGGTGGTTCGAGAAATTCTTGAAGTCCAAATGAGTTTCTCGCTTGGAATGATTCATGCACATATGGCTCTAGAAACCTTTGTGAATGACTTCCTTATGGCAATCTTCTTCCTACTGGTGGGCATTGAGCTCAAGTATGAAGTAACTGTTGGCCAGCTCAGAAAGCCAAGACAGGCAATGCTTCCTATGCTTGCGGCTGTTGGTGGCGTTGCAGTTCCTGCCCTTATTTATCTGGCGCTTAACGCAAGCACTGCCCCTCATGGATGGGCAACGCCAATTGCAACCGATATTGCGTTTGCGCTGGGCGTCATGTCGCTGTTGGGCAACAGAATTAGTCCGCAAACAAAGGTCTTTTTCCAAACACTTGCTATTGCCGACGATATCCTGGCTATTGTGGTCATTGCGCTTTTCTATGGTCACACGCCAGATATTGCCTGGTTAGCAGCTTCTCTTGGAGTACTTGTCATTTTGTGGGGAATGAATCGCCTGAAGATTTACTCTTCTGGTCCGTATTTGCTTGTTGGTTTGGTGCTCTGGGTTTGCATGTATCACTCAGGAATTCACGCTACTCTTGCAGGTGTTCTCCTTGCCTTCTTCTTGCCATCTCACTCTGATGTTCGTCTGAGCAAGCTGGGTAGTTGGCTTTCTAGGCGTGCTCGTGAGCTTGATGATCACTACGACGATGAACATCACGTTTTAGGTCAGCATGACTTTACGCATGGAGCTAACTCAATCGAGCAGGTCATGCATCACGTAACTCCACCACTTCAGCGTGTTGAGCACTACATTTCTGTTTTTGTGAACTTTGTTGTTCTGCCTATTTTTGCCTTTGTAAACGCGCAGATTACGCTGGTAGGTGCTGATTTTGGTGCGCTTCTTAGCAGTAACATTGCTCACGGCGTATTCTTTGGCGCCGTTCTTGGAAAGCCATTGGGAATTATTCTTGTGACATTCCTATTGGTAAAGGTTAAAATCTGCAAACTTCCTGCAAAAGTTGATTGGATTCAGATTACAGCCGTTGGTCTGATGGGTGGCTTAGGCTTTACCATGTCAATTCTTATCTCTAATCTTGCATTCCCAGACGCAGAGGAGATTCTTACAGCTAAAGTAGCTGTTCTCGCCGCTTCGTTTGCTTCTGCAATCTTGGGTCTACTTTTTGTACACCTCGCAGAGTTCTATAAGCATCGCAAGAACAGCATGCGGAAAGACAGCGAGTAAAAAAACTTAATGAGACGTACGACTCTTTCTATCCTTGACTATTAAAATGCAGAGCCCCACAAGATAATACGCAAAAGTTATTAAAAAACTGGCGCGTAGAATGTTCACTCCTCCTATTGAGGCATCTTGCCCTGTAGGAGAGAGACACATCGAGACAATGGTAAATAGCCACATAAGAAGCAAACAAATATGGGTTATCTTATTAATAAGATGAGCTGTTGGATTAGAAGCATCAAAAAATATACCTCTATTAAAGATACTAATGAAAAAATCTTTCCAAGAGTCATACATGACGAGCCTCCAACTTGTTAGAAAAAGACCCCGTATATATGCAATTTTATCACTTATATAAAATCAATAAGCTATGGTTACTCAACGGTACCGTAGGTAAAACCCCAACCGTGTGCTGTAACAATTGAGTTAATCTGATCGCAGAGGCGAGCGCGGACATATGTGCCCGATGGAATCAACTCAATAACCTCTTGTAAATCCTCTTCAAGATCATCTACTTCAGCTTGAATCAGCACGTCAACCTTAGTGACTGTGCCCGAGGGTTTGCGTTTATAAAGATTATCAACAAGGTGCTGGAGCTCGCCATATGCCTCCGAGCGCATGCCAGGCTGTGCAGAATTTGCCATGATTCTCCTTGTCGCGTTGATTTTTAAATCACCTATACTTTGTATCACGCAGAGACCGAAAAGGGGAGTGTCATGTTTGAGCTAGTTTCTCGCGAGCTGTTCCAGCCAAAATCAACCTCTGAGCAAAACGCTTATCAGAAGATGAGCGATGCTGAGCTTAACCAGGCTCTTGAGCTTATTGGACAAGAAGCTCGTGCACTTGGCGAGAAAAACCTCAAGCTTGATATGGCTCGCGGAAAGCCAAGCCCTGCACAGACGGCGCTGTCTAAGCCTATGCTTGACGAGCTGAACTCTACTTCTGACCTGACTGACAGCGGCTCTTTTGCAGACAACTATGGAGACCCTTGGGGTCTTCCTTCTGCGCGAGCCTTCGCTGCAGAGCTCACAGGTGTACCTGCTGATCAGGTCATCGTAAATGGCTCCTCAAGCCTTAACCTTATGCATGACATTATTTCTCATGCCGTTACCCACGGTCTTTCTGGTCAGCCGTCTTGGGCAGAGCAGATGGCGGCTGCAAAGGCCCAGAGCACTACACTCAAGTTTCTGTGCCCCGCTCCCGGTTATGACCGTCATTTTGCTATTACACAGCATTACGGACTTGAAAACGTTGCCGTACCTATGACCGATGACGGCCCAAATATGGACGTGGTCAAGGAGCTTGTTGAAAACGACAGTTCTGTTAAGGGAATTTGGTGCGTTCCACGTTTTGCAAACCCAACGGGCATTACCTATTCAGATGAGGTAGTCCGTGCGTTTGCAAACCTTAAACCTGCGGCTCCTGACTTTAGAATCTTCTGGGATAACGCCTACGCAATTCACGCCTTTGTACCAGAATCTGAGGCTCCTCAGCTCCTCAATATCTTTGATGCACTTGCAGAGGTTGCTGCAGACGATGCTCAAAAGAACCTGGTTATTGCTTTTGCCTCAACGGCAAAGGTAACCTTCCCAAGCTCAGGCATGGCATGGGTTGCCGCAAGCCCTGCGGACATTAAAGAAATCCAGAGCGCGTTCAAGGTTGCTCGCGTTTCTCCCGAGAAGATCTCTCAGCTGGCACATGTACGTTTCCTCAAAGACGCTCAAGGCGTTGAAGCTCATATGCAAAAGCATGCTGAACTGCTTAGGCCACGTTTTGATCTGGTGGAACGCAAACTGCAGGAAGGACTGGGCGATTTAGCTGTTGCAACCTGGTCTCGTCCTAAGGGCGGCTACTTTGTCTCGTTTGACGGTCCTGTTGGGTCTGCGCGCGCAATTGTTTCTCGCGCCAATGAACTGGGCGTTACCATGACACCTGCAGGTGCTACGTGGCCAAGTGGCAAGGATCCCTTTGATACTAATATCAGAATTGCTCCAAGTTACCCAACGTTGGAAGAGCTTGATGCAGCGCTTGATGTCTTTATTGTTGCTGTTAAACAGGTAAGTGCTCGACTTGCAAAAGTTGATCGTGGCCAGAGCGTCTGGGGATAGCTTGTGTAACTTTGGTATTTACTTTGAAAGTAAGCCCATTCTGCCGTATCTTGATTAACTATGTTTAGAAAAAGCGATTGGATGTTGAATGCCAACTAATACTTCAAAGCCAGAACTTACACCAGAACAGAAGGCAGAAAAAGAGCTGGTTGCTATGGCAAACCAGACCGCAAAAAAGAAGGCAAAGGACCGCAAGCCCGATGAGGCTCCTAAAAAGCCAGGTCCTTCTACAGGCATGAAGATTGCTATTGGCGTATTCTCGCTCTTTATTGCTATTTCTATGATGCTGCCTTCTCTTGCCAGCATTTTCTCTAACTCGCAAAAGCAGCATCAGACTCAGCAAAATTCTCCTGAGGCTATTAACCAGGTCTATCAGAAACAGGCAGAAGAAAAAGAGTCTGCCATTCAGTCCAACCCAGATAATCTGCCAGCACATCTTGATTTGGCTCGTACGTATTTAGGTTGGGGAATGGCGCTTAAGAGTTCTTCTCAAGATGACTCTGTTCAGAAGCAGTCTTTGCAGCTGATTAACAAAGCAATTGCTGAGTACGATACGTATCTTGCTTCAAATGATTCTGATGAAGTCCGTGTTGATAGGGCAATTGCACAGTTCTACGCAGGAGATCAAACAGGTGCTGTTGAGGCACTTAAGGCAGTAACGGATCGCTCTCCAGACTATGCTAACGGTTGGCTTAATTTGGGAATGATGTATCGTGTTACTGATCAAGTAGATCTTGCAAAAGAGGCACTGCAGAAGGCAATTGAAAAGGATTCCGATAATAGCGCCGGTGTGAGGGATAATGCACAGAAAGTTCTTGATGCATTAAACGGTAACACCTCTACCTCTTCAAATAACACCAAGTAAGGAGGAGTTATGGCACTAGAGATAAGCTCTGAAATTACAGATACAAAGACCATTATTCGCATTGAGGGCGAGGTAGACGTATCAAACGCCTCCGAGCTTCGTGATGCTTTGGATACTGCGCTCGCCGATGGAGCAAAAGAAGTTGAAGCTGATTTTGCTGAGGTAGCTTATATTGATTCGACGGGCATTGGCGTTTTAGTGGGTGCCGCACATCGAGCACAAGAGAGTGGTTCTGTGCTTGTTGTTGCAAATCCTCAGAAAAACGTGGAGCGTGTCTTTTCGCTTCTTGGGGTCGATAAAGACCTTAACGTTCGCAAGTAGGTTTGGTAACTTGCAAGCTCTTTGAGAAACGGTTCAAAGAGCTTGTTTATGTTTGTTCCAGAAAGGTATTGCTTGTGTTTGGCATTGGAGAAACAGAGCTCGTACTAATTTTGCTCTTTGCATTTTTAGTATTTGGTCCTGATAAATTACCTGGTATGGGTCGCACGCTTGGCCGTGCTCTCAGACAGTTCCAGAACGCTCAAGAAGGCTTTAATAAAGTTGTCCGTGCAGACTTACTTGATCCTGCAGCGGATGCACTTCACGAGAAACCCAAGCGCTCCGAGCAGCTCAAAAATGCTGCATCTGATGCTGACCGCGAGGATACAGATCACCAGGAGACCTTTGCTGAGCGTCGTGCTCGTCTCAAGGAAGAGCGTGAGGCAGCTGAGAAGGTTGCTGCTGAGGCAGCTGAGCAGAGCAAGCAGGCCGAGCAGACCCAGGAGGCTGAGCAGGCAGAGGCTGCTTCTGCT
>CALGXY010000047.1:0-26151 GCA_937935155.1 uncultured Atopobium sp. | reverse complement strand
TGTAAAATGCCCTCATCTGAGCAGATTATCCGACTTAGGTGTGTTCCGTAGATACTAAATTCATCGATAGTTAAATTTCTTATATTTCTCTATTCATGTTCAAGCATATTAGATGAAGTTTATGCATAGAGATGTATATCAGGTAGTGCGACCACCTAGCTGCCTAGCTATCTTGATTAGAAACATGTCGATTCTTCGGCGAGGCCTACCAAAGCTGCGCTATTTTGTACGCCAGGCCTAAAAGCCGACGCTAACACGCTGCAGAATCAAAATCCCCCGCGCAGAAAGTGCACGGGGGATTTGCATTCAGTAGGCAAAGTGGACGTATAAGCCGGGTTCTGTCGCGGACAACCATTTATCTACTACCAGCATTGCTGTTGGTCTCTAGCGCGCAACCCGAGCGCAGTGCGGGCCACACCATAGCGCTCCTATTTGCGTTTGCTCCGGATGGGGTTTACCAAGCCACGCTGTTGCCAGTGTGCTGGTAGTCTCTTACACTACCGTTTCAGCTTTTCTCTTTACGCGAATGCGCAGGTGAGAGTCTTCTTTTCTGCGGCACTTTCCGTCGGGTCACCCCGCCTGGCCGTTAGCCAGCATCCTGCCCTGTGGAGCCCGGACTTTCCTCATAGCACCCCTCCAATTAGCTGGACGGGCACTCCGCGGTTGTCTGGTCCACTTTGCATGGGCGATTGTATCACGTTCATAAGGCTGGAGGCTCCGAAGTCAAATAATCTCCAAGTAAATGAGATGTTGCGAGGACGCGGGTTTCTCGTCAGATGCTGGGTGGCGAGAAGGGCGTGATTTGGTACGTCGTGTTCATGAAAAGCAACAGTTGCCTCTTTGAATGCTGCTATGATGGATAGGCTTACATACGAAAGGACTAGCATGGGACTCTTTGATCTTTTCAAGAAATCTTCCAAGACAGCCACGCCAGAGGCTCTTGTTGTTTCTGATTACACTGCTAAAACAATTTATGCACCAGCAAGCGGAAAAGTTGTTGCGCTAGAGAACGTTCCTGATCCTGTTTTTGCAGGTGGAATGCTTGGACAGGGTCTGGGTATTTGGCCTTCTGAGGGTGTTGTGTACGCGCCAGTTTCGGGCACTATTACCGCAACTACTCCAACTGTTCACGCCTTTGGAATTACTGCCGATTCTGGCGAAGAGGTTTTGATTCACGTAGGCGTTGATACCGTTGAGATGAAGGGTGACGGCTTTACCGCCCTCGTTGAGCAGGATCAGCACGTTGAGGTTGGTCAGCCACTGATGACCTTTGACCTGGATAAGGTTAAGGACGCGGGTCATCCTGAGGTGGTTATTCTTGCTATCACCAATTCTAGCGAGTACAGCAACGTAGAGATTTTTGCCGCAGCAGACCAGCCAGTTTCTGCTGGCGAGAAGGTCTGTGTACTCGCATAAGCTGCGGTTGCATAGCTGTTCTATGTCTGACACATCCTACAAGACACTCAAGCTGGACTTTGTTGCGGAAGGTCTCTTTGAAGACAGAAAGAGCCGCTTCATAGCCCAGCTTTGTCATGTAGAAACAGAGCCAGAAGCACAAGAGTTTCTCGCCACGGTAAGAGCAAAGCACTACAATGCTCGCCACAACGTGCCCGCATGGATCTTGGAGGACGGTACGGAGCGTGCCTCCGACGACGGAGAGCCTTCCAGAACGGCGGGAATGCCGGTGCTGGAGGTATTGCGCGGAGCGGGGCTTAAGAACGTCTGCTGTGTTGTCACGCGCTACTTTGGTGGAACGCTTTTGGGTCCTGGTGGGCTTGTTCGTGCGTATACGGCAGCAACTCAAGAGGCTTTGGCTGCTGCTGAGGAAGCATCTGCTGTTCAGGAAATGCTGCAGGTTGTGAGGGTGGAGTTGTCGGCTCCGTATAACCTGTATGAGCAGATTCAACGCTTGGTCTCAGATACCGGCGGCAAGGTTATAACGGCAGAGTTTGGAGCGGACGTTTTTCTCGCCATAGACTTTAGGTGCGGAGAAGAAGCGGCGTTTACGGATGCACTGACAGAGCTCAGCGCTGGAAAGATTACAGCCGAGGTCTCCGCGGCGCGTTTTGATCTGTTCTAGTGGGTTTAATAAATCTAGCCTCGATAAACCAAAAAATACCGAATAAAAGAATAGTAAGGATAACGCGACCATTTTCTGGAAGCATGCCTCTGGAATCGCAATACCAGATTAATAAAAAGAACACTAGGATAGTAGCTCGTAAAATGACGCGCTCTTTTGAAATTGCTCTCATGAGAGCCTCCAGAAAGTAAGCTTGAACTTCTCTTTTTATCAGTATAGACCAGTAAGGCCGGCACAGAAAATTCTGTACCGGCCATAGGTGCTTTTATGTGCGTGCTTAGTAGGCTGTGGTTGCGCGTACCTTACTTGCGGTTACGGCCACCAAGGGAGTAGCCAAGGTTCTCCCAGAAATCAATCTGGACATCTTCGCCCTCGTCCCAAACCTTGAGCAGGTCCTCTGGAACGTACTGACGACGAACATCAGCCTCGCCACCGTAGAGGCGGAACCAGTCTGCGCTCATGATGAGGTAGCCGTCCTTACCGGAGTCCTTACCCCAGCTGTTCTCAATGCGCCACTGCTTAGCCTTACCGTCCTTATCAAGCTCAACGCCCTGGAAGGTCATTGCGTGGGTAAGGGAAGTCTCATAGTTCTCAATCATTGAGGCACGATCCATGTCAAAATCAACGCCAAAGAGGCCGTTGTAATCCATGGTGTCGGTTGAGAGAACGTAGTTGAAGTCCTCATTGTGGCGAGGGAACTCCTGCATAACGTCGCAGGCCATGCAGACAGGGTTGCCGTCCTTCAAAGAAGCAATGGTAGCTGCCTCAAGAACCTCTGGCTCAACGTTTAAGAAGCGAGTCTTAATGCCGCCTAAAACGGTATCGATGAAGGTTGGGTGATACACCTTGCCGTAAGGATACTTCTTGCTTGGAACAGAAATGAGCTGGACAAAGCCACGAGGATCAACGCCACAATAGCGCTCAGCAAACTCAAGAGGAGTAATGCCAAAGTCGCGAAGAATCTGAGTGCCTTCCTCGTCCTTCTCGCCGTCCTTCTTGTCAGAAGCCTTGCTTGGCTCAACAGGGGAGAGCTTTGCCTTATCTACCTGTGCGTTTTTGCCAACCTTGCACTCAAAGTCAAAGGTCAGAGGTGGCTCGCCAAGGCAGACGGAAAGAATCTGGTGGAAGCCCTTGAGCTGCTCCTGCTTAAGCGCGCGGAGTTCGTCTAGAGACTTGCCAGCTGCGTATGCTGCGCGGAGCTCGCCAGCGCTCTTCCTGAACAGGCGGTCAATGCGCTCGTCCATCTGAGTGGAGTTCTTGGAGCAAGCAGTCTCTGGCATGGCATCCTTAGGAACCAGGCCGTACTTCTCAACCAAGCTCATAGCAAATGAGTAATAGCCGCCGTCGCCAATGCCCTCGGTCAGAAGTGTGTGGACAACACGAGAATCGGTTGGCTGGTCAGCGGTCTGAATGATGTACTCAAGTGCAGAGTTTGCCTTCTCAAGCTTGTCGTAGAACATGCCATATGCCTGGCTGAACTCAAAGGTATCAACGTCAAGCTTCTTGATTGCCTCCTGGCGAAGTACGTTGAAAGAAGAGAACATCCAGCAGCGACCACTCTGACGCTGGTTGGTGACGTCGCCCGTCTTTGCAACAGCAACACCGTAGGTATCAGTGTAGGTACGCATGGTAGTGATATCGCGAGCAGCTGCGGAAACGCCCATAGAGGTTACGGAGTTGCGAGCAACGCGGTTAGCACGGTCTGCACTAAATGCAGCGGTTTCCTCGTTTGCCCACTGTGGATTTACGGTTTGATCAGCCATTGAGGCTCCTTTTGTTTGTAGCGTTTAGAAAAAACCTGGCGAGAAGACCGATCTTCTCGCCAGATGGTTTGTACCTTAGCGAAGCGTTGCAAGAGAGCCCATTGGGTCCCATGGCTCGAGGACAGTTGCTTCCTCGGTCTCAAAGGTCTTGAGCTGCTCAGGAGTGAGGTACTTCTTGTCAACAACAATCTGGTAGACGTACTCGTCAAACCAAGGGTCAGAGATGGTGTCAAAGCCATCGCGACCGTGGTCTTTACCCCAGCTGTTCTCAACCTTCCAGAGGGTAGTGTTGCCTTCTGCGTCAAAGTTAACACCCTCAAGAACCATTGCGTGAGTCATCAGAGACTCGCCGTAGTCAAGGCGCTCAGCACGGTCAAGTGCGCCCTCAACAGGGAAGCCAAAGAGGCCGTCAACGTCAAGCGCACGGGTATCCATGATGCCCTCTTCGCGAAGGTAGGACTGAGCAACATCGCAACCAAACCAGACAGGCAGGTTGTCCTTAAGCTGAGCCACAGCAAGGCGCTTAAGCTCAGGAATCTCCAGGTTGAGGTAACGAACACCGCCACCCTCAACAACGTTGCCCAAGCGGGAAACGGTGTAGGTGTGGTTGAAAGGCTTATCTGCGGTTGGTGCAGAGATGATTGAGATGTAATCATCAAGGTTCATGTCAACAGTCTCAGCGAAGAACTCCTGAGGGGTAAAGGTGCCAGAAAGAGCAAGGTTGTCGTCCTTATCGCGCAGGCGTGCCTCAAAAGATACAGGAGGCTGACCCAGGCAAGTTACCAGCAGGGTATAGACGTCCTCCATCATCTCTTTCTTCATCTCGCGCAGAGACTCAAGGGACTCACCAGCTGTTGCGGTCTCACGAAGACGCTTTGCAGCACTACGAAGATAGCGGGTAAGGTACGCGTCCATCTCGTGGGTGTTGCAAGAGTTAGCAGTCTCTGGCATAGCGCTCTTTGGAACTACACCGTACTTCTTTACGAGGCTCTTAAACATATCCCACTGGCCACCGTCGCCAATTGGGTCGGTAAGCAGGAAGGATACAAGACGACCATTCAGAGGCTCATCAAGGGTATCCAGAATGTTCTCAAGGAACCAGTTGGACTTCTCCATCTTGTCCCAGAACAGTGGGTATGCCTGAGAAAGCTCAAAAGTGGAGAGGTTGTATTTCTTGATGATGCGGTATCTAAACGTATTAAGTGATGCAAACATCCAGCAACGACCAGAGCGCTTCTGATTAGTGCGGTCACCCTGCTTTACCTCAACATCGAAGGTAAGAGGATTAAGGGCAACACCTTCTGGTACACGAGCTGCTTTTCTAACACCAGCGCTTGTAGCAGCATTTTTAGCTACAGTATGAGCGCGGTCGGACTCAAAGTTCTTCTGAGCCGCTGCAATGTCGTCGAAGGAAATGCTTTTCATCTCATCCATATGATCTCCTTAACTGGAATAGGTAATACAAAAACTATATTCCCAATTAAGAGGTCCCTAGTCTAAGAGTTACCAGTTTGAAACTTTTATTTTGAGAAGTTTTTTGATCAAACGGTTTTTGTAAATTCAGAGAGATTTTGTGACGTCATTAATTTGGCGAGAAAATATTTTTATCCAATTTACCAGCGGTAAAAGAAATATCTGCATATAGAACATATGTTTGTATTAGTAGTTATTGTCTGGCGAATCGGCTACACTATACAAAGAAATTAAGAACCCTTGGTAAAAGAACAAATTTTGAAGCATAAAGAGAAGAGCGTAGAAAAAGATGGCATTTGTTCACCTCCACAACCACTCAGATTTTTCCATTCTTGATGGAGCTAGCCGTGTCCCAGACATGGTTAGTAAAGCTGTAGAGTTTGGCATGCCAGCGCTTGCTTTAACTGATCATGGTTATCTCTTTGGTATTCCAGATTTTGACCTTGCGTGCCGTAAGTACAATGAGGCACTTAAAGATTTTGGACAGTGGTGCCATGATGTGGAATGTTTTGAAAAGGGTTGGGATCTAGAAGAGCCTCCCGCAGATGATCCAAATGCTGGTGAGCACGATAAAGTTCATGCTCAATGGGCTTCTGACGTTCAAATTTGGAATCAAACGCATGACATTGAGGCGGTAAAAGCCAACAAACCTTCTCCACTTATCAAGCCAATATTTGGCTGTGAAGCTTATTTCATTCTTGATGATTGTATTGAGAAGGGCACTAAGCAGGTGCGATATCACCTCATCCTGCTTGCTAAAAATGAGACCGGCTATGTCAACTTAATGAAGATGATGTCAGAGGCTGGTTCAAAAGAGATGTTCTATTACAAACCACGTACTACGCTTGAGATGCTCAAGCGTTACCACGAGGGCATTATCTGCACTTCAGCTTGTGTTTCTGGCATCATTCCTCGCATGTTGTTTGAAGGCCGTCCAGAAGAAGCGGAGCGTTGGGCAAAAATCTATCAAGATATCTTTGGAGATGATTTCTACCTAGAGATTCAAGATCACGGTTTATCTGATCCAAGCTGGGGTGGATATACCGATAGAACCCTTGCTGAGCGTATTGTAAAGATGGGTCATGACCTTGGTATTAAGGTAGTTGCTACCAACGATAACCACTATCTCACTAAAGAGGATGCAAGCGTTCAAGATATTGCTTCCTGCATTGGTTCAGGCGCTCGTGTTGATGATGAGAACCGCAAGCGCATGACAGGCAGCGAGTTCTATCTTAAGAGTGAGCAAGAAATGCGCCAGATTTTCTCGTGGTGTCCAGAGGCTATCGAGAACACCATTGAGGTTGCAAATAAGTGCAATTATGAGCTGGATTGGACCCATATGTACCTGCCAAAGTTCCCAGACTTGGCAGAGGGGGAGACCTCAGAGGAGCGCTTTAGAAAAGAGTGTGAGCTTGGTCTTGCAAGACGTTATGGAGATGATTGGCAAAACGTTGTCATCAACGAGATTAACGTTAAAGACCGTTTTGAGTATGAATATGACATCATCTGCAAAAAGGGCTTTGCAGATTACTTCCTGATTGTTCAGGAGTATGTTCGCTGGGCAAAAGAGAATGGTATTGGCGTAGGCCCTGGTCGTGGTTCTGCAGCAGGCGCTATTGTTGCATACGCTATGGATATTACCTCGTTTGACCCTCTTGAGAATGGCCTCATGTTTGAGAGGTTCTTGTCTCCACAGCGCTCTGAGATGCCAGATATTGATATGGACTTCGACGATGAGCGTCGTCTTGAGGTTGTTGAGCACGTCCGTCAGATTTATGGATCTGAGCGTGTTTCTCACGTTATTACGTATTCAACCATCAAGGCTAAACAGGCAATAAATGACGCGTGTCGTGTTTTGGGTTATCCCGTTTATATGGGACAGCGTCTGTCTAAGATGATTCCAGGAGATCCTAACGCTCACCTAAAATTTGTTCTTCATAAGGCTCAAGAAGGTCAAAAGGGTGCCGATCAGTATTCCGCTGATTTTGAAGATGCGTACGAGAATGACCCTGATGCGAGAAGAATTATTGATGCAGCTCTGTCTATTGAGGGCTTGCATCGTGGTGAGGGTGTGCATGCTTGTGCAGTTTTGATTGCTCCTACGCCTGTTAATGACCACGTTCCTACCAAGGTAGATACCAAGGGTGGCGTAGAGATTACCCAGTACGAGGGCCATTCTGTTGCAGATATGGGTCTTCTCAAGATGGACTTCTTGGGGCTAAGAACTCTAACGGTTATTTCTCGTGCAATCAAAAATGTGAAGGATAACTACGGTATCGATATCGATGTAGATAACATTCCGTTTACAGACCCAGAGATTTATAGACTTCTGAGAGAAGGTCGAACTGCCGGTGTCTTCCAGGTTGAGTCTGCAGGTATGACTGCAACCATTAAGGGCATGAGGCCAACAGAGTATAAGCACATCGTCGCACTTATCGCCTTGTATCGTCCTGGTCCTCTTAACGCAGGCATGGTTACCAGTTATATCAACCGTATGAACGGTAGAGAAGAAGTCAAAGATTACGATCCACGTCTTCATGACATCTTGGAAGAGACCTACGGAACCATGGTCTATCAAGAGCAGGTTATGCAGATTTCTATGAAGATGTCTGGTTTTACCGCAGGCGAGTCTGACAAGGTAAGAAAAGCAGTAGCAAAAAAGAAGATCAAACTTATGCAGGAGGTTGTCCAGCACTGGGATGACGGTACTGATGAGACCATGGAGGCTCACTGGAAAAACGGCGCAGTTCGTAATGGATTTGATCGTTCGGTTGCAGAAAGCATTTGGGACGATGTTCTTGAGTTTGCATCTTATGCATTCAACAAGTCTCACTCTGCTGGCTATGCAATTCTTGTTATGCAGACCGCATGGATTAAAGCGCATTATCCACATGAGTTTATGGCAGCAGTTCTTACCTCGTACATGGGCAAGACAGATAAGATTGTTCACTACGTAAGCGCTTGCCGTCATGAGGGCATCAAGATTCTTCCGCCAGATATTAACGAGTCCGGTAAAGACTTTACGGCTACTAAAGAGGGTATTCGTTTTGGCTTTGCAGGAATCCGCGGCGTGGGAGCCGGTGTTGGTGAAGCCATTATGCTTGAGCGCCAAAAGGGCGGCCCTTTTGCCAACATTCACGATTTTGTCGATCGTGTTGATGCGAGCCAGGCAAAGCGCAACGTTGTTGAAGCTCTTATCAAGGCAGGAGCCTTTGACTCAACAGGTTATACCCGTATGCAGATGATGAGTTTTGTGGATAAGAACAATCCACAAAACATTATCGATGCCGCTACTAAGCGCCAAAAAGATAAGGCCGTTGGTCAGTTCTCAATGTTTGATATGTTTGCAGAGGTGGAGGGCTCTGGTTTTAGCGATATTGTTCCAGAGCCAGATGGCGTTGAGTGGGATAGGCGATTCAAACTTACCAAAGAGTACGAAGTCTTAGGTATTTATGTCTCTGATCATCCACTTCGTCCGTATGAGTACGCCCTTGCTAAAAGTAGAGATTATGCTCTTGCAGAGATTGAAGAGAATGTAGAGGTTCAGCTTCCTAATGGCGCTATGTCTCAGCAGTTCAAGGTGCCAGAAGGTAAACCTATCCGCTTTGCGGGCATGGTTACCAACGTTATGAAGCGCACCACTAAAAACGGCGACCCAATGGCAATTGTTACGCTAGAAGACATGGAGGGTAGCGTCACCATTGTCATGTTCCCTAAGCTCTATAAGAAGGCTGCAAGACTTTTGGCTGGCGATGTTGACCCAGAGACTGGCGAAAGCCAGAGCGATATCTTCATTTCCGTCCTTGGAAAGCTTGAGCGCTCTGATAGAGGAGACCAAGTTATTGCTCAAGAAGTTAATCCTATTGAGCTTAACAGTGTCAATAACACACCAAAGACACTTGTTATCCATATGCCTGCTTCCCAGCTTCAAAGACAGACCATCGAGACACTTGGACAGATTTTCTCGCGCTATCCTGGTATGGACTGCATCGAGATTAGGGTAGAAACAGATATGGGCGATGTCATGCGCATGGAAATTCCTACCAGAATTGATGGACGCAGCATGGTTCTTTTGACGGAGCTCAAAGATTTTATTGGCCAAAGTGGATACGCACAGATTGTTTAGATTGTGTCGAATCTAAATTTGCACGGTACTCTTAAATAATAACTGTTACTATTTAAGTAGCACTTGCTAAGAAATTCTGACATCTTCGGATGTCGTGAGAGGAGAAAAAATGATCGACGCAAAGTTTTATCGTAACAAGGAGACAGGCGCTGTTGTTTACGGTGTCGCAGGCAACGTAGAGGCAGCAGACCTTGAGCTTCTCCAGGCTGGCGTTACTGATGGTGCAGCTGAGAAGCACGTTCCATTTGTTACTCGTGAGGGCAACACCGTTACCGTTCGTGTTGGTGAGGTTGCTCATCCAATGCTCGAAGAGCACTACATTGAGTTCATCGCTCTTGTTTCTGAGAACGGCGCTCAGTTTGCACAGCTTAAGCCTGGCCAGGAGCCAGTTGCTACCTTCACTCTTGAGGAGGGTGTTGAGGCAGAGGCTTATGAGTACTGCAACCTTCACGGTCTTTGGAAGGTTTCCCTCTAAGTCTATTGACTCAACAATAAGCACTAGCTTATTAAGGTCAAACGGAGCTGCTACCTGCGGCTCCGTTTCTTATTACTACACCTGTTTGTTTTTGGGTAAAAATAAACTAAGCACTTCATGATAGGAATGGTATGCGCATAGCAGTTGCACAAATGAATACTCAGGCCGGAGACTTCGAGTTTACCGCTCAGACCATGCTGGAATATGCTCAGAGAGCTCAACAGCAAGGTGCTGAACTAGTCATTTATCCTGCGCCAACTCTTACAGGGCTGCTAAGCGTGCCAGAGGCTGACATAGAAGGGCTTTTTGCAGACCTCTCGGAGATTATCAATTTGCTTTCAGAAAAGCTTCCAATTGCGGCCCTTATTCCTGTTGTAACAGAGTTTGATGGAAGTGCAGCGAGCGAGGCTCTTCTTGTTAGAAACGGAGCCGTAACCCCGCTAAAATTGACTGCCCAGATAGCGCACATGAGCGCTCTTGCTCGTTCTGCTAGCTCTGCACAAACATCTGGCGAGAATACCTTTGAGCTCGCAAAATTTGAAGCAGGCGGCCTTACGTTTGGCGTTGCTTTTACCTACGACGATCTTGACGCGTGGCAAGATGTCGACGACTCGTTAGATGCTGTCATTTATTTGCCGTATTTTGGCTTTGCTGTTGATGATTCGTCGTCCGCCATGGGCATGGCGGTGGCAGAAAGCCGCTATCTGGGAGATGTTGAGGAGTTTGATAGCTGGCTTATCGCTGCAAACGCTGTTGGCGCCTATGGTAACCAGGTGTTTTGTGGTTCAAGCTTCTTCTTGTCTCCTTCAGGAGATTTGGTCAAACAAGCAGCCTCATTCTCAGAAGATATGGTTGTCTGCGAGGTTGACCAAGATACTATCGAAAACTTTGATAGAGAAGATACTGCGGGTGTCTATAACAGCGCACTTACTACCTGGGGCGTATTGGCTACAGGAGTGCGAGACTACACGGTAAAGTCTGGGTTTAACGGTGCTTTTATTGCGGTTGATGGTTCGCTTAACTCACTTGTTACTTTGGCACTTGCTTCAGACGCTTTAGGTCCTATGCGCGTCCACGTACTGTTGCTTCCAAATAAAGATTCTCGAGCAACAAGCGCTGCGGAGTTGCTTACTGCAAGACTTCGGGTTAATAAAGTTACTGTGGATAGCGCGGTTTTCTCGACATTTACCGATACAAAATTGGTGAGTGCATACGGCTACGCATACGCTGACCAGCACAATTACTTAACGCTTGAGACTGCCGATAAGACCATCCTTGCGCTCAAGGGAACAGAGATTTCTAGTGCACACTCTCTGTGGCCTCTAGGGGATATGTATCATGCAGACATTGTTGACCTTGCAAGGGTAAGAAATACCTTCTCGCCAGCTATTGACCATGCAGTTCTCGAGAATATCTCTGAGGTTGTAACTGATGGGCTAGAAAATGCCGCGCCAACGCCTCAAGAACGCATCGAGTTTGTTGATTATGTGCTTACCAGCTATCTTGAGTGGAATAAAAGCATTTCTGCCATTGTGGAAGAAATGGGAAAGGTTGACGAGGTCAAAGCAATTATTTCTATGCTTCACGCTCGCCAAAAAGACCGCAGAAACACCACTGAGGTTCTGGAAATGTCTTCAAAGAGCCTCACAAACGCTCAAATTCCACACGCATCAGTCTGGCAAGACAGAATTAGAGATACAAAGGCTTCTGAATCTGACCTGGTAGAGTCCTTACGAAATTCTTTGCGAGAAATTCAAGGAGCTTCTATGCATCTGCCTGAGTTGTCAGTTGATCCAGCGGAGGCTCAGGAGGGCTTTAAGGATATGCTGGAGCTTTTAAAAGAGCTGGCACAAGAATCTGATGCACAAATTGGCATGGTTGACCCCAAAATGTGGAGAGGCCCTTTCTCAGAAAATTAGTTGCATCGTTTGCGCATACTCTGTGATAATATAGAACGAACGTTCTATATTAGGAGGTGCAATGGTAATTCTTGGAATAGACCCTGGTCTTGCTCACACTGGATGGGGAATTGTAGAGACAAGGGGTTCTGAATGCCGTGCACGCGCCTATGGATGCATAACTACAACCGCAGATGAACCAATAGATATGCGCTTGGGAAGAATCTATAACCAGATTGTTGAGGTTATAGATAAGTTTTCACCAGAAGCTCTTTCTATTGAGAGCATTTACTTTGGACAAAACGTTAAATCTGCTATTCCTACTGCACATGCTCGCGGTGCTGCTATTGTCGCTTGTTCTAAAGCAGGTCTTACGGTTGGAGAATATACTCCAATGCAGATAAAGCAAGCTGTTGTCGGTACAGGAGCTGCTGATAAACAGCAGGTTATGTATATGGTTCAAAACATATTGTGCTTGGACCATCAGCCTCATCCAGATCACGCGGCTGACGCTTTAGCTGCCGCAGTTTGTCACGCTAATCTTGTAAGAACCACCTCGCTTGGAAAGGGAAGAATACAACTATGATTGTCCAGCTTACGGGCACACTTGTATCCGTTACTCCTTCAATTGCTGTTCTCGACGTTAATGGCGTTGGGTATGAGCTAGGTATATCAGCTTCAACAGCTGCTGCGCTTCCACAAGCGGGTGAAGCAGGCGTCACCGTTTTAACTCGTATGGTGGTCAGAGAAGATTCAATGGAACTCTTTGGATTTGCTTCGCGAGAAGAGCGTGCGCTCTTTGATCGCTTGCGTGCAATTTCTGGAGTAGGTCCTAAATTGGCTCTTTCTGTGCTTTCTACGTTTACGCCACAGCAACTTGCGGTAATTGTTGCTACCAATGACGGAAATCGTCTTAAGAGCGTTTCTGGCCTTGGTAAAAAGAAGGCAGAGCGCTTAGTAATTGAACTTTCTGATGTGTTCGCAAAAGATGCAGAGCTTAAGCAGCTTGTTGGTCTTACGTCTCCTGCAGACTTTGCTGCTATTCCAAAACCTGCTGTAACCTCTGTAGAATCAGAGGCTATTGAGGCTCTTCTTGGAATGGGCTTTACTTCTCAGGAAGCAACGCTTGCTCTTGAGGGGTATGAAGAGGCTGGTGCTATTACAATTGAAGCTGCTATTGGATATGCACTAAGGCGTTTGGGAAGTGGTAATTAATGTGGGAAGCAGATGCAGATAACTTATTTGAGTCGTCGTCTACTCCAGCTCCATTTCCAGGACACACTTCTCAACGTGTAGTTTCTAGTGGACTTCAGGCAGAAGATCTGGAGCAAGATAGAAACTTGCGACCAAAAACTCTTGATGAGTATCTTGGTCAGGAACGCGTTAAATCTAATCTCCGTGTTCTTATTGAGGCAGCAAAAAGTCGTAATGAGCCGCTTGATCACGTTATATTTTCTGGGCCTCCAGGCCTTGGTAAAACAACACTTGCTGGTGTTTTAGCAGGAGAAATGGGCTCAAAGCTTCATACAACCTCTGGTCCCGCAATTGAGCGAGCAGGAGATTTAGCAGCAATTCTCACCAATCTTGAAGAGGGAGATATCCTCTTTGTGGATGAGATTCACAGGCTTAATCACCAGGTTGAAGAAATTCTGTATCCAGCAATGGAAGACTTCTTCTTAGATATTGTTATTGGCAAAGGTCCTGCGGCAAGGTCAATCAGGCTTGATATTCCACGCTTTACCCTTGTGGCTGCAACAACAAGAACCGGACTTTTGACTGGTCCTTTGCGCGATCGTTTTGGTATTTCGTATCGCCTTGACTACTACACTGTTCCTGAGCTTCAGACTATTGTCATGCGCTCGGCAAACATTCTTGATGTAGAAGTTGATGAGCAGGGTGCTGCAGAAATTGCTTCTCGATCAAGAGGTACACCGCGTTTAGCAAACCGTCTGTTAAAACGCGTACGAGATTACGCACAAGTTAAAGCCGAAGGTACTATTACCTGGCAGGTAGCCTCAGAAGCGCTTTCATTCTTTGAGATTGATGAGCTTGGTCTAGATGTAATGGACGTGCGTGTTTTACGTGCGCTTTGTGAGACGTTCAGAGGACGCCCCGTTGGTCTCACAACCATTGCAAGTGCAGTCTCAGAGGATCCGTCTACACTTGAAGATGTTTATGAGCCATATCTTTTGCAGCAAGGGCTTATCATTAGAACTCCTCAAGGTAGACAGGCAACGCATGCTGCATTTGATCACTTACGTATTCCTGTTCCTACTAACTAGTAGATTGGAACAAAATGCTTCAACGAGATTACATTTTGGAAGTAATCGATGACTTTACTTCAACGGTCACAGCAGGTTTGGGAAATGCTTTAGAGACTCAAACTGAAGAGTCACTTGATGGGGTAGAGGCAGCTGTTGCAGAGCTCATTGATTTGAGCCCAGAGACTGCTCTTGCGCTTTCGCCAGACTCTCTTGTAACCATGATGTTGCTCTCCGGCGTAGCTGATTCAGTTGCAGAGTATGTGGTGTATGCACTCGATAGGCTCTCTCACGTTTATGAGCAACTAGGAGACGGGGATAAGGCTGGTCTCAGAAGACAGCAGGCAGTAGCGGTTGCACAGTCCTTCTCGGTAGATCAAAACGCTACTCCAGAGCAATTTAAGGATTTTGAAGCAAAGTATTTTGCGTAACTACATTTTATAAGCTAACAAATAAACCCCAGCTCAATATGAGTTGGGGTTTATTGCTATAGAGCTTCATGTTTAGTTGGATTACCAAATGACAATCTTGGTTCCATAAGGAATGTTGTCATAAACCCACTTAGCATTCTCTGTTGCAAGACGTACGCAACCGTGGGAACCGTTGTATCCAAGCCTACCATCACGGACGGTATAACCGTCGGAGTTATAGAGAATGGAGTGAATAAGATACTCACCAGAAATGGTCGTGTAATACCAGCATCTAAAGCCAGAGCCAAAGTAGAGGCCCTTGTTTCCTACGGTAAATTGACCATGAGGGGTCCACATACCTGGTGCTCCTGTGGTGCACTGCCATTCGTACCAAACAACCCAGTTGCCGTGTGAGCCCCTGTATACAGCAAAGCGATTACCAGTAGTATCAATCTGGATGAGCCAGTTAGTAGCGCTATAGTAGTTCTGTGCATAACGATACATATCAGGGTAGTAGCAAGGCTGTTCCTCCATGGCGCCATCAGCAGCTGACCAATACAGTTTTCCACCCCAGGTTACATAACCAGTTTGCATGGAACCATTATTACTGAGATAGTAGTCCTTGCCGTTATCTTTAATCCATCCGGTTTTCATCTTGCCGTCAGAATCAAGGAAGTACCAACTGCCCTTTGAATTAATCCAACCAGTTTGTTTTTCTCCATTGGAATTAAAATAGTACCAAGTTCCATGAATATTAAGCCATCCATCTGCTGGTGCACCATTAGAAAGATAGTAAAAATCTTTATTGTTTTCTTTTATCCAACCTGTCTTAATTTTATGGTCAGAGCCAACATTAATGGTCAATCCTGGAAGATGTACCGTTCCTGTTGGCTGTGAACCGTCATCTGTAGAGAAGACCCCTTCGGGAGAAATGAATCCAGTCAGTACTCCGTCTGGCCCTGCCCAACGTTTTACACCATTTGAAAGAGTAACCCATTCATTTTTTGCTAGACCATAGCTTTTATCAAAGTAGTAATTCTTTCCATCAATTGAATGCTCTCCAACGTATGCGGCATGGTCAATTGAAGATGGATTGAAGTACCAGGTCTTATTGCCAGGAGTAGTAAACCATCCAGAGACAAGAGAGCCGTCAGATTGAGCCCAGGAAAAATTTCCGTCTGGTAGGGACACCCAATTACTTGAAGTCATACCAGCATTTTCATCAACGTAATATGAACCGCTAGGAAGTTGGAAAAGTCCAGTTTTCATGCGATGGATTGAGTCTTCTGGATCAAAGTAAAACCATTTACCATTTGGGAAATGTTTCCAACCTGAATAGAATGAGCCATAAGTATCTACCCAAGACCATGAACCATCATCATTGTGAGTCCAACTATTTCTAAGGATTCCATAGTTTTCATCGAAATGATAATATGTGCCGTCAATTTCGACGTTGCCAATAAGCGCTGGATGCTGTGGAACAGATGGATCAAAGTACCAAGTTCTACCATTTGGTGTGTTAAACCAACCAGAGGCAAGAGCGCCATTTTTTTGAGCCCAAGCCCACTCACGAGTTGGTAGTTGAATCCAACTGTTAGAAATCATACCTGCATATTCATCAATGTAATATGAGGTACCAGAAACCTGAATTGTTCCAATTAACATACGATGACGAGGTTCTTCTGGATCAAAATAGAACCACTTGCCGTTAGGCATATGCTTCCATCCAGAATAGTAAGTACCATCTTCAGTTGCCCATGACCAAGAACTTGCTGAACGATATACCCATCCATTTGTTACAAGTCCGTTTGTTGAATCAAAGTAGTAAAACTTACCATCAATTTCAACTTCACCGAAGATTGCCTTATGCTGCGGGTCAGTTGGATCAAAATACCAAGTTTTTCCATTAGGTGTTGTGTACAAACCCTTGACTGCATTACCAGCAGCGTCTACATAGTGCCAACCAGAATCATCTTTGATCCACTGGCTTGTGACAAGTGTTCCATCTTCTTTGTAATAGTGGAATTGGCCGTTTTCTTGTCTCCATCCAGAAGACTGAGGGGTTGGCGAAGTATTCTCTGTTGGAACAGCAGGTGTCTGGTCTGTTGTTGGAGTTGTTGTTGGCGCTGCAGGTGAGGTAGGCTGAGAGTTTTCAGGTGCTGTAGGAGAAGTATTTTCAGATGTTGCAGTAGTTTCAGTTGTTACAGCAGGAGCATTTACTGCGGATGTATCAGTAGTCTCTGCAAGAGCAGGAGCAGCGTGGAGTCCGCAAAGTAGAGCTGCACTCAACGAAGCAACCGCAATAAGCTTTTGTGTAGAAGGTCTGTAGGAAAAACGCATCTTCTTTTCCATTGTTTTAACTCCAATAAATCCAGGTAATAAAGAGCAGTTCAAACTGATTTAGCGCTTGTATTCAGTAAGTACGCCGTCTGGTCCAGCCCAGCGTCTTACGCCATCGGAACGGGTAATCCACTGATTGCGAGCAAGGCCATAACCCTCATCAAAGTAATAGTCTTTACCATCAATAGTGTGTTCTCCAGTATAAGCAGGATGGCTTGGTTTTGCTGGGTCAAAATACCAAGTCTTGCCATTTGGTGTGGTATACCAACCAGAAGCAAATGCGCCACTTGACTGTGCCCATGCCCAACCGCCTTCTGGGAGCTGTACCCAGTTGTTAGCGGTCATACCAGCAGACTCATCAATATAATAAGTTCCACTAGAAGTTTGGATGACACCTACAAGCATACGGTGCTTGGAATCTTTGGTATCAAAGTAGAACCACTTGCCATTAGGCATATGCTTCCAACCTGAATATAAAGAGCCATCAGAGTTAGCCCAGGACCAAGAACCATCAGCTCTATGAATCCATCCATTTTTTAGAAGACCATAACCTGAATCAAAATAATATGATTGATCGTTAATTTCAGCGTCTCCAATAAGTGCAGGATGCTGCGGATCTGATGGATCAAAATACCAAGTTTTGCCATTTGGCGTGGTGTACCAACCAGAGGCAAATGCACCACTCGACTGTGCCCAAGCCCAACCGCCATTAGGGAGCTGTACCCAATCGTTAGAAGTCATTCCATTATTTACGTCAACGTAATAAGTACCGCTAGAAATAGTGAAGACACCTTTCTTAAGCAGAGGGAAGCTGTAAGTAGTGTAGACAAAATCCTTATTAATCATAGGGAATTCTGTTTCACCAAAATAGAACCACTTACCATTTGGCATGTGTTTCCAGCCAGAATAAACAGAGCCTACTGTTTCAATCCAAGCCCATTCACCGTCACCACCATCGATCCAACCATGGGTAACGAGGCCATTACTGTAATCAAAGAAATAATATTTATCATCAATATGAATTCCGCCCATTACCACCCTATTGTAATGTTCTGGGTCGGCATACCAAGTTTTGCCATCTGGAGTTTTAAACCAACCAGAGATAGCAGCGCCATCTGGACCAGCCCAATACCAAGTTCCCTCAATTCCAATTCTTTCTGGATTTCTATTTACCCAAGAATTTCGTAAAAGTCCTGTCGAAGGATTAAAGAAGTATAGCTTTCCATCGACCGGAGCAGCGTCAGTAATAACCGGAGCATCCGAATCAGTCTTACCAATTAAATACCAGATTTTACCATTAGGATCAGTAAACCATCCTTCAGTAAAACGCCCATCAGGTCCGGCCCAGCTCCAACCTTTATCTGTTTTAACCCAATTGTTTTTAATCAAGCCGTTATCTTTATCTACGTAGTAGTAAGTGTAGTGATAATTAGGAGTACTTTTATTTTCGAGAATATAAAATAAGCCGTATTCAGCTGGTGATGGAAACGCATATGGACTATTTATATCAATTTCACTTGGCTCAAAATACCAGGTTTTGCCATCAGGCGTGGTATAGAAACCAGATACTGCTGCACCTGTTTCATCTACATAATATTGATGACTGCCATTAGTGATCCACTGACTTTTTAGAATAGTTCCATCTTTAGTATAAAAATAAAACTTTCCACCAACTTTTTTCCAACTTGAATAAGAGTTAGAAGTTGATTCAGGGGCACTTACTGTGGATGTATCAGTAGTTTCTGCAAGAGCAGGAGCAGCGTGGAGTCCGCAAAGTAGAGCTGCACTCAACGAAGCAACTGCAATAAGCTTTTGCATTGAAGGCCTGCTGGACAAACATGTCTTCTTTTTCATTTGCATATCCTTTTTTGAAGGGATAACTTTCTATATAAATAATAGTTTGATATGTCTGTTATTGTTCCCGTAAATTAATCCTATACAAATTCTCTATCTTCTATGAAAAAATGCTCAACTAATGAGATAAAAAACGTTTAATAGCAGATATATCCATAAATAAATGCTGGAAAACAGCTTGATTACCTGTGGCTCTTCCGGTAGATGGTGTGAAAATCTCCATGAGTGGTTTCTCGCCACATAAGTTGTTGATTAAGGTTATTATATTCCACGTGGCGAAACGTCACGGTATCGCGCTCCACAGGCGCAGTTTTGCCCTGCGGGGCTAAGAAAGAAAGGCACGAAATGGCTCAGGGTACTGTAAAGTGGTTTAATCCAGACAAGGGTTACGGCTTCATCTCTCGTGAGGATGGCGACGATCTGTTCGTACACTTCTCCGAGATTCAGATGGACGGTTTTAAGACTCTCGATGAGGGTCAGCCTGTCGAGTTTGAGATTACCACTGGCCAGAACGGTAAGCTCCAGGCTTCTAGCGTCCACAAGATCTAGTACTTGCGAACACTACCATCAAAAGGAGACCTTCGGGTCTCCTTTTTTGTTACATCGCTATTTATACAGTTGCAGTAACCAAGAGCTTTAATACCAGTGCTTGATGGTAAGGTCAGCAAGTTCAGAGAGTTTCTCGATATCTTGATGTTCATCATCACAATTAACAGCACAGGTGATAAGGCCAACAGAATTTCCTGTCTGAAGAGCTAGTGGGATGTCTTCAAACAGTATTGTTTTCTCGGCTGGAGCATCAAGGCGTTTAAGCACCTCAAGATACAGATGAGGCTCATCTTTTGCAGATCCAACATCTGCTGCAAATACCTGAGTATCAAACAGAGTGGATAGATGTAAACGAGGCTCAAGAAGAGCAAGAAGCTCCGGCTCGTTGACAGTTGCCAATGCAGTAGGGATGTCTCTTTCTTGTAGCTTGCCAATAAAATCAACAACACCAGGTCTAAGCTGCACGGAGTTTACAAAGAAACTCTTGCTGAGTTCTTTCCACTCGGCAACAATTTCTTCTGAATCTTCCTTTAGCCCATAGGTGGCAATTGCCCATTCGGCTCCCCTTTCAAATCCAAGAGGGGAGAGAATCTTGCCAATTTCTGGAGTGTAAGGGATTCCTCGCGACTCAAAAAACTCCTGGTCAACAAGCTTCCAAATATGGTGCGTATGAGCAATAGTGCCATCAAAATCAAAGATTGCTGCTTCAAAATCTGTTGCAAGAATATCTTCAAGTGTCGAGAAAATCACAGAGTTCCAATCAAGTTGCGGTGAGCTTGTGTTTTTTATTGTTGACATGCCAGTCTAGTGTAAACTTTTAGCAAGTATGAAGAGGAGTAAACCAATACTTTTCGGAGGACCGCATGAAACGCAGCTTATTTAATACTCGCGGTAAATTGCTTGCTGTTTTGTTCTTTGTTGTCACAACATTGTTTGCAACAACAGTTCAAAGCGCATATGCAACTACCTACACCACAATGGATGCCCAAGGAAACATTATCCAGAGTGAATCACTAAAAGATGCCGTAGCACTTGCTCGTGCAACTGGCAGACCTATTGCGCTTGACCCAGGTCACAGTGATGGCCTTGAAGGCAGAGATCCAGGTGCTACCTACTTTGGACTCAAAGAGGGAGATCTGGCTTGGGCAACTGCCATGTACGCCAAGAAGTATCTGGAAAAATGGGGTGTACAGGTTGTTGTTGTTCGTGGAGAACACGAGGATCCATCGATCAAGACGCGCGTACAGCGTGCTGTTGATGCAAACGCTTGTGCCATCATCTCGCTTCACTACAATGCCGGCCCTGCATCTGCAACTGGCTCTGAGGTCTTAGTTCCTCATGACGTAAGCTATAACCATGACCTTTATGTTGCTGGTCAGGATCTTGCCAGTAAGGTTAACTATTACTTAAGAAACAAAGCAGGTATTGTCACCCGTGGTGATGGTGCTACTGAGCGTGGCTATAACGATAAAGATGGCACAGACTATTACGAGAATGGCGACGAGTCCGATTACTACGGTATTGTTCGTTATGCTCGCCAAAAGGGCATTCTTGGTGTAATTATTGAGCACCAGTTCATCTCTAATCCAGCTAATGCGGCTGAGTTTAAAGACCTTGGCGATAACTCAAAGGTTGACTATATTGGCTGGGCTGATGCCTGGGCAATTTGGGAAATGTATCACTCCGATACCTGGTGGAACATGAGAAGTATTTCTGTTGTTCAACAAGGTAATGACGTGACTCTTAAACCAGTTCTTACTGGTGTAGTTACGGGTGCGACGTTTACCTATAGTTATGTTGGTCCAGATGGATCAAAGGTGACTGTTGCATCTAATACATCTGATACGTCAGCAACATTTTCTCTTCCAACAAGTGGTCGATATACCTTGTATATCACTACAAAATCTTCTGATGGACAAGAAATTACTCGTCAGATGCAATTTGATGCTACAGTAAAAGAGCAGCCTGGCTGGCGTAAAGTAGCTGATGGCTGGAAGTATGCTGATACTCAGGGAACTCCTTATGTCAGCTGTTGGTTGCAAGACAGTGATGGATGGCATTATTTTGATGCTAGGGGAATTGCTGTTTCTGGCTGGTTTACTACGCCAAATGGTAAAAATTGGTACTTTGACGCAGCTGCACCTCATAACGCTGCCGCCCTTGGCCAGAGGACCATTTCAGGTAAGTCTTATTACTTTGATGAAGTGAATGGCCTTGTAAAGAATAATTGGATTCACTGGCCTGACGATTCTTGGTCATGGGCAACAGAAGACGGCTCATTGCAAGCCGGTTGGAAACGTATGCCTAACGGTAAATGGTTCTACTTTGATAGTAATAACAACTATCGCGCCACCTTTGGCTTAATGTCCGATGGCTATCAGAAATACTATATTGATGTTGATCATGGTCTTATTTCTGGCGGCTGGATTAGCCTTGCTGATGGCAATTGGGCATGGGCAAATTCAGATGGCTCTCTTTATGTTGGCTGGAAGCATATGCCCAATGGTAAGTGGTTCTACTTTGATGAGAATGCAACTTACCCACTTATGAAGACCGGCATTTTTGCTACTTCTAGTGGCTCGTATTATGTTGATGTAAACAATGGTATGACCTCTAATGGTTGGGTTGCCTTGTCTAACAATATTTGGGCATGGGCTCAATCAAGTGGCGCCTTAGCCTCTGGTTGGTTTAATACTCCAAATGGCAAGACCTGGTACTTTGACCCAACTACTACTGAGCACGGCGCCCTCTTTGGCCTGCAATCAATCAATGGCTCATATTATTATTTTGACGAGAATAATGGTCTGCTCCGTAACCAAGACATCACGCTTTCAGATGGCCGTGTTGTACATGCAGATACATACGGTGTTCTTAACATTAAGCCTACTGATACCAATAACGGTAGAGGTGGAAACGTTGACGGCAATAACGGCGGAGATAATAGAGACGCTAACAACACTCCAGCTGATAACGATTCTCCAATTGAGCCGACTCGCGGTAATTTCTCTGATCGCACCAGCGTTCTTGGAGCACCTCTTGTCACGAAAGAGGACCTTCAGCGAGATTTCAACAAGCGCGTAGGTTCTGCCTATCCAGCCGTCTATGCCGAGAAGGGCGCTGCAACAGGAACCGATTTTGTAAACCAGCTATGGCAGGCTGCCATTGACGAGGGAGTTCGTCCAGAACTTCTCTATGCACAGGTCATGATTGAGACAGGTAACCTTCGCTTTGGTGGCGATGTCCTTCCTGAGCAGTGCAACTTTGGTGGTATGGGTGCAACTGGAAACGGAGTGCGCGGACTCTCATTTGATACCGTTCTTAAGGGACTTCGTGCACAGGCTTTGCACCTTCGTGCATACGCAGGTTATGAGCCACTGACCGTTGATCCAAGCGAGGCTCAAAAAGTTGACCCTCGCTACAGTGCTTGGATTCTTTCTAGGAAGGCAAACATTATCCGCAAGCTTGCTGGAACGTGGGCAACGGATAAGAACTATGCTGTAAAGCTTGTTCGCGTAATGAATGAGCTGTAAAAGCCACAGTACATTGTGCAAAAGGAGTTCCGAGAAATCGGAACTCCTTTTTTATGCCAATTCTTTGTGAGTTTGAGTTGAGTTATCTTATCTTATCTTATCTATCAGGCTCTCCTTCAATGGAGTTGAGCATGTCAAAGTAGACGTCATCTTTAGTCATAATTCCTAGGTTCATCATGAAGTTCTTGGCAACACTAAAGAGCTCTGCATCAAGTGAGGCTCGCGTACCATCCAAGAAAATAGTAGAGACTTCATCTGTTGGAGCAACAGGAATTTGATTTTCTATGAGCGTGGCGTAAATCTCATCATCGCTCAGTTCATCGCAGCTAAACTCAGGCTCACTTTGCGCGAGAATTGCTGTCTCGGTGCCAATAATAAACGTAGCACCTGGTAAAAACTTAAGAGCAAACTGATAGCAAGCTTGAGCAGCTTTAAGATGTCTTAAACGCCACTGGAAGAATGCCATGCGATAGTAACCAAATCCGATACTCTCGGGGTCATGGGCAAGCAGTAGGAGCTTCTTGAGTTCATCTGCAGCAGCTGTAATATCTAGCGACTCTTCAAGACAGTGGGAGAGGTGTAGCCTCGCACTCATGCTAAGAGGAGCAATCTCAACAGCCCTTCTCGCGTGCTGAAGAGCACTTTGAGTTTGTCCCTGGAGCGTCTGGGCAATAGATACCAAAAGATGAGCCTCAAAGTAAGACATAGGAGCTAGACGAGTGTTTTTCTCGGGATTAGAGAGAATTCTGTTGTAAAGTACGCGATCAACGTAGTTCATAAAGACGCGCCACTGGGTAGTGTCTGTGTCTGTGTAGGTGTTATTGCCATCAACGGAGTCCAGCGCTTCACGTAGGAGCAGTTCTGCGTCTTGATAGTTTTTCTCGCCAATAAGGCGTTGGGCCTTGGTAACCGCCAAGGAAAGAACGCCTCCGTCAACAAACTCTTCTGAAATAGCCTCAAAGTCATCTTCTGCAAGCGTGCCCTTAATAAAGCGAGAAACCACGCGTTCTCCCGCTGCTCGCACCGTAGGATCGGTAGAGTTTGCGGTATACGACAAGATAGTGCGGACGTTTTCTTCTGTAGAAGAAGAGAGGTTGCGCAAAATTTTGGTGATAATTTCTTCTCGCGCCTGACCTTCATCAATAGAAAGCCCCGACACTTCATCGGTGCCTAGTGCGTGAGCTGCGACGCTATCAAGGCGTTTTTGAGAAGACTCAACAAAATCGTACCTGCTTGGTGGACAGAATATCTCATCATCTAAGGTAAAGAGTGGATGAACCGCATGAAGAATGCCATCTGCCTCGTCAATTTGCGCGTTCCAGAGCTGATAGACAGAAAGCGGATTAGTATCTTCTGTAATGTTTGTATCTTCAAATTGCTTGCGAGTAATGTGGAACGAGAAAAGACAGGCATGCAGCTTGTTTGTATTGCATATGCCAGAGAGCCATACCTCGTTAATCCTCTTCGAGCTTCTAAAAGCACTTGCGGTGATGAGCATACCAAGGTGTAAGTTGTAAGCGGTTGCCGCACGGCTGAGGTCATCAAAGGTTGCTTCTTTGATACTTCCATCTGCGCCAAGAAAGCTTCTTGGGAACTGCTCTGGAAGGGCCAGGTGTACCCTAAAGGCGGCAATTCCCTTGTGTACGTTGGTCCTAAACTCAGTGACAAGACGCTGAGATAGACGCAGGCTTTCAATGTGTAGAGAGATGGCTTTGCGGACAACCCACTCGCCGTCTTCTTGGGTGCTTTGAGTAGTGGCACAACGGGGGCGAGATTGCTTCATCATGGTAGAAACAATCTTTTGCTCAAAAGCAAGCAAGTCAAGCTCAGATGCCATATTTGCATCAAGAAAGTATCGCTCTGCAAAGAGGGCAGTGTTTAGTGCGCTTTCAATAGTAAGAAGCTGAATCTTCTGCTCATAAGAAAGTGCTTTTTGATTAGCGCGCAGATAAAAGAGGCCATTGGTACGCAGGCGCACCACGCGGCAGGGGATAGTAATGTCTTGCGCATCGAGAACACCAGCATCTTTTAGTCTTTGAGCCAGATGTAGTTCAAAGTCACTAGGCGGGATGGCAACAGAACCACCTTTTCGGTGAGAATCTTTTTCACGCAAAAATGCTGTAGTTACAAAATGTTTAAGCACTTCAAGAGGGGTTATGGACTCTGTAAGCGTAAGAGAAAGCGCTTCAATATTGAGCTTTGTATGCCAACCAGTCTGATCAATAGAACCAACATGTTGATTATTTTGAACAGTGTCTAGAGACTCATCAGGCAGAACGTCTGTATTGACGAGAGACGGATAGAGTTTTCCAAGCCTGTTTCTTCCAGGTTGCTTAGCTTCTGGATTATTTTCCTGACGAGTCATCATACACCTCCCAAGTTAGGCATACTGATTCATCTATAGTTAACTATATACCTTTGCTGGTGTACGACATTTCAGCTGTCAATAGTTAATTCGGCAGGCGAGAAGAAAATGTCATTGACTGGTTAGTTTTGCGCCATGAACGGTATACTCACATACGTAGATGATTGGATTGACATGGCAATAATGCAAAACGCAACTGATACAAATAAATCGCTGGTAGCTTCTGATGTAATTTCAGATCTGCAGAATCGTTCGCTTATTATTTTTGATTTTGATGGGACTATGGCAGACACGTTGCCCACCATTGTTTCTACCGCGAAGATGGCAATGACAGACTGCGGTCACACAGACTTTATAGAATCAGACCTTAAAAAGCTTGTAGGACCACCGTTTCCTTATGCGTTTGAGCTGGTCTTTGGACTCAGCCATGAGGACGCTGCTGCGGTTACTAAGCGTTACCGAGAGCTTTATGTAACTACAGGAAAATGGCCACTCTTTGAGGGTATGAGAGACCTTATTGATGACCTTCACGCCGCCGGTAAAAAGGTTGCCGTAGCAAGCTCAAAGAATCAGCCTATGCTAGAGATGGGGCTTAGGGACAACAACCTTATTGGTGTTCTTGATGCCTATGCAGGAAGAATAGATGAGGCGGCAACTGATAAAATCACCGCCATTGCTCACGTTATGCGCAAGCTTGGCTGTGACGCATCTGAAAGCGTCATGGTAGGAGACCGCCGTTTTGATATGGAAGCATCATTCCCCAATCAGATCCCGTGTATTGGCGTTCTGTATGGCAAAACCACTAATAAACAGGAGCTTATTGATGCGGGCGCAGTTGCAATTGTAGATACTGTAGAAGATCTACACCACGTTCTTCTCGCCTAAGAAGCCTTTACATACGCACAAAAAACGCCTTGTCGCTAAGATGTGAACTACCTCCCATTTCTTGGACACGAGAAATAGGAGTCAGTTCAAAACACACCTAAGTCAGATAATCTGTCAAAAAGACGTATACATTACGCTGAAA
>CALGXY010000046.1:0-4373 GCA_937935155.1 uncultured Atopobium sp. | reverse complement strand
ATCTCTTTTTTATACCATCTTGATACTCGCTTGAGCAGGATTCGTTATTTAAAGCCAGACGATTTTTGATAGATGAAAACAGATTTGATCTACGCGTAGTTTTGAGCTGTTTGAGTCACTAGCGAGCCAAACGAAGGGGAATGAATTGTTATTTTATAAGGCTTACATTAAATCGGAATTGAATGTAGGGAGTTTTACTCCAGCTAACCCAAGACCACTTTACGAGGAGCTTGGACAAAAGATTTTTTTGTATCCCACATCACTCAAAGAAAAGAGTGACCGTGCTCTGGAATTATTTAGTACCAATCCTGAGGAAAGAAAGGAGAGATATATTTTTAGAGAAAACTTGGATACAAATCAGTATTTTGAAGTTATCGCAGTCATTATTGATGAAAACATCACAAAAGATGAACTTACTCTAGAGATTAAAAAAGCTGTTGAGACCTGGGGTTTTGGTGTTGTACGCGACATTCAGGTTGATGAATGTACCGCTATGGAGGTTGGTGACAAAATACGTCTTTCTCATTTAAGCGACAACCGTGAAAATTGGGCTGCAAGACTTCATCTGGTTAGCTTGTTTGAAGTTCTTAAGGCTGGAGACGCCTTTTATGAAAATATACTGGGTAATCCTAAAAAGACAAAAGATATCCTTAGTGATATTAAATACAATGCTTCGCGTGAGTACAGTGATTCTCTTCTAGAGGAGCTAAAAAGAGTTTGCGCTGGTAAAAGACATAGAGAGGCACTACAAAGCCTTAAACTCCCAGTGCATTATGTACTTGAGGGAAATTCTTCAAAGCAGTTGAACTCAGTAACAAAAGATTTGATTGACTGTCTTTATGAGAAGGGCCGTGTAAAAAGTCGTCTAATTTTTACGTATGATATAGATAAGATTCAAAATTTTCCTTTCTATAGAACAATCCGGCTAGAGCTTGGTGACATTAACAACGAAATTGCCGAGGCTATTTCCGGTCATGTGATTGTTGTAAATTACGGTAGGTTTGATAGTAAAGAAAAATATAATCTCGGTTTGTATGAAGCGCTTACAAATTTTATTACACTACTTAGGCCGTACTTGAGTAATACGCAGCTTATTTTTGTAGTTCCTGAGGGGTCTTCGGAGATTAGACGTCTGCTACAAAACCTTTTTGAGGTTCCACTGGTACTTATTAAGAAGAATAAGAAAACAAAGGTATCTCTTGAAACTCGTAGTATGTTGATTGAACAGGCTGAGTGTCTTGCTACGGAAAACGGTGAAACACTGGACGATTCATTTGAAGCATTTCTTGATGAGTGCTTAGAGACGGGTGTCTTCTCTGATGTTAAAGATATCTATAGCAAGTGGAGTTTCAAGAAATTAATCAAAACCAAGTATCCACAGTATCAGCCTTTTTTAGAGACTTTGGAGTCAAAAAGAAATTCAATTGGTCAGAGCGATGCATTGGGAGAGCTTGATAGCTTAATTGGGCTGTCGAGCGTTAAGCAAAGCATTCATCGAGTAATTGATAGAGCAAAGATGGAGAAAGAGCTTGAGCGTAGAGGTATTTCTCATCAGAACTACTCCATGCACATGGTCTTTTCCGGTTCTCCTGGTACTGGAAAGACAGTTGTCGCAAAGCTCTTTGGTCAGATTATGAAAGATAGCGGAATTCTTAAGGAAGGTAGAGTTATTTCTATTTCCGCAAGCTCAGTTAAGTCAATGACTAATTTTTCTAATATTATTGAGTCTGCCTATGGTTCTGTTTTATTTATCGATGAGGCTTATACTTTGGGTCCTGATGCTGTTGCAGAGCTTATTGCACAAATGGAGAATCATCGTGATGAGCTTATTGTTATTCTTGCTGGATACTCTAGGCATATGCAGGCATTGCTCGGTTCTAACCCAGGTTTTAAGTCAAGAATTGGAGAAGAGATTTATTTTCCTGACTACTCTGAAGAGGAGCTGTTAGAGATTTTTAAATACATGGTTATTCATAGAGGAATGACTATTGATGACGAAGCTCTCTCTTGTGCTCGAGATATTTTTGCACGTATCGGAAAAGCTGGCGATCAGGGAAATGCTCGCTATGTACGACAGATTTTTGAGAAGGTTGAGGGTAATCAAAAGATTCGCCTGTTTAATTCTTTTGATGATGTAAGCACAATTCCTGATGAGGAACTTATAAAAATTAATGTCTCTGATTTTAATGACGTTGCCCCCTTGGCTCCATTGGCTCAGGGGACTAAAGACAGTGCGTATTATCAAAAATCATCAGCTGAGCAGCTGATGGAACTGATTGGTCTTTCCGATGTAAAGAAGGTAATTCTAAAGCGAATTGACTTTATGAGGGCACAAAAAATTCAGCGTGACCGAGGAAAATCAACCTCTTTTGTTCCTGCTCATATGGCATTTTTGGGAAATCCCGGTACAGGTAAAACTGAGGTAGCTAATTTACTTGCCCATATTTTGGTTGAGAAGAATTTGCTTTCTGTTGGAAAGGTAATCCAGGTACCAGCTGTTTCGCTCGTCTCAGTGCCTCCTGTAATTCCTTCTTTATTTGAAAACGCTCGAGGTTCCATTATTTTTATCGATGAAGCTTACACACTGCTTTCTTCTCCAGAAGCTATTTCGAGCATGGTTGAGTCAATGGACCGTTATAAAAATGAAGTGGTTGTCATTATGGCTGGTTATTCAGAGGAAATGAATGAACTGTTTTATTCTAACCCAGGTTTGGTGTCAAGAATTCGCAGCCAGATTTATTTTCCAAACTACTCTGATGACGAGCTTGTTCAAATTTTTGAGCTCATGTGTTTGCAACGTGAGTATCAATATGATTCAGAAATGCTTAAGCTGGTAAAACAATTTATATCTATTCAGGACAAAGATAGATATTTTGGCAATGCTCGTTTTGTAAGAAATCTTGTTGAAGAGATGATGCTCAATGAGGGAGCAAGAACAGTCCGTCTTTGTGATTCAGAAGGCGAAGATGCCATTAATGATAAGAATCTTAAATTCTTTACGAAAGATGACTTTGAAGAGGCATGTGTTTCTATTCAGCAAGAGATTAAAAGAAGCAAAAGACTTACCCTTGGATTTAAGTAAGGTGCTTAATTTGACCTTTTAATAGCAGGAGAATCGATATCTAGCCAGTTTTATGAATTTGGTATGAAGATATGCATGTACGTTTTTATGTACATGCTAAATATTTCTTATCTACTAACCTATGCATAGTTCAAGAAATTGATGTTTCTAAACAAAGGAGGAATATGAATACATCAACTACACTCAATAAAAAGACGATGATTAGCAGGGAAGCATTTATCGCAGGTATTGCGGCTCTATTCATTGCAATGGTGATGATTACTGGCTGTAGTTCTGCAAAGTCAAAGGTTGTTGGTGCATGGAGTGGTTCATTTTCTAGCGGAGTAGTACAGGCTTCTGTGACACTTGATTTAAAATCTGACGGAACAGGTACATATACCTCTACGGGTGGCGCTCTCGGAATTAATTCTAACCAATCTGGAAAGCTTACTTGGGAGCTTAAGGATAATACTTGTGTCATTACGGATGACGAGGGTAAAAGCATGACTTTCCAGCTTTCTGAGGATGGAAGTACCATGATGGATACTTCGAGTGGATTGACGCTTACTAAGAATTAAGAATAGTGGGCGTGGTCTAACGTTTGATGACCTTCTCGTCTTCTCCAGGTCGCATCACAAAAAGTGATGTAAGAGAAGCACTCCAGTAATGTAAAAGAAATGCGGTTATTTCCTAGAATATAGTCACCATAACAGATTCAGAAAGGAAATAACCGCAATGCGAGCTTTACATGAATCTGAGCTTTTATACACTCCAAGATCACAAATTAGATTTCAATTGTACTGCACGAGTACCGCTTAAAGACTTAGTAAATACCGTAATGGTCAAGCAAGTAGAAGAGTTTGGACGCGTTTGTAATGGACGCCGTGAGTGAAGTTTGTAACTGCAGTCGGTACTCTTACTTTAAAAATACCTAAGCTCCGTGAAGGAATCTACTTTTCTGACGAAATCGTAAGCAAATGGAGTAGATGTAACACAATCCCTACACCACTTTTAGGGACGTAATAAATCAAAGCCTAGACGGGCTTAACAAAAGGGAGAAACAATGAGAGTACGAATGATTGACAATATTACTGGAAAGGTCGTTAGGGCTGCAAAGCAATTTTCTAAGGCTGCTGCAAATGCACCAAAGGCAGTCGCGACTGTAGCAAAGACTGGCACTGTTGCGCAGAAGGTTGCCATGGGAATTGCATGCGACATTTCTGAGGAACCACAACACGAGGCCACAAAGAACACCAAGCAGGGGACGCTCAAGCCCAGGGGACACTCAAGCTCACAAGGCGCCCACGTCCCC
>CALGXY010000045.1:0-8783 GCA_937935155.1 uncultured Atopobium sp. | reverse complement strand
AGTCTCTGGATTAGCGCCGAAGATACGACCAACCTCGTGGTTGTTAGGCTTAATCAAGAATGGCTGAGCCTTAATGGCCTCCATAAGCAGCTGACCAGGAGCGTCAACAACAAACTGAATACCGCGACCAGCAAGCTGAGCCATAAGGCGAGTGTAGATATCCTCTGGAAGCGAGCTTGGAATAGAACCGGTAAGAACCAGGGTGTCACCTGCGCCAACAACATCCATGCGCTCCAGCAGCTCATCAACCTTTTTCTCTGGAATGCGTGGACCATTGCCGTTGACCATAGTCATAACAATGCCGTTAAGCTTGACATTAATGCGGGTAAAGCCTGAATCCAGCTTGACGAAGTTACTTGGAATACCCTGACGCTGAAGATCACTCAGCAGGTATTCACCGGTGAAGCCACCGACAATGCCCATGGCAACGGTGACCTTATCAAGCTCATTGAGAAGCGTAGAGACGTTAATACCATTACCACCGCAGTGCAGCTCTTCTGATGACGAGCGGTTGGTAAAACCCATGTCCAATGTGTTTGGATGCATGACATAGTCAAGCGCGGGATTAAGCGTCATTGTGTAAATCACGGCGAGTCCTCCGAACTACAATAAAATCATGGAGACTTCAGTATGACGCAATCCCTCGCAACAAACAATTAGAAACTAGTGACTCACAAAAAATAAAAACCCCGACGCATGCCGGGGTTTGAAATTCAAATGGTGGATCGTCAGGGGTTCGAACCCTGGACCTTGGGATTAAGAGTCCCCTGCTCTACCAGCTGAGCTAACGATCCAATTAACGTTTCGAATGGGGTGGGAAAAGGGGCTCGAACCCTCGACCTACGGAGCCACAGTCCGTCGCTCTGCCAACTGAGCTACTCCCACCATTTGGCCACCTCATGAAACGCAGCTAAATCATTATTACAGAATCAGAAAAAGATGCAAGCGAGAAACGCAGTTTTTTCAAACTCTTTTTTGATTTTCTTAGAAATCTGCCGGAGCAACGGGTTTCTCGCCAAACAAAATGCGGAGAAGAACGAGCTTCTCCGCAGGTAATTTTATGCACTATACGAGCAGGTATATGGCGGTATGGCAGTGGTGCGGTGTCAGAGGCCGCAATCAGTCCGCTTAAAGCCGCAGACTGTATCTAGAAACCGTGAGCCGTAAGTGCTGCATCCAGGCGATCCAGCGCCTCTTCAATCTCCACACGAGGGGCTGCCAAATTCCAACGCTTGAAACCCTGGGCAGCCTCGCCAAAGAAGACTCCGTCGGTGAAGAAGAGCTGAGCCTCAAACTGCAACAGGTGGTCGAGCTCTTCTGGAGTAAGGCCAAGGTCCCTGAAGTCGAGCCACTGGAGGTAGGTTCCCGTGATTGGTGCAAGCTTCACCCGAGGGTGCTTGGTGGCGAAGAAGTCCAGGACCAACTTCTGGTTATCGTCAACTGCCTTGATGCATGCGTCCAGCCATGCCCCACCCTTGCTATAAGCCAGCTCACAGGCCTTGAAGCTGATTGGATTGCATGAGGTGGTCTCTCGGGCCTGCAGGCGCTTCTCGAGGCGGCTGCGCAGTTCTGGATTGCTCACGATGATGTTGCTGAACTGCGTGCCAGCAAGGTTGAAACTCTTTGAAGCGCTTGTGCAGGTAATGGTACGCGCTGCGACTTCATCAGAGATTGTCTCAAAGACGGTGTGTGTGGAGCCTGGCATGATGAGGTCGTGGTGGATCTCGTCAGCGACCACGATGAGGTTGTGCTTAACCGCAATCTCTGCGATGCGCGTGAGCTCTTCTTTGGTCCACACGCGACCGCTTGGATTGTGGGGTGAACACAGGATGACCATGGTGTTCTTTGGCTCGGCGGCAAGTTTCTCAAGCAGGTTAAAGTCAATGTCGTAGTGAGGACCCTCTGACAGGACAAGCGGGCACTCTACCAGTGCACGGTTATTCTCCTCAACTGCCATGTAGAACGGATGGTAGACAGGAGTAAATAGGATGACACCCTCGTCTGGCTGGGTGAACTCGGCAACAGATGCAAAGAGCGCAGGCACCACGCCTGAAGAGTTGAGCAGCCACTCTGGTTTTACATCCCAGTTGTGGCGAGTCTTCATCCACTTGCACACAGCCTGCTTCATCTGATTGGTTGGCTGGGAATAGCCAAGGATTGCGTCATTGATGTATTCCTTAAGGCCCTCGACAATCTCTGGAGCTGTGTGATATTCCATGTCAGCAACAGAAAACGGTGGAATACCAGGAGCTACATCTGGATTAACGTCGTACATGACGTTCCATTTTCTAGAACCAGTACCAGCGCGATCAACGCGAGATTCAAAATCGTAAGACATGTTTTCTCCATTCACGTAAGCTTATTACCAGTGTAGCTGCTTTTAGTGTAGCTACTTTTCTTTTCCTTTGTCATTCTTCTGATAAGAAAATCTTTGATGGCACGACGTATTTGCAATCCTTATTGCTATAATGAACGACGCTATATGTCTCCTTAGCTCAGCTGGATAGAGCGTCGGTCTTCTAAACCGCAGGTCGCGCGTTCGAATCGCGCAGGAGGCACCAAAAACACCAGGTAGACGGCTTGCTGTCTACCTTTTTTGTTAAATTTTTTATCAGCTGCCTCCATTTTGCCTCCAAACTGTATGGCTACTGTAAAAGTAGAATACCTGTTCGAATAAAAGTTTTAACTATTTAGATAGGTGATTTTTGCATAAACACTTGCCAATATGCAGGAAAACTAATCAAGAAATTGATGTATCAAATTAGAGGTGCTGTTTTGGGTAAAAAATCCGTTTAGTTGGAGTTTATTTTTGGACTTCGAAATTTTGTCACTTACGTTTACCCAGCTCAGAAATTTTGTACTAATTTCCACAATTTTGTCCACGTAAAATTGCTGGTAGATGGTTTGCATAGAAACTAAGCATTTTTGGATACTCCAACTAAACGCATTTTTTACCACTTTGCCGCCGAATGGCACTCTATCGCTGAAAAATTTCACTCGGACGCACAAAAATACCCGTTCGATTCCACTAAATAGAATCGGACGGGTACTTAGTCAACGAAAACGTGACGCCGCGCGAGTTATTACAGCAGGTACTCTGCAATCTGGACAGCGTTTGTTGCGGCACCCTTCCTAATCTGGTCTCCGCAGCAGAAGAACGTCAGTGCGTTGGTCTCATTATCAGCAGAAAGATCCTCGCGAATACGACCAACATAGATAAGGTCCTGGTCAGAAGTATCAAGAGGCATTGGGTACTGAAGCTCTGCTGGGTTGTCCACAACCTTGATTCCTGGAGCATCCTCAAGAATTGCGCGAGCCTCATCTGGGCTCAAAGGACGCTCAAACTCAACAGTGATGGACTCAGAGTGTGAGCGCATCGTTGGAACGCGAACACAGGTGCAGTTAACGCGCAGCTCAGGAAGGTGCATGATCTTGCGACCCTCGTTTTGCATCTTCATTTCCTCGGAAGTGTATCCAACCTCGTCAAAGCCGCCAATCTGTGGAATCAGATTGACTGCCAGCTGGTATGCAAAAGGAGCAGTCTCGGTTACTTCCCTACCTGCAACAACGTCAGCCATCTGATTCTTCAAGCTCGTAAGACCAGGAAGGCCAGCGCCTGATGCAGCCTGGTAAGTTGATGCAATAATGCGCTTTGCACCTGCTGCCTTATGTAGAGGATACAGAGGTACCAAGCCAATAATGGTTGCGCAGTTTGGGTTAGAAATGATGCCGTTGTGATTCTTGATGTCCTCGGCGTTAATCTCTGGGATTACTAGCGGAACGTTTGGGTCCATTCTGAATGCATGGGAGTTGTCAACGCAGACGCATCCACGCTTAACTGCCTCAGGAAGCAGCTCTTTTGCCTGCTCGTCTCCAGCTGCACCAAGGACAATATCTACACCCTCAAAAGCCTCTGATGTTGCCTCGCGAATAGCAATCTGCTGGCCAGCAAATTCGATAGTTTTACCAGCGCTTCGAGCGGATGCCAGAAGCACCAGCTCCTTGATAGGAAAATTACGCTCTTCAAGGCACTGCATCATCTGGGCACCAACAACGCCGGTAGCACCAAGAATTGCAACAACCTTACCGTTTGGATCAAAAGCCATAGTTACCTCGAAACCATTTCGTCACGAACAAATCCGTTATAAATGACGCCAATTGTGCGATCAAAGTCGGCATTATCGACGCCCACAATAATACTAATCTCTTCCGAGCTCTGCGTAATCATGCGAATGTTGACGCCCGCATTGCCCAGCGCGCCAAAGATCTTACCAGAGGTGCCGGAACGCCTAGACATATTACGGCCAACAACAGAAACAAGAGCTAAGCGGTCTACCATCGTAATGTCATCCGGCTCAATCTCACGACGAATATCGCTGATGATGGAATAAACCGTATCCTTTACGTCAGAGGCATTTACCACAATACCAAACGAATCAACGCCTGTTGGGATGTGTTCAACAGAGACGCCGTAACGCTCAACAATATTGAGAGCGCGGCTGATGACGCCAACCTCGTTGGACATGTGAGCCTTCTTAACGTGAATAGCCAAGAAGTCTTTCTTGCCTGCAATACCTGTAATCAAGTGCTCGTTTGTATCGCCATCCGCGGTCTCACGAATAACCGTGCCCGTGTCTTCTGGACGGTTGGTATTCTTAATCTGAATTGGAATATTTGCTTCACGAACAGGGAAAATTGCCTCTTCCTGAAGAACGGAAGCGCCCATGTAAGAAAGCTCTCGCATCTCGTCAAAAGTAATGCGGCCAATGGCGCGTGGATTCTGAACAATGCGAGGATCCGCAGAAAGGAAGCCAGACACGTCAGTCCAGTTCTCATACAAGTCAGCGTCTAGGCAGCGAGCGACAATGGCGCCGGTAATATCGCCACCACCGCGCTGGAACAACTTAATTGCACCGTCAACGGTAGCACCGTAGAAGCCAGGCAACACAAATGCGCCGCTGCGAGCAACAACCTCTTTAAGCCTAGAAGCAGTGCGCTCCATATCAATGGTGCCATCATGATGGAACAGCATAACGTCTGCCGCATCAACAAAGGGCAGGCCAAGATACTCAGCAAGAATCTGGCAGGTAAACCACTCACCCCTACTGACCACATACTCTGGCGAGAAGGACTTGATGTTTGTAGCAAACTTCTCAAACTCCTCGGCGACTGGCCATGCAACTCCCAGTTCATCAGCAATCTCCACAAAGCGAGCCTCGATGTCTGCAAGTAAAGAGGTGCAGTCAACGTGATACTCAATGTGGGCATTTACCAGCAGCAAAAGATCCGTAATCTTATTATCGGTTGAGTGGCGCTTTCCTGCTGCAGACGAAACAATAAAGCGTCTATCAGGGTCAGCCTCAACAATAGCTTTAACTTTTTTGAACTGCTCTGCAGAAGCAACACTTGAGCCGCCAAATTTTGCAATTTTGATCATTTCTAATTCCTCTTTTCAAGTGCAGCCATAAAGGTTGTAGGGTCTTGCGAAAGTGCGCTGGTAAGAAGCTCACGGGCCTTCTCGGCACTTAGATTTTTAACCAACTGAGCACCCGGCTCCCAGAACGTACCGCCTGGAATATCGGCCTGCGTCCTAAACACATAGTCGGAAACAAGTAGCTCTGGATTATACGAAAGATCTGACGAGAAGGCCTGCTGACCCCCAGCAGGAGCCGCGGCACAGTCAATAATATCCTGCACGACGGCGTTTGCCGTTGGGTCGCCACCAGCGCCTTGTCCATAAAACTTGAGCTCGCCAATGGTATTTCCCACGGCAGTTGCAACGTTAAAGTTGGTTGGAACGTTGGCCTCTATGGTTGAGAGCGAAACCGCAACTGGCTCAACAGCTACCGCATACGATGAACCGTCAGAAACACCACGACCAAAGAGCTTGATTGTCATATCGTGACTGCCAAACATGGCAAGATCGCGCTTAGTTAAGTTTCTGATACCAGACATAGGAATCTGGTCTGTGCAGATTACATCGAAGGCGATAGATGCAGAAATCATAGTCTTAGAGCGAACATCAACGCCGTCGATATCGCTTGACGGGTCTCGCTCGGCGTAACCCAGCTCCTGAGCCTTGCTCAGAACCTCAGCAAAGTCCGTTCCGTCTTTGAGCATGGAATAGACAATGTAGTTAGTTGTTCCATTCATGATTCCCCAGAACGCAGAAATCTCGTCAATACGACGAACTTTCTGAATTCCTGCTATCCAAGGAATGCCACCGCACACGCATGCTTCGATCTTAAAGTTGACGCCCGCTTCAGCGGCAAGTGTCATAAACTCCTCAAAATGAGCAGATACCACGGCTTTATTTGAGGTGACTACATTTTTCTTAGCAGTCAGCGCAGCTTTGATGTATTCATAGGCTGGCGTGAGGCCGCCCATGCACTCAACAACTGTATCGAGCGCAGGGTCAGACAGAATCGCTTCAAAATCAGATGTTGCACGAGGATCAACGTGCTCTTTACCAGCTCTAACCAAGACGGACGTCAGATTAACGTCAGAAACGCGATCATCAAGAATGTGCGCAACTGAAGCACCAACCGTTCCAAATCCAAGTAGGGCAACGTTTTGCATATAACTCCAAATCTAGCAGTCATTTTGCGAGAAAACCGATTACCTGCAAGGCTAATTGCAGAGCAAGGACAACCGCGCGCAAAGGTGACTGCACTGATAACAATCTCATAGACAAAAACTACCAAAAACCTAGACAGAATCTAATCGACAGTTTTTCTCGTCTTCATAATGCTATGAACAATTCTATGTTACAAGCGACATTTACTTCTCACTGTTAAAATAATAGAAACGCAACACGCGAGACGTACAATTTGCACGCGCACAACACGCGAGACGCACAACACGCGACACGTTCTAAAGATTGGTGGTTTCATGGCCGTCGCATATCACAGCACAAGAAGCTCTGACCATACCGTTTTGGCTAAACAAGCCATTTTGCAGGGAATTGCTCCCGACGGCGGCCTTTATATCCAAGATTCAATTGGCGAGAAACCCCTCGATCTTGCAAAGGTTTGTTCTCAGGGCTTTAAAGCTACTGCTTTCGATGTGCTTTCTGCTCTGCTGGACGACTACTCTGCTGAAGAGCTGACTCGCTGTATTGAGGGCGCGTATGGCTCTCAGTGGGACACCCAGGCTATCACGCCTGTTTCTGCTATCGGAGAAGACTGGCTGCTTGAGCTCTTCCATGGTCCAACGTCGGCTTTCAAAGACGTTGCGCTTCAGATGCTCCCCCGCCTGATGAGTGTTGCTCGCGAGGACGCGGACGTAGCTAGCGCTGTCGACGCTACCGCCACCGCCGGCAAGAGCATCATGATTGTGACCGCAACTTCTGGCGACACTGGCAAAGCTGCACTTGAGGGCTTCAAAGATGTTCCTGGTATGGGCATTACCGTCTTTTATCCTGAGGGAAAAGTCTCGGACATTCAGCGTCTTCAGATGGTGACCCAGAAGGGCTCAAACGTTGCAGTTTGCGCAGTTAAGGGCAACTTTGACGACGCTCAAAACGCTGCAAAGGCAATCTTTGCTAACAAGGATTTGGCTCAGGAGCTTGCCGGCAAAGGTACCGTTCTTTCCAGCGCGAACTCCATCAATATTGGTCGCTTGGCACCACAGGTAACCTACTACTTTGACGCATATGCCCAGCTTGTTGCCAAGGGCGCCATCGCTCAGGGTCAAAAAGTTACTTTCTGCGTGCCAACCGGCAATTTTGGCGACGTTCTCGCAGGTTACTTTGCAAAAGAGATGGGTCTGCCTGTTGAGCGCCTCATTGTGGCTTCTAACAGCAATAAGGTGCTGACTGATTTCTTGGAAACAGGCATTTACGATCGTAGACGTGCATTTGAAAAGACCATCTCTCCATCGATGGACATTCTGGTTTCATCAAACCTTGAACGACTCCTCTATCTTGCATCTGGCAAAGACACCGAGCTTGTCAGCTATCTGATGAACCAGCTGGTAACCAAGGGTATCTACACGGTACCTGCTCAGGTGATGGACACCATCCGCGAAACCTTTGATGCTGGCTTTGCTACCGACGCTCAGACGCGTGAGACTATCCGTTCTACCTGGGAGAATTGTCGTGTGCTGATTGATCCTCACACAGCCGTCGCAAAGCACGTGCTTGACAGTGTTTCTCGCCAGGCGGGTAACGTGCGCGTTTGTCTGTCTACTGCTAGCCCGTATAAGTTCTCGTCCGACGTGCTTGCCGCGCTGGGCCGCTCGACCGCTGGCCTGGATGACTTTGCATGCATGCATACGCTCGCCGAAATCACGGGCACTAATCCGCCAATCCAGCTTTCATCGCTGAATGATAACGTTATCATTCATACTGACGTTCGCGAGAAGGAACAGCTTGCTTCGTACGTTTCTGAAGCATGCGGGCGTATTTTTGCTTGTTAGACTCTGAGAAAGCAGGTTCTACATGCTCGACAACACTATCTTGACCGTTTCTGTACCTGCTACCTCTGCAAACATTGGCGTCGGCTACGATACGCTGGGTCTTGCGTTTAACCTGCGCGCAAAAATTACGTTTAGGGAATCTCCTACGCTCATCATTGACGGCTGTCCCGAGCAGTTCAGAAACGATGACAACCTTGTGTGGACGTCGTATATTCGCGCCTGCGAAAAGCTGGGCGAAGAGCCTACTCCTAAGCACATCACCATCGACTCGCCTATTCCGCTTTCCGGCGGACTCGGCTCAAGCTCTACCTGCGTTATTGCAGGTATTGCGGCCGCGATGACCGAGTCTCACAGCGGTTGGGACC
>CALGXY010000044.1:0-7688 GCA_937935155.1 uncultured Atopobium sp. | reverse complement strand
CACCGGGTGTGCGCCGCTCCAGTCGATGGGACGCGTCCCTCCGGAAGGAATCGGCATCTTCTCTGGCGCCAGTTCGTCGAGACGTGCAGCGTCAGGCCACGGCAGCATCGAGCGCAGCGCATCGAGCATCGACACGCTACTCAAGGATCCGCCCTGTGCGAGGCGCTTCGCCCAGGGGAGGAGCCACTGATCCGCGCTGCCCGCGAGGGCCTCATCCGACACGTCCGGCCACGGATCGCCGAGCACCTCGTGGAGCACCCGCATGCGCTCGCGCAGGGACGAGGCCTCCTTCCCCCAGCCCAGATCGCCCAGACCGCGCGCGGCCAGGTGCTCGGCAACCAGAGTGATTGCCTCATCCTCACTGAGGGACGAGGCCGGGGCGCTTGTGAGGGGAATCGCTCCCAGGGCGCGTGTGCGGGTGGCTTTGAGAGCCCCCTTCTCGATCGACGCCTGTGCGCGGGTCACCAGCAGCGCCGCGCCGGCTGCCAGGGCGTCCTCTTCCGACAGAGGTACCGCCGCGAGAATGCGCGCGTGGCGCGAGGCCGGAGCGCGGTCAATCGACGCGACGGCTAGCCACTCCTGCGCGCGCCAAAAAGCGCTGCAGGCGCATGGGAACAATACGCTCTTCTGCCACGGCTTATGCATCCTCTTGCGTATCGTAGTTGTCTCCCAAAAGGGAACGCTCGTCATCAATGTCTTCTGCAGCTTCCTCTAGCGTAGAAGTAAAACTTCTACCAGAGAGTCTCTCGCGAATAAACTGCTTGGACTCCTCATCAGGAGCAAAGTCTTCCAGTGGTGGCAGCTCTCGCAAAGACTTGAGACCAAAGCGCTCCAGGAAAAGCGCAGTGGTGCCATAAAGAATAGCTTGTCCCCTATCTGCCTCTTTACCCACTTCACGAACAAGGTTTTTCTCGCGAAGTGAAGAGATAACACCGTCAGAGTTAACACCACGGATAGCGCGGACGCCCTCACGAGTTACCGGCTGGTGATAGGCAATAACCGCCAGCGTTTCAAGGGCGGCCTGAGAAAGGCGGCGCGTATCCCAAGAAAGGACAAAATCGCTGACAAGCTGATGGTGGGCAGGGTGCGTAAAGAGGCGCCAACCGCCGGCTACCTCTCTAAGCTGAAAGCCCCTGTTGCAGCGCGTATACTCCTCTGCAAGCTCTTTGAGCGCTTGGGCAACCTCGGCAGGAGCTGCATTGGTGACCTTGGAAAAGTCGGCCGTGGTGATTGCATCTGTTGCAACCAAAAGCAGTGATTCTAGTGCACCTTTGAGTGACTCGGAATCTAAATAGGTAAGCTCTTCTGCCATAAGTTATTCCGCCTCTTTCTCTGCTTCATCGGGCGTATGGGTTAGCGATAAAAGCGTCTGCTGGACGTCTTGGAGCGCATTTTGAGACAAGTTAAATCCTTCAAGGTCTGGCTCATCACCAGATAGTTCTTCTAGTTCCAAAAGAACCGACTCATCAAGCTGGTATGAATCTGCGCCCTCTATATGCTCAATCTCAATCTCGCCAAAGATGACATCTTGCTGAACACGAACTAGACCGCGCTTAAAGAGCTCAAGTACTGCCAAAAAGTTTGCAACCACAATTTCTGGCGTATCTTGACCGTCTAAGAGCTCAGAGAACGTCACCTTGCCCTTAGAGCGCGTGAGTCGGTCCACAGAAGCTACCGTCAGAGCTACTGGGAGCCTTTTTGGTGCCACATGTTCTGCTTCAAGCAAGAATGTCTCACGTTTTGAGTCAATGTCCGCACAGATGACAGCAAGGCTTCTGAGGGTAATGCCCTCAAGATAGTCTGGCATAAGATTCAAGAAATCAGGATCTGGGCCCACTGAGCGTGGAAACATGTACGACTCTGCTTCCATACGACTACCTAGCGCAGCACCTGCATTTCTGAACTGCTTATAGGCAATAAGGCGAGCAATAAGAACTTCTCGCGCCTCATCAGGAGAAAGTCCGTCAAGCTCGTCATCATACTCATCTTCATCGTATGAGCTTTTGAGCGAAACATCTTGAGGCACCAAGGCATGAGCTTTCATGTCCAAAAGCGTTGACGCAACAAGGACAAAGTCACTGGCAACGTCTAGGTCAAGCTCTTCCATGGCGTCAACTTCTGCCAGGTACTGATCAGCAACCTCAGAGATAGAAATGGATCCAATGGCAACCTTTTGCCTACTTACCAACTGAAGTAGCAGGTCAAATGGGCCCGAATATGTTGCAGTGTTTACTTTGTACGACATTAGATGATTCTCGCAAGCAGGCTCAAAATGACGTTAGAAATGCCCCCAATAATGGACGAGAAAAAGCCAGGCGCAAAGAACATGAGTCCCACTACAGCAATCATGCAATAGGGCTCGATGGCATAGAACTTTTGACGGTTTTTCTCGCCAAGAAAATATAACAGCAGCTTAGAGCCGTCCAAAGGCGGAATTGGCAGCATGTTAAAGACTGCCAGGCTTACGTTAATCTGAATGTAGAAGATTACCAGTGAAGAAACGTAGTACATTACCAGCGGATTTAGTGCCGCACCAAATGCAACAGCTAATGCGTTGAGCAAACGCAACAAGAGCGCGCCGAGAAACGCCTGCAAAATGTTAGATGCTGGACCCGCAAGCGCCACCAGAATCTCGTCACGACGACGATCTTTGAGGTAGTTGGGGTTATAGGGAACGGGCTTTGCGTAACCAAAGCTAGGACCACCCATCAATACCAACATAAACGGCAAAAGAACCGTACCGAACAAGTCAATGTGTGCCAGTGGATTGAGCGTCAAACGGCCAGACATTTTAGCGGTAGGATCTCCGCACTTGTATGCCACAAAGCCATGCGCAACCTCGTGAACTACAATGGCAAAGATTACCAGTGCAAATTCAGCGAGCGTTGTCAAAAGCGATGGAACTGATGTTAAAGCAGTTGGCACAACAATCCTTATCTCAACATCTGCAAAGATACTACAGACGGACACGTACAGACGTAAGCCTCAAGTACAAGGCGTTAGGTACAAGCAGTAAGTACAAGACATTAGATACAAGATAATTTTACCCAAGATTGGCAAAACTACCTACTCATCAATGTCAGCTTCCATTTTTTCTGAAAGCTCCAACCACTCAGCCTCAAGAGCAGGAATCTTCTTGGAAAGTGCCTGGTATTCAGCCATGCACTCATCAAACTTTTGAGGATCGTTATAAAGAGCCTCGTCAGCCATAAGCGTCATGAGCTCATCGTAGCGTTTGTGCGCAGGAGTCAGAGCCGCCTCAACCTCGTCCAAGCGCTTCTTGGTCTCCCTGAGCGCACGGCTTCTACGATTACGCTCCTCCGCCTCAGCTCTTCTCTGCTCCTTAGTCTTCACATTGCGAGAAGATCCTGCAGCTTGACCTGCCTCTGGAGCAGCACTCTTAACCGCTCTTGCACCCGAAGTTCCATACGAGGACACGGTCTTGCTCGACGTCTCCCCCTGAGCTGCTGTTTGAAGCTCTGCAAGCTTAAAGAGGAAGTAATCGTAGTCTCCGTCATAGACCGTAACCTTGTGGTCGCGAACATCCACAACCTTGTTAGCTACAGCTCTGACCAGGTGCTCATCGTGACTGATCAAGATGATAGTTCCTGGGAAGTCAACAAGCGCCTTCTCTAGAACGTCAACGGAATCAATGTCCAGATGGTTAGTTGGCTCGTCCAGAAGCAACAGTGGATCTGGAGAAACTAGCATCTTAGCAAGGGCCAAACGAGCACGCTCGCCTCCAGAAAGTACGTTTACGCGTTTCTCCACGTCATCGCCGTGGAACAGAAAGGCGCCCAGCAATCTACGCTCTTCAGAAGTAGTCCAGCCAGCAGCAACGGTATCAAGCTCTGCAAGTACCGTATTTGAAGGATTGAGCTCTTCAAGCTGGTGCTGTGCATAATAGGCTTCAGTAACGTTTTGGCCCAAGCTAATCTGTCCCGCATCTGGCTTAAGTTTGCCAGCAATAAGCTTCATAAGAGTAGATTTACCAGCACCGTTAGGGCCAACAAGCGCAACGTGATCTCCGCGATACAGCTTAAGGTCAACGTTATCGTAGACAAAGTTATCCTCGTACGATTTAGCAACACCCTCAAGAGAAATAACGGTATCTCCAGTACGTGGGGGCTCTGGGAACCTAAAATGCATGTGATGAGACTGCTCTGGAAGAACTACCAGCTCTTCACGGATCTTCTCGACCTTTGCAACGCGCTCTTGAACCTGTTTTGCCTTGGTTGGCTTATATCTAAAGCGCTCAATGAAAGTCTCCATGTGAGCAATGTCACGTTCTTGAGCTGCACGTTTAGCGCGGAGCTGCTCAAGATTTTCTTCTCGCTGATGAAGATAGCCGGAATAATTGCCGGTATATGTGACTAACATACGATTCTCAAGTGCCGCAACGTGCGTCACGCAAGCATCCATAAATGAACGGTCGTGGCTTACCAGCAAAACTGTTCCATCATATGACGATAAGAACCTCTCAAGCCACTGAACAGATTCCAAGTCCAGGTGGTTGGTAGGTTCGTCCAAGAGGAGAACGTCAGGACGACGCAGAAGCAACTTTGACAAAGAAATACGCATCTGCCAGCCGCCCGAGAACTCTTTAGCGGGCTTGTCAAAATCTTCCACTGGGAAGCCAAGACCTGCAAGAATCTGACGAGCTCTACTTTCAAGCTCATAGCCGCCAAGACGCTCAAAGCGCTCCATAGCATGAGCATAGTCTTCCAGGTATTTGTTAAGCGTTGTGCCCTCAGGAGTTTCGGCAATCTTGAGTGAGAGGTCATTTACCTTTCTCTCCCACTGTTTAATCTCATGCGCGGACTCAATGACCTCATTGAGGGCAGTTCTGTCCCCCATAAGCTCTGTCTCTTGCTCAAGGTATCCAAGAGTAGCGTCTTTTGCAAAGGTAACAGTTCCCTCATCAGCAGACTCTAGGCCCATGATGATCTTTAGAAGCGTTGTCTTACCAGCACCATTAGGGCCAACTAAAGCCCAACGCTCTCCTGCATTGAGCTGAAGTGTTGCATTTGAATAAAGGACTCTGCCGCCAAATGACTTAGAAATCTTATCCGCAAGAGCAATCAAGTGAACTCCTCATACATATCTGAACTGGATAAGTATAAGTCATTCACTTGATTTACGTGGTGAATTATGTAAATGAAGCTAGGCTTGTGAAGATTTATTGACGCTTCTTATGAAGGAAAAGAGCTGCGCCAGCAACAACAACAGTTACGCCAGCAACACCAACAATCAGAGGAAGCGTAAGAGCGTTATCACCTGTATTTGGCAGTACGGACTTCTTAACCTTCTTAGCCTTTGGGGCCTCTGGCTGAGGTTCTGGTGCTGGAGTTGGCTCAGGCTGAGGCTCTGGAGCAGGTGTAGGATCTGGTGCTGGAATCTGAGGATCAACAAAAGTTACTGTGGCAGTGGTATTTGTACCAGTGATCTGACCAACACGAACCGTAGTATCAATCTGGTAACCATCAATGGTGGTGAGCTGTGTGATGGTAGTGGAAGTATTGCCCATAAGGTTAGGGATTACAACAGTACCATCTGCGCCAGTTGTAAGAGAGTAGCTACCGTCAGCCTCCATGGTAAAAATACCGGTCTGAGTAAATAAAGGGTTTGGAACAGCGGAACGTGCAATATTTGCAGCAGTTGCCTTAAGAGTTGCGCCAGCAATAGGATTGCCGTCTGTACCAACAACCTTAACAATGATGTAGCCCAGAGGCTGGTTCTTCATTTCAGCAACTTCCAAATCACCTAAATCCGATGAACCGGCACTAAAAACGTAAGAAACAGAGTTGACTTGAGGGACATAGCCCTCTTTATAAGTGGTTTGTTCAACTCTATAAGCGCCGTCAGGAAGAGGAATATGGGGACTAAAGTAACCATCAGCGTCAGTTTCTCCCTCGGCAACAATAGTAGAACCACCTTGATAAATTACAATATGTACGCCCTCAATTGGCTCACGTGTGTATTTATCAACAGCAAGAACACTAATCTCATTGGAATCTGCAAGTGCAATCTTTGGAGTGATAACTGACACAACAAGCGTCAACGCAACAAGAATAGCAAGGACAATGTTTTTATATCGTTTCAATTCAATTCCTTCAAACCGAATCATACTTGTAAATACTTCTATCTATAGTAAGCGAATCAGACATTAAATTAAAGATAGTATCCAATACTAAACACAATTATTTCAAAATTTTAACCGGAGAAACTGCTGGATTTTCTGACCACATTATAAAAATCAAGTGAACTCCCCATACATTTTTAAATTGTAAAATGCACAGGTCGTTCACTTGATAAGATCAAATCAATTTTGAAACAGATTCAATAAATCCTATTGTATTAGAAACGCTTCTTATTCAGATACATCGAGACACCAGCAAGAGAGCTTAATGTACCTGTAATTCCAACAATTAAAGAAGAGATACCAGAAATGTCAGATGTGTCTGGAAGAACAGCCTTCTTTTTCTTTGGAGTCTTAGGCTTTTCCGGAGTCTGCGGTTGAGGCTCAGGAGTAGGCTTTGGAGTTGGCTCAGGCTGAGGTTCTGGCTGAGGTTCTGGCTGAGGTTCTGGCTGTGGCTCTGGATCTGGTGCTGGTGGATCTGGCCTACGATTTACAAAGGTAACCGTAGTAGTTTCGTTAGAGCCAGTAATCTCACCAACCTGTGGATTAGGATCATCAATAGTGTAGCCATCAAGGGTGGTTATCTGAGTAATGGTAGAGCCAGCATAAGTCAAATAATCAGGAATAGTTACAGTGCCGTCTGGACCTGTAGTCAGATTGTAATGAGTATCATCGTCCTCATTAAAAATAGAAAGTTGACCTGTTTGTGTATGAGCTACACCACGTGCTGGAGCAGCTTGCGTTAGAGGTCGAGGTTCATCAGTACCTGGTAACAAAGCTGGATTTGGGGGATCAAAGCTTGGGAAATTAGGTGGAATTGCTGGAGAAGGCTCACCAGGTGTGACTACCTCAGCCATGGTAGCAGTCAAAGTTGCTCCAGCAATAGGATTGCCGTATTGATCAACGACCCTAACAATAATATTTCCTACTCTGCGCTTTAATCTATAAACCGCATAAACATCTGTATTAAATGTTCGCGTTGAGGAATCATATTTAAAGGTAACTGCATGTGGGGAACCATAAAGATGGCCAGTACGATCATAATTTACAATATCAAACAAGCCTGACTCTGTGTCATACGAATATGAATCAGGAATATTTTTTGGAATTAAGGTATAGCTACCATTTACAGGGACTCTAACTGGAACTGGAGAATTAGATGGAACATTTGATTCAACAGTATTTCCAAATTCATCTTGAACATCTACGGTAACTTCAGAAATTGACTGAAGATCAGAATCTGGACGATGACCATAGTTTAAGTTTTGTGCTTTTACGGTAATGTAAAGGTTACCTAAGACTTGCTTATCAACGATGTTAAGTGTAGTTGAGCTTCCTGTGCCAGAAGCAACTCCATTAGGCGTATATGGGTAGGTTGTGTTATCTACTTCGAATCCAGCTTTGAACTTTGTCTGCTGAACCTTATAAGTTCCATCTGGAAGACTGATCTGAACTTTACCATTTGCGTCAGTGACTTGCTCCGCCACAACAGAACCAGTTGCTGTATCTGTGACTGTAATTGTTACACCATCAACTGGCTTTGCATAAT
>CALGXY010000043.1:0-1148 GCA_937935155.1 uncultured Atopobium sp. | reverse complement strand
TTCCTGTGTTTAAGAAGGTACGTATGCAGTTGCAGGTGCTCCCTGCAACCTCCGCCTCCTGGGTTCAAGCGATTCTTCTGCCTCAGCCTCCCGAGTAGCTGGGATTACACCATCGGCAAGCTCACGGAAGCCTTCACTCATGTTACGTATTTGCTTTTCACGCTCTTGTGGGTCTTTATACATGGACAGAACGCGTAAGATTACGTCCTTATCTTGTATCTTACTCGCCTGAACGAGCTTCATAAAACCATCCCAATCCTGTGCGGTGTAGTGGGCATCTATGTCTGTTTTTAGTTTCGTTCCTTTGAGTTGTTGCTTCACATAGCCTTCACTGACATTCTGACGCTTATTGGCTAACTTATCGTTAAAGCTGAAACCACCTTCTGGAGAGGCATAAGCTTTCACCTCAACATTCTTGATTGCCAGTCCCTCTCGGTCTGAATTGATGCGCTTAAGCATGCTAACAAACTCGCGAACACTATTGTTTTTCAACTCATTGCTACGTAAATTAGCTTGGTTTATGAGGAATTTTACGTTGGCTTCTTGCTTGCGATCTATCACTCTTTGAAACGAATCGAGCGCCAAACAAGCACCGCCTTGGAGCATAGCCTTACGATAAAGTTCTGCTGTTGCAATGACTCCAGTGGCAACTTTGATTGCCGGAACATTGACTTTTGAATTTCCTATGCGTGCATTGAACGTCAAATACATGTCGCTTTTCTGCATGGCTGGCACATAATCAAACGAAGTTTTCATCGTGTAACGACCGCCAAGACGATAAGAAATCACCTTATCGTTACCCATAACTTTCTCTCCTTGGAATGTCATTGGCTGTCCTTTGGCTACTTCTCCGCCTGCATATCTGAGCTCAGGAACCACAGTTACTGTGGCCTTTTTATTCATAAATTTCTCTGGAAACTGTCCTTCCACCGTTGCAGGAACCTTTCCTCCAACCGTCTCTAAAGGGTTTGGACTAACTGAAAAGCAATCAGAAGTGAGCTTACCTAACTTAGAACATGATGTCATTAAAGCCAATGAGCACACTGAAAGAGTAAGAATAAGATTGTTGCGCATATCTATGAATTAAATTAAGGGTGTGCCGCGAGCGGGACTCGAACCCGCACAGCCATTACTGGCCAAGGGATTTT
>CALGXY010000042.1:0-1256 GCA_937935155.1 uncultured Atopobium sp. | reverse complement strand
AGACGACGTGGATGACGAGAATGGCTCCGCAGGTAACGGCCTTTCCGCAGGTAGCGGCCCCGCCGACGGCGAGAAGGGCGCCGCAGGTAGCAGCTCCGACGGCGAGAAACCCGACGAGCAGTCAAAACCCGCGTGCGCCATAAAGCCCATCTCCATCACGTCGGCCGAGCTCATCAAGAACGTGCTGGTCACCACCATTGCAGGCGCAAAAGGCGCGGTAACGTTGTCGATCATCCTCACCCTGCCGATGATGACCCAGTCTGGAGCAGCGTTTCCGCAGAGGGACCTGCTAATCACTATCGCCGCCGGCGTTATTCTCGCCACGTTGCTCTTGGCGGACAATCTGTTGCCCGTGCTGTCCAAGTCCCCTGAGGCAGACTCTGACCTGCCCGAACGTCTCCACAAGGGAGAGATTGCCGTTCTTGAGGCAACCCTTGCCGAGCTCAGGAGCATGCTGCAGTCAGAGAACGCCATATCAAAGTATCTACCTGCGCTTCGTTTGACTATCACGCGCTACACCAACCGACTGTTTGCCGCTCGCATCACCGCGCCTGACTCGGGCAAGCTGGTCAAAGAGCTGGTGCTTCACGAGACAGATGTTCAGCAGAAACGCCTCGAGGAACTTCGCGGGCGCCACATTAAGACCAAGAACCCCATTCCATGGGACCAAATTGTTGATGACATTACCTCAATCCGCAGGTCAGTGGGCTACTACGGGCCTCTTGCAAGTATCGCCGCACAAACCAATCACCGCTCGCGAATTGCCGTGGGTCTCCACGAGCTTAAACTTGCAGCTCAGCACATCATCGACGGCGGAATCAGGCACCTGGAAGACGCTGATCAGTCCTACTACCAGGCATGTTTGTACGCGCTTGAGATGGAGTATGCAGAGCTCGATGACCTGGAGCGCATTGCCAACGGCGACGATGAAGAGCTGGCGGTCATCGCGTCTAACCTGATGATTGACCACGAGTCGGCAATCGAGTCAATTTGGAGCCGCATCAACATCAACGACGAGCACGGCTCCAGCACCACTCAAGCCTCTTACCTGCTGCCTTACAACCTGAGTTCGCACAAGGTGTCGCCTCACTTTAGGCAGCAAATTGCTAACGCTCGCAAATACGCTGATGACGTGGCCGAAAACGCGCTCCGCATCGAACTGGACCAGATTACGCGCCTGCAGTTCGAGGGCGTTATCGACCGCGAGGTTGCTGCTCACCTGCGCGAAAACGTCTACTACCTGCAAATGACGTTGA
>CALGXY010000041.1:0-8100 GCA_937935155.1 uncultured Atopobium sp. | reverse complement strand
CTACCAAAGCTGCGCTATTTTGTGCGCCAGGCCTAAAAGCCAACGCTAACACGCTGCAGAATCATAATCACCCGCATGTGAACTGCCTCCCATTTCTTGGACATAAGAAATGGGAGGCAGTTCACTTAGTAGTCGCCTTTTTGCTAACGCTTATCCACAAACTGATGCATGCTGTAGAAATGCATACTGAAGAAGTTAGTTTTACAGAAGTGCTTCTTCCCATGCAGGCTCTTTAAATCCAAGAAGAATGGTATTGCCTGCAACAACCAATGGGCGCTTGACCAGCATGCCTGTGGTGGCAAGCAAATTATAGGCATCACTATCGCTCATACCTGCATCAAGCTGCTCCTTGATGTTATTATCGCGATATACCATGCCTGAAGTGTTGAAGAACTTTCTGATAGAAAGACCGCTCAACTTATGCCATTCAGCAAGCTCTTCTGCAGTTGGATTTTCTTCTTTAATATCACGCAAAGTATAAGAAACACCATGTTCATCAAGCCATTTAAGAGCTCTCTTACAGGTAGTGCAGCGAGAATAACAAAGAACCAAAATGTTTTTATCTGCCATAGCTTTTCCTTTTGGATAGATTATCGATTGCATAAACGCAAACTATTTTGAGTAGAAAGCAATCCTAAAATCAATATTCCTAGGGATATGCCATAGAGCATACCAACAAATAAATCATTAACGTTTGATGCCACATTTAGGATGATTGCTAAAATCAAAAACATCATTCCAAGAGAAACATACTTGTTTTTTATAAGTTTCATTTTGTCGTCTCCTTTTTACTGATAGTAACAAGATAGTATAAATCACCACTTTGTTACTGAACATGTACATTTATGCAGGTGCCTGTCCTGTTTCAAGAATTTGCTGAAGCGCAGCCTCATCAAGTACGGGAACACCTAAGCTTTCAGCCTTTGTAAGCTTAGATCCCGCAGCTTCTCCTGCCACTACAAAGCTTGTCTTTTTAGATACAGAGCCAGAAACCTTTGCTCCCATGGCTTTAAGCTGGGCGCCAGCCTCATCGCGTGTGAAGTGCTCAAGAGTTCCCGTTAAAACAAAGGTAAGTCCAGCAAGCGTCTGAGGAAGCTCATTTTCTGACTTCTCTTCCTCAAGCACCACGCCTGCCTGACGAAGACGCTCAATAACGGCAACATTTTCTGGTATCGAGAAGAACTCGTGTACAGACTCTGCAATCTTAGGGCCAATACCTGGGATTTCAGCGATTTTCTCGACAGGGGCTGTAGCAAGTGCCTGGATAGAGCCAAACTCCTGGGCAAGAAGCTCTGCAACGTTAGCACCAACATGCCTCATACCAATACCAAAGAGCACGCGACCAAGACCTCGTGTCTTTGATTCCTCAACCTGCGCCATAACCTTCTTGGCAATGGTGTGACCCACAGGAATGCTGTCACCAGAAAGGTGATCTGCAGTATCAGTATCATACACACGGCCCGTAGGCATGCTGGCCAGCGTCTCTTCAGTAAGCTTATCGTAGAAGTCGGCAACGTCAGAGAGAACACCCTCTTCAACCATACGGTTAATAAGCTCGTCACCAAGGCCGTCGATGTCCATGGCCTTACGGCTACCCCAGTGAATCAGACGCTCAACTGCCTGAGCGGGGCAATCAATAGAGACACAGCGGAAGGCTACCTCTCCCTCTTCTTGAATAACAGGGCTACCACAGCTCGGGCAGGTAGCTGGCATCTGGAACTCAACAGCATCTGCAGGTCGAAGACTCAAAACTGGTCCTACAACCTCTGGAATGACATCTCCTGCCTTGTGGACAATGATGGTATCGCCCTCGCGTACGTTTTTACGACGAATCTCGTCAAGGTTGTGGAGGGTTGCACGCGCAATGGTAGAACCTGCAACAGTAACGGGATCAAACTCAGCAACAGGTGTGAGTACGCCCGTACGACCCACCTGAATACGAATTTCTCGCAAAACGGTCTGCTTTTCCTCTGGTGGGAACTTAAATGCAATAGCCCAACGAGGAGCGCGAGAAGTAAATCCTAGAGCTTCTTGGCTGGCAAATGAGTCAACCTTTACTACCACGCCATCAATGTCGTAGTTAAGATCTCCTCGCTGCTCAAGAGCTTGTGCACAGAAATCGTGGACCTCCTGAGCGCTCAGGCAACGACGGGCATGAGGATTAACATTAAAACCACAGCTACGAAGCCAGTTTAAGAACTCCCACTGACTGTGAACATCAAGAGGGCTTTCGTCGGCTACTGCGTAGATAAAGGTCTCAAGATCTCGGTGTGCTGTAATCTTTGGATCCTTCTGGCGCAAAGATCCAGCAGCTGCATTTCTTGGGTTAGCAAAAGGCTGTTTACCAGCAGCGTCCGCATCCTCATTCAAACGAATGAAGGAGTGCTTTGGCATATAAACTTCGCCGCGGACCTCAATACTCTGGTTGAGGCCTCTATTCTCTACCTGCTCAAGACCAGCATGCGCAAGCTCTCGGGGAACATCAGAGATAGTCAAAACGTTTGCCGTAACATTTTCTCCTGTGCTGCCGTCACCTCGTGTGGCCGCGCGTACAAACTGACCGTCACGATATGTGAGCGCAACACCTAAGCCGTCAATCTTAAGCTCGCAGGTATATGCCACAGGATTAGTGGGCGATGCGCCAAGAGCCTCATCAGTTCTGGAAAGCCATGCATCCAGCTCTTCCAGGTTCATGGCATCGTCCATGGAATACATACGAGCGGCATGCTGAACAGGCTCAAACTGCTCAGAAACGTAACCACCTACGCGCTGCGTATAGCTATCCTCAGTTACAAGCTCTGGATATGCTGCCTCAAGCTGCTGAAGCTCAATGAGTAGGCGGTCAAATTCAGCGTCGGTAAGCTCTGGATTATCAAGGGCATAGTAGGCATATGCCGCATGGTTCAAGATTCTATTAAGCTCCGCTGCACGAGCGGCATCTTTTGGCGAAAGTGCTGCCATTACTACTCCAAACATAAAAACGTAGGTGCAAGAAATCTTGCACCTACCAGGTATTTATTTGCGTCCTCTTAAGGTTCTACCAAGGGCCTTAAGGGCTTCTCGCCGAGCACTTCCATATGGTGCAAGAGGGTCAATAATCTTACGCAGAGGACTTGCATCAGAAAGCGCGCGCTCGTGGAACTCCGTGACGTCTGCGTCATTTCTAGCGCCTGGCACCATGTCCTGAATAATAACCTCGTAGAACGGGGTATTACGCGCGTACTTCCAGAAATAGGAAGCCATGTCGCAGCTGGCGTTCTGCCAAGGCTTGATAGCACCGGCAAAGTGAACAATCTTTGGTGCGCGGCGTGCTGTTTGATAATCATCAAAAACGCTGTTTGGTGCCATTGGATAGAGTTTCTCGGCACGGCCAAAGATATTATGCGTAACGTTCCAGTCAGCTGGTAGATAGACAACACGACCCTGGCACTCGCTGTTCAGAATATCTTGATCGTTGTAGATAAAGATCGGATTGGTTGCAATACGTAACCACTCCGGAACAGTGTGATAACGGCGTAGCTCAGCAGTATTGAAGACCATAACTCCTGCCTGGAAGTAGGCATAAGGATTCTTAAGATTAAGCACGTCAAGGCTGTACTTCATACGGTCTCCGCCGCGAATGTTGAGGTTTGCCAGATAGTCAATATCAAGCGTTGCCGCAATAAGATTATTGCCCATTCTTACGTCATACAGTTCTGCGACATTACCGTTAACCACAAGGTCAGAGTCAAGATAGACAACCTTATCGTAAGCAGAAAGAATGTCTTGAGCCAAGAAGCGGAAGTATGTCTCAACACTAATGTGAGCGTTATTAGTATCTAGCTTGTAGTCTTTGACCATGCGCCACACGTTATAGAACGTAATACGAGCATTCTTATAACGCGAGAAGTGCTTCTTAACCAGCTCCTGCTTTGATCCGCCAATATTGGTGTTGAGAACGACCACATCGTAGAAACGGTTAGGATCGGCATTTTCAAGCATTGAGCCCATAGCGCAGGTAAGAATTGGAACATAGTTGTTGTCTGCTGCAAAAACAACAGGAACAACGTTCTGGCTTGCAATCTCTGGCTTTTCTTCAAAGAGAGGAATAAACTTCTGACGAGGCTCTGGATTAGTAAAGTGAATGCACTGCAGCTCTTTTACCTTCCAGTTTTTGCCCTCTGTACGCAGCATATGCATACGCCAGATATTAAAGAGGCGCTCAGTCAGATGACCTGGGGTTCTTAGGGCCTCTTTGCTATAGGTGGACATATCAGTACGGGCAGTCCACTCGTCAACAAGTGGGAACACCCATGCTGCATAGCGATCAAAGAGCTCTTTACGCATGATATACATGTTGCAGAAGCACTGCTGATGACCGTTGAGAAAAGTGTTTACGTCCTCTGCATACTCTGGATGACGCTCAACAATGAGTGCAGCCATAGTATCCATATCCTTTGGATGGAGTAGCGGAGCGGAATGGTACTGCTCAAGAGGTGTATTAGCGCTTCCAGGGAATTTGCTAATATCCTTTACCCCAGTGGTAATGAGGTCATAGCCCTCAATGCATTGAGCGATGGTCTGATCATCAAGACCATATTTCTTGATAGCATCCTCATCAATGAAGTCATCCATAACCTCACCAAACGGATTTTCTGGATAAACCGTATCGGTAAAGTTGAAGTAGCGACGATAATGACCAAAGCCAACATAGCGAGCATTGGTGATGTTCTTCCATGCCCAATACTGTGTAGTCATCTCACAGTACATTGGGTTTTTCTCGGTAATGTTATCGCCCTCATCATCATGGAGCATATACGTAAAGCGATTGGTCTTCTGGCCTGGTCCTACCTGGATAGGCTGAAGGTAATTACTTGCGGGAACATCAACATCTTTATGAGAAGTAATCAGAATGCGAATAGGCTGCTGCTCAAACATCTTTACCATGTGCTTTCTCTCTAGATACTCCATGTGCTCATCGGCAATCTGTTTCATGCGAACTGCCCTATCAAACGACAGTCCCTCATCCTGATGCATGAGAGCGGCATACTTCTTTGCATACTTTCTAAAGCGATATGCATCGCTGTTTTCTGGAAGCTCAGTTCCAGTAGCAATGGCCTCGTATGCTTCATCTCTTACAAAGCGATAGAGCTCTCGAGCAGCTACTGATGGTCCAAAGAGAATGGCAAACGGCTCAAGAGCTGCCTCTTGATCTTCAGGAGCAAGACGGAATCTCCACTCAGCACTCAGAAGCTCCAACAGTCTGTGCTTCATTCCCTTAAAGGAGTTGAGATGCGCAATGTTATCTGATTTGCCAATATAAAGTTCTACCTGGTCAATGTTGTCCAAGAACTGATAGCAGAACTCTCCAAATTTATCTAAAGAAATACGAGAAGCGCCAGTTACGCCAATACCATAGTGGTACAAAAAGCCTCTGCAAGACTCAAAGCCATCAGCGGTCTGAGCCTTATCTGCCAGGATAAATACCTCATAGGCATCTTCTGCTCTTACCAGGCGCTCCGAAGTCATCTCTGCAAAGGCAGAGCGGAAAAGTTCGCCGCGATATAAACGCTGCGTGGCACGCCAATCAAGCTTCTGTCCATAGCCTTCATCGTAAATAATGCGCAGGATATCGTCACCCTGAGTAAAGTCTGATTGTTGGTTAATGTAGCTCTCAAAAGACTTTGCATCAGCTGGGTCAACGCCATTTTCTGGAATAACAGTAATGCCAAGGTGGAGAATATCAACAGGGTTCTGATCAATACGAGCAACTACCTGCTCAAGAAAATCAGGAGTAACCTCATCATCACCGTCTAGGCAAAAGACCCACTCACCTTTTGTATGAGCTGCAGCAGTTTTACGTGCAAGATGAAGGCCCTGGTTAGTCGGGTGAGTAATAACCTTGAACCTTGAGTCATCCCCTACTGCTTCTACGATTTTCTCTGGAGTGGAATCTGTTGAGGCGTCATCAACAATAATTGCTTCAAAATCACCAAACGTCTGATTCTTTACACTTTGAATACAACGCCCAATGTATGATTCGATGTTGTATGCAGGAATTACAAAAGAAACCTTAGGCATACCAACTCCTTATAAATAAGCAATCTCAACTATCTTCTATCTTATCTAAAATATGCTTCTCTTGGGCGGGCAAAAGATGCCTACTCGACGCTCTTCAGGCTCTCAACCATATCAATATTTTTGAGCTTAGGTCGCATGGCAACATATACCAACAGCGAGAAGACAAGCGTAAGTCCAAAGGCAAACCAATAACTTGGTGCATGGATAGCTCGACCAAACATAACAAGGTCAATCTCGGCAGTTTGAACTACAAATCCCTCAAGGTATGTTCCTAGAACAAGTCCAAAAAACGCTCCAAAGACGGCTAATAATGCAATTTCTCTAAAGACGTAAGCATCAACCTCGTGTCGCGTAAATCCAAGTACTTTGAGGCTGGCAATCTCTCTAATGCGCTCTTCAATATTGATATTAGTGAGGTTATACAGAACGATAAATGCCAGCAGAGCTGCAGCCACAATAAGAATAGCTACAACACGGTTAACTACGGCAAGTGATTCTCTATAGGTGCGGATAGCTTCATTGACGTCATCAACAGTTGCAACTCCTGTCTGGTTAATAAGCTTTTCTCCAAATGCATCTCTCGTTGCTTGATCTTCGGGAAGCGTTGCATACCAGCCGTCCGCTGCTTGATCTTGAATACCTAGAGAATGCCATGCTAAAGGTCCCAGATACAGATACGACCCAACGTAATTCTCGGCAACTCCTGTAATAGTAAGCGTACTTGGCTCACCTGAAACGTTTCCAATTCTGTCTTGAGCATAGACCTGAATGGTATCTCCCACGCCTACACCCAGTCGTTTTGCAAGCTTTTCTGTAATTACAACCGAATCTTCTCCAAGCTCTATTGCTTGACCAGAAAGACGATTGCGCAGGGTAGCTAAGCCCGTGAGGTCTTGAAGAGAATCACTGGTCATAATAGTTGTTCTTGTCAGTGAGCCTGCCTTTTGTGTAGAAGACTCAAGAAGAACGTTTTCTCTGGTTATGCGGCGGATATTTGTAGCGCCCACCTGATTAAGCTCTGCATTAATCTGATTTGCTTCTTCCTCAGAAACATCAGAAGTCATTCCCACTATGTAGTCATAATGCGAAATAGCTGGCCATTGGTTATCAATGATGTCGCTAATGGAATCTCTAAGACCAAAAGCCACCAATAAAAGCGCAGTACATCCAGCAATTCCTACCAGCGTCATAATCAAGCGTCGCTTATAGCGGACAAGGTTTCTGATTGTAACTTTCCACGAGAAAGACAATCTGGACCATAGAGGCTCAACGCGCTCAAGCAAAATCTTTGAGCCCGCTTTTGGAGCTTTTGGAAGCATGAGGCTAGATGGTTCTTCTTTCAATGAGGATAAAACAGCAGCCATAGTTGAAAGAAGCGTGATGCCTATACCGGAAAGTCCAGAGAGGAGCGCACTATCAAGCTGAATAGGATAAGGAGCTCCCCCATTTGGGATGGTATAAATTGACCCGTATGCAGAGATAATAACGCCTGGCAACACTTGACTTAAACATGCTATGCCAATAACGGCACCCAAAAGTGAGGCGAGCAAGGCATATAACAGGTACTTTGCCGCAATCTGAGCAGTTGAATAACCAAGCGCCTTATGAACACCAATAAGCGTACGCTCTTCAGAAACCATACGCGTCATACTGGTAAGTGAAACCAGAGCTGCAACCAAGAAAAACATCAGCGGGAATACATTAGCAATATCATTGATACGCTCAGAGTCTGCTTGATAAGCTGCAACACCAATCTCTTTTGTGCGATCAAGTACATACACATCAGGCTCTTTAAGCTCATCAATCTTCTTCTGAGCTTCATCAAGCTCTTTCTGACCGTCAGCAAGTTGTTTCTCGACCTCAGCGCGTTGCTCCTCAAGGCTCTGCCTTCCCTAGTTAGTCTGAGCCTCTGCGTTTTGGAGAGCCGTTTGTCCTGCGTTCAGGCGGCTAAGCGACGCGGCAAGTTTATCCTGAGCTGCAGACAGCTGATCTGCAGCAGCGCTTCTTGCTTCACTCAAATCCTGACGCGCCTGAGCCACT
>CALGXY010000040.1:0-6732 GCA_937935155.1 uncultured Atopobium sp. | reverse complement strand
TTCTGCCTCATAATTTGCATGAGGGAAGATTCCCTCCTCCATACCAGCAACAAAAACTGCAGGAAATTCCAGACCCTTTGCAGCGTGAATGGTCATGAGCGTTACTGCAGAGGTAGAACCATCCAAGCTATCCAGGTCAGAGCGAAGCGCCAGCCATTCCATAAACGCAGGAAGCTTCTCTGCCGCAACTTGCGGATGCAAGCTCTCCTCCTGAGGCGCAGGAGCCGTCTCTACAGCAGCACCAGCGAGTGCGCCGGTAGCAGCATCAAAACCAGCCTCACTTAGCGAAGCTGCATCTTGCGCATCAAGCGCTCCAGCTTCTCTGAGCTGCTGCAGACTCTCAAGCGTTTCTTCAACGTCATCGTGTGACTCATCAAACTCTGCTGCAACACCAAAGAATTCTCGAATGTTCTCGATACGTCCGTCAGCCTCAATGGTATGCTCCGTCTCAAGCGCACGAATAAGACCTGAGCGGTCAATAATTGCCTCTACAACCTCATCAAGCTCACCATCAATATGGCGGCCATGCTCAATAGCTGACGTAAACTCTACCAGCGCATTTCTTACCTTTGCGGTAAAAATGCCTTCTTCCATCACGCATGCTTCACATGCCGAGAAGAACGACAAGCCGTTATGCAGTGCGTATGTCTGAATCTTCTGAATACTGGTTGCGCCAATACCGCGACGAGGCGTGTTAATAACGCGCAGCGCAGCCATGTCATCATCGGGGTTGACGACAACTTTGAGGTACGCCATGACATCTCTGATTTCTGCGCGATCAAAGAATCGAGTACCGCCAACAATCTTGTAAGGAACACCAGCTCTGAGCAACATATCTTCGAGAATACGAGACTGAGCGTTGGTGCGATAGAACACTGCTATGTTGTCGTATGATGTACCCTTATCGTGCAGTTTTTCTATCTCGGAGCCAATCCACGCACCCTCATCACGCTCATCAGATGCCTGATACACCTGGATCTTCTCGCCATCTCCTTCATCAGTGAAGAGGCGCTTTGGCTTGCGGTGAGAGTTGTGCGCAACAACTGCGTTAGCAGCCGCCAAAATATGTCCTGTTGAGCGGTAGTTTTGTTCCAGCTTAACAACAACCGCTTCCTCATAGTCTTTCTCGAACGCCAAGATGTTCTTGATGTCTGCGCCACGCCATGAGTAAATAGACTGGTCATCATCACCAACGACCATAAGATTGCGATACTTAGACGCCAAGAGCTTGGTAATTGCGTACTGGACGCCGTTGGTATCCTGATACTCGTCAACGTTGATATAACGGAAACGCTCCTGGTACTTAGCAAGCACGTCAGGGTACTTGGAGAGCAACTCAAACGCCTTAACCAGAAGATCATCAAAGTCCATGGCATTGGCTTTATCCAAACGAGTCTGGAGCGCACGATACACGCGGGCCACCACGTGATCCATAGGACTTGCTGCCTGCGCCTCTACATCATCGGGGAACAAAAGGGCGTTTTTAGCAGCAGAAATCTTAGAACGAATGGAGTTGAGTGGGAACTGACGGACATCAATATCTAAATCAGACAGAATGGTCTTTACCAGGCGTTTTGAATCATCATCATCGTAGATAGCAAAATTGGGGCCATAGCCAAGACGCTCACCATCTTCTCTAAGCAGACGGACACACATAGCGTGGAATGTACAAACCCACATACCACGAATATTGTTAGGCAGCAGTGCCTCAAGACGCTCACGCATCTCTGCTGCGGCCTTGTTTGTAAACGTAATAGCCAGAATCTGCCAAGGACGAACGCCTTCATCGGCAATCATGTGCGCAATTCTAAACGTCAGAACACGCGTCTTTCCCGAACCAGCTCCTGCAAGAACCAGCAAGGGTCCTTGAGTTGTCATAACTGCCTGGTGCTGGGCAGGATTTAAACCTTCAAGATCAATCTGCATTACGCCATCCTTGTGTCAATCATTCGTAGACTAAAAGTGTACCCCGATAACCGGACATTAATTGCGATTGTTTCTGTTGCCTCCACAATAAAAAACCGGCCTTCACAAGAAGACCGGTTTATCTGCATAAACGCTGCTATTGAACTTCTACACATGTATGGCGAGAAGATCTTCTAGATCAAACGCCTGCCTTAGTTCATGGAGTTTGTCTGACGGCTCTTTGCGCGAGCAACAACTGCCAGAGCAATTACACCTCCTGCAACACATGCCATAACAATAGCGCTGAGTGTGTAGTTCTCATCACCAGTGTATGGAAGTGCAGGGCCGCCATAGTATGGGATAGCTGCAGGATTTGGAGCGCTTGGGAAGCTTGGGGCAAGAGGACCACCAGGGATACCTGGAGTGCTTGGGGTGCTAGGGTTTTCTGGAGTGCCAGGATTCTCTGGAGTAGCAGGGTTCTCTGGGGTAACAGGAGCAACTGGCTCTGGCTCCCACTCTGCAACAAGAACAACCTTAGGAGTGGTGGTGGTAAGGGTTACCTGGTCTCCTGCCTGATAGGTGGTGCCATCAAGCTTCCAGCCCTTGAAGATGTAGCCATCGCGAGTTGGAACGGTAGCAGAGACAGTCTCGTTCTTAGGATCGGTGAGAGAGTCTGCAGTGTTGCTATCAATACCAAAGTAACCGTTCTGTGCTGCAGGAGCACCAGTACCGCCGTTTGCGTCATAGCTGAGCTCATACTCCTGGTTCCAAACAGCGGTCAGGGTGTAAGGGCTTCTCATGTTAAAGACGGTAGTCTCAGAAACATAGCGCTTATCGCCAGCTGGATTGTTGTTTGCATCTGCAGGAACAGCAGAAGCACCAACATAGCGGAAGTGGTTATCAACGTAAGAACGCTTCCAGAACTCAAACTTATAGCCATCGCGAACAGGCAGGTCCTCAATGATGTTGTACTCAGCAAAGCCGTAGGTGCGAGGGTTATTTGGAGTCTTGGACTCTGTATAAGTTGCGTTGCCGTAGATGGTGCCGCCATTTGCATCATAAATGAGCTGGTTAACTGCAGATGGTGTTGGAGAAGGTGTAGGAGTTGGGGTGGTCTCTGCAGGAATAACGTGGATGTGATAGCCAACCCACATGAGGTGAGTGGTGTTACCACCAACGTTAGCAGGGTCCGTTGAATCTCCCTGCATGGTAACAAGGAAGAATGCGGTAACAGGCTGGTTAGCAGGAGTTACCTTACGACCAGTGAACTCAAAATAGAACTGACCACCGTTGTTAGTAACGGTGTTGCTGTTTCCGTAGAAAGCATACGTAAAGTCATAGTCAGTAGCAGGGAGCTCAGGATAAGCGCCTGCGGTGACCAGAGTAGTGGTTACACCAAAAGGAGCAAAACCAGGACGAGTAGTGGTGTAGTGAGAATACGCACCGGTGTCTCTAATGGTCTGACCAACGCGAACGACAATCTCGCCATACTGACCAGGAACAGGAGTCTGGTGGCCAGAATGCTGAGGGTTGTCTGTAAGGACCCTGGATGTATCGGCATTACCGTCAGCCGAGAAAACAGAAACCTTTACACCTGGTGTAGATGTATCAATATTGTCTGCAAACGCAAGTTTTGGTGCAGAAACTGCAAGAACTGCAACAAGCGCAAGCGCAAGCGTGCACGCAATTCTCTGAAGCGTCTTAATGTGGCGCATAAATCCTCCTGAAACTATTACAAGTAATTACTTACTCTTACGACCAAAAATCAGCCGTAAGAGCATACAAGACAGGGCAATTGCTGGTAAATGAACCTAGAACGATTACATATATCTTTCATAGGTTTTCCACGCTTTTTCCATATGTTTTGCGCATAAAAAAGCGCGGCGAGAAACTCACCGCGCTTAAACGCATATATGTAACGTTTGTCAGTCAGAAACTTACTTAACAAGCAGGAAGTATGCGATAACTGCAATACCCAGAATAATGCGATACACGCCAAAAGGCTTGAAATCATGCTTGCGGACATAGCCCATAAGCGCACGGACCATAACAAGCGAAACAATAAACGCCACTAAACAACCAACACCCAAAATAATTGCCTCAGGAGCAGTAAAGGTGTTGCCCTTCATAAAGTAGCGCACAAGCCTCAAAGCAGAAGCGCCGGCCATAGTAGGAATTGCCAGGAAGAACGTAAACTCAGCAGCTACAGCCCTTGAACAACCAAGTGCCAAGCCGCCCAGGATAGTTGCACCTGATCTTGAAGTGCCTGGAACAATTGCAAGTACCTGGAACACACCAATACCAAGTGCGGTCTTCCAGTCCAGGTTGTCAATGTCTTGTACGCGGGCCAGGTTGTCGGCAGAGGGGGCCTTAAGGGATGCTGCAGCATCTGGGCTCATGTGCTTGCCTCGAGGTGCCTCAACCTTTACTGCTGCAGCGACCTTCTCGCGATGGAGCTCAAGCAAGATGAAGATGATGCCATAGAAAATAAGAGTTGCGGCAATAACAAAGGGGCTTCCAAGATGCTCTTCAATGAAGTCATTGAGCGGCAGACCAATTGCTGCTGCAGGAACGCAGCTGACCACCACTTTTGCCCAGAGTTTCCAGGTAGAGCGCTTCTCGTCCTTAGATTTCTTTGGCGAGAAGGGATTAAGTTTGTGGAAAAATCCCACACATACTGCAAGAATTGCGCCAAGCTGAATAACAACGAGGAACATATTCCAAAAGTCTTCAGAGACATTGAGTGGTAAAAACTGATTGAGTAGCAGCATATGGCCTGTTGATGAGATAGGTAGCCACTCGGTAATACCCTCAACCACGCCAAATAACGCTGATTTAAGCGCTTCAATCCACAAAATTGCCGACTCCACTAAAACCTCCTTGGGGACTGATTACGAACCTATTGTACGCAATCCGTTCGCCCTTTCTTTTTCTACCGTTCACGGCTTTATCTAACGACTTTACTACTTTAAAAGTGCCTTGTTTTCTGCAAAGTTGGCATTTGGAGCCGAAAACAAGTAGAATTGACACCCTCGCACGAGCGGAGAGAAGCGATTATGCGTATTTTTGAGGTCAAGTGTTATCTGACCTTGCGCTTGAAGCCAGTAATGAGCGGATGGCACTAACTGCGTACTAATCGGAAGCCCCAATCGCGGAGGTCGATTTGAACAAATATATGCGTCATAGACGCTTACCTTCATGCTCTACCCTTATGACAGCACTCCTTGCAGCAGTGCTTGTTGTTAATACCTTTTTGTTTGGCGTCTCAAGAGCTCAGGCAGAGACTCTTGAAGAGCTCCAGGCCAAGGTAGAGCAGACCAATTCTGATTACGATGCCGCCAATCAGCGTGTAGCTGAGCTACAAAAACAGATTGCAGATAATGAGGCGCGTATTGCAGAGATTGAACAGCAACTCCCAGAGCAGCGCTTAAAAGCTGCAGAGTCTATTAGAGCAATGTATCGCATGCAGCAGGGCTCCATGGGAATTATTGATCTGCTTTTATCGGCAGATAACTTTAATGATTTGATTGCTGTTATTCAGTATCTTGAGATTATCCAGAACAAAAATTCAGATGCTATCAACCACCTGGTTGATCTTAGCAAAGAGCTTTCTGAGACTCAGTCATCTTTAAATGCACAGATGGCAGAAGCAGAGGAGCAGAAGAAAGCTGCTGAAGATGCCATGAACGCAGCAATTGCAACAAGAGAGCAATTGCAGGCAGAACAAGCTCAGCAGGCAGCAGCAGAAGCAGCTGCTGCAGAAGAAGCACTAAAAGAGGCTTCTACTGAGACCACCTTTACCAACGCTTCTGGTAATACCACTGAGGTCACTACCCCATCAACTCCTTCGGCTCAAAATGTTGACTGGTCAAGCGATAAGACCAACTTTGTAAGCAGCTGGGGCGCTCGAATTGACGCCTATCTTGCTGGCTCCCCTCTTGCTGGCTACGGCTCAACCTTTGCCGAGGCTGCATGGGCCTACGGCGTTGATCCGCGTCTCTCGCCTGCTATTTCTGCAGTTGAGAGTACAAAGGGTAGGTATAACTTCCTCCCCTACAACGCATGGGGTTGGGGTTCTGCTAGCTGGGGTAGCTGGGAAGAGGCTATCTGGGATCACACGGCTGGTCTTGCTGCTGGTTACGGCGGAAGGCTTTCTGTTTCTGGAGCTGCAAAGTACAACCCAGCTAATCCAAACGGCTGGTACTCGGCAGTTCTCACGCAGATGGAACTCATCTAAGCCTCTGGCCACACAACCTTTAGAGAACGTTAAAACCCCGCAGTTTGCCTGCGGGGTTTTTGTTGTTGGGCACGGTTAGGCGGTGAGCACGACCATCGCTAGGATGAGGGCAAAGCCGATGAGGTCGGCAACGCTAAAGGTAGTTCCAAGAACCAGTGCGGTGGTAATGGTTGCCATAACGGGCTCGATAGTACCCAGCAGGACCGCTCTCAGTGAGCCTGCGTCCTTAACGCCCTGCAGGTAGAGACCGTACGCCAAGAAGGTTCCCACCAGCACACCAATAACTACCAGCAAGATACCAAAGGCGTCCAGCTGAGGCATATGGTTCCAGGGCTGATAAAACACGGCAATGAGCGTGCCTGAGAACAGAAAAGCTAGGCCATTAACGGTAAAGCTTCCCCACTTTTCCATCAGAGGCTTTGGCAAAATCGAAAGAGCTGCCTGAGCAAATGCGCACATAACGCCCCAGAAAATACCTGCTGTTGGCAGGCTAAGCGTGCCTGGATTTCCTCCTGTTACCAAGAGATAGGTGCCAATAAGCGCCAAAACAATACCAAGAATCTCTCGACGACGAGGCCAGCGCTTGCCAA
>CALGXY010000039.1:0-2746 GCA_937935155.1 uncultured Atopobium sp. | reverse complement strand
TAACACGCTGCAGAATCATAATTACCCGCATGTGAACTGCCTCCTATTTCTTGGACATAAGAAATGGGAGGCAGTTCACTTTGTCGTTTGCGGTCGATTGATTTTCTCGCCATTGACGGCTGGCTTTCTCCAGATGATCTTCTCGCCTGTTGCTGCGCTTATTTCATTGCAGCAAGAGCCTTTTCCCAGGCAGCAAGCGAGTCCACGCAGGTCTGGTACGCAACGCAGTAGCTCACGCGCAGCCAACCTGGACAGCCGAACGAATCGGAAGGAACAGGCAGCAGCTCAAACTGCTTGGCCACATCACAGAATGCCTGAGCATCTCCACCAGGAGCACGAACCCACAGGTAGAATGCACCATCAGGCTGGATGTACTCGTAACCAAGCTTGGTGAGACCCTCAGTCAGAACTTCTCGATTCTTTGCATAAGCCTCAACATCTGCCGGCTCATCAACGCAGTCGATAATAACGCGCTGGAAAAGGGCTGGCGCGCATACAAAGCCCAGCAAACGAGCAGCGCCCGCACAAGCTGCGTAAATCTCCTTCTGCTCTGGATTAGACGCAGGTACCAGCACCCAACCAATACGCTCACCAGGAAGCGAAAGTGACTTGGAGTAGGAATAGCACACAATGGTGCGCTCGTAGACATCGGGAACCCAGGGGACCTCAATATCGCCAAAAGCAATCTCGCGGTAAGGCTCATCGGAGATGACGTAAATGTCAGTTCCCAGCTCAGTGGAGCGTTTGCGGAGCATGTTGGCAAATGCATCCAGGTTTTCCCTGGTATACACAGCGCCAACAGGATTGTTTGGAGAATTGATAATCACCGCTCGAGTCTTAGGCGTAAGAGCTGCACAAACGGCGTCAACATCAATCTGGAAGGTTTTCTCGTCAGCCAAAACTTCAACGCAGGTAGCCTGAGCGTGGTCAATCCACACGCGGTACTCCGGGAAGTATGGAGCAATAACAATAACCTCTTCACCTGGGGAAACAATGGAATTGAGTGCCATAGAAACGGAAGCTGCAGCTCCACAGGTCAAGATGAGATCGTCTGCCTGAGCTGCGTGATCTCCAAAGCGACGTCGGAGCGACGCGGCAATTGCCTCCCTGGCCTGGGGAATGCCGATTGCAGGTGTGTAGCTGTGGACCTGCTGAGGAGGCAGCTGCATGGCGGCCTCGATAGAGGTACGAACAGACTCAGGAGCAGGCACGGAAGGATTGCCGATCGAGAAATCAAACACATTCTGAGCGCCAATCTCAGCACGACGCTGCATCGCATAACCTGCAATCTCACGGATTGCAGACTTTTCTGATCCGTATGCAAGACTTGTCTGATTGACCATGGTTTCTCAATTCTCTCGAAGCCTACAGTGCCTACCTGGTAAAACGTTGGGTGGAGGTGGGGATAACGCCGCCGCGCATCTGGCCTCACACAACCTTTGATAGATAGCATATTGGGCGAGAAGATCGATCTTCTCGCCCAACTTTAAAAGTTTTAACAAATTTGTATCTATTACACGGTCTTGCGGCAAATTTTTGAAGCAGACCGGCCGGCCTCAGCCTATTCGTACACGCAAGGCTTCAGAACGCCAACAAATGGCAGGTTGCGGTAGCGCTCTGCATAGTCCAGGCCGTAACCAACAACAAACTTGTCGGGTACGTGAGTGCCTACGTAACGAGGATCAATAGCTGGACGCTTGCCCTCAATGTCCTTGACCAGGAAAGCGGCAATCTCAATGGAAGCGGGGTTTCGAGACTGGAGCATGCGGACCAGGTAAGAGAGGGTCAGGCCGGAGTCCAGGACGTCCTCAACGATGATGACGTGGCGGCCCTCAATCTTGGTATCAAGGTCTTTTACAATGCGCACGACGCCGGAGCTCTTAACACCGTCGCCGTAGCTGGAAACAGCCATAAAGTCAATGGAGAGTGGGCACTCAATGGCGCGCATGATGTCGGCCATGAATACAACAGCTCCGCGAAGAACAGCAATGACCAGGGGGTTCTTGTCCGCGTAGTCACGCGTGATCTCTGCACCCACCTTCTTGACGATGTCCTTGATGTCTTGTTCGTCAAGTAGAATCTCTTCAATATCAGGGTGAAGCTCCGCCATTACTGGCTCCTCTCAAATGGCTTATGACCAGAATAGATGTTCAATTCTAGCAGCTGTTTTGTATCTTGCGTACATTTTACTCGTTCATCGGGACGAATTCCCGAAACCCACACTACATGTCCACGAATATTTGTGCGCACAATAGGCATCATACTCCTGGATTCAACGGGAACGCCTGCCTCGCCCAGCAGGTCAGAGATCTTTTTTGACTGCCCATGCATGCCCAGGGGTTGCATAGTATCCCCTGCCTCGGGTCCCGAGACCCACAGGCTGCCGCCGTGAACCGGATCTACCCCACAGGCGCGTGCGTCGAGAAGAACCGACTCGCCCAACCATTCCTGGCTATGCGCGGTTGCATAGGACACGACGTCAAAGCCGTGCTCCACAGGGAGAATGCGCGCCGAAAGCACTCGGCCGTCTGCCAGCTCCAGTGTTCCCGGGACCGCAAGGTGCTCGCCAAACGTTGCTGCAGCAGGCGATGTACCTACAGGTTCACCGCTGGCCGCGACCGCAGCCGCAACGCCGACCGCGCTCCTTGCGACGCCCGTGCCCGCACCTCCCGCGCTCCTTGCGGCACCCGTGAACGAGAATGTCACGGTGCCCAAACGAACGCGCGCTTCAAGGTTTTGCGGCAGG
>CALGXY010000038.1:0-5973 GCA_937935155.1 uncultured Atopobium sp. | reverse complement strand
TCTTTCGACGGTCATTAACAGCAACACCGAACGAAAGGATATTTGTTCCTCCTGCTGTAGAGCGGAGCTCCGGATCTCTTGTAAGATTTCCAGAGATATTAACGTGATTAATTGACATATTGAACTCCTAAAAGTACTTATCGATGATTTTTTCAACGTCCATTACACGAGGTGAATACGAGTAATTAGACATTTCCCAGACGAGAAACTTATGTGGGAAGCCTCTAATATCATCACCATATAGAACTGAAACCCAGTTACCACGAGACTTGAAATAAATGTGCTCAACACAAGCGTTGCTGCGGTCAGTCCATGTCTTCCCATAAAGCTCTAGAGCGTCACACAACTCTTGGCAGTACTTACTTCGCTCCATGTCTACCTAGCACCTCCAGAATCTCTTCTGGCGTCTTAGGCATTCCCGCTTCAGACGAATAATCATCTATCGAATGAATAATAGAAACCTCAAGCTTTAATGGAAATCCTCTTGTGACACCATACTCAATGCCACTTGGCGTTACGTAGTAAGAGCACAAACAACAAAGTACTGACCCATCATCTAATGGAATCCAAGTTCGCTCGGTAGTAAATCCAGAATGGTCTTCCCAAGGAATATTTTGAGCGTCAAGCAATCTGCGTAGATCCTTTGTGACTTTAGAAATAGCCATGCTATTGTCTACCTTTCTTTAATTGTCTGATAATTACTTCTTATCTAGCACTCACTAAAGGGCAAAAAGAATTTCCAAGTTGAATGAACATTTTTTATAGATTTCAACTTGATTGAAAATTACTGATTGCAACAAATTGCAACAAGCGTTTAAGGCATGGAGCGATTAGAGTTCTCTTTGTTCAATGGTTCTCAGAGCGTCTCCAAACGCTTCTGCCGCTCCCCTGTCACGTCCAGGAAGCAAATGAGAATAAATCCTCAATGTCGTTGCTGGGTCGGCGTGGCCAAGACGCTCTGAAAGAGTCTTTAAATCGACTCCGCTTGCTAAACACCAAGACGCGTGAGTATGTCTGAGTGAATGGAACGTGATACCTTGAGGTAGCTGAAGAGTGCGTCTCATACGTGTAAATGACCTCGAGACGCTCGTAGGTCGCATATAAGAGCCATCAAGACTAATTAGTGGTGTGGAAGACTCTACAAAGGCAATATGGGCTTTCTGAAGCTTCATGTAGTCGCTAATAAAACTGATGTCCGAGTCTGTAATGGCTATGTTTCTTGATCTCTTGCCCTTTGTTGATTCTCGCCTGTATGGCTTCCTGTACGACTCTTCAATGACGGTACCAGATACGTGAATATGCTTATACAGCATGTTTACATCACTGTATCTGACAGCACAAACTTCACCGCAGCGCATACCAGTTACTAAAGACAGCCAAGCAGCAAAGGCACAAACAACACGGGAATTAAACTCATTCTCTTGAATAGCTGTGGTAATTCTGGAATTAATAAGGGTGCTTATTCCAGCGAAACCCCATTCTTCAATGGAAACGGCTTCATGAACTTCCCTGGATGGCTTGGCCACGTTAATAAGCGGGTTATAGTCGCATATTCCAGCAGAAACAAAATAATTGTAAGCACCTCTTAAGAACTGATGCAGGTTAATTACACTATTTCGAGACAGTCCCTTCTTCAACAGATCCTGCTCAAAAGAGGTAAGTAAAGAGGACGTAACACTCCTTACATCCTCTTTACCAAGCCGCCCGTTGATATGATTTCTAATAAAGCCTTCATGCTGCCTTGTGGTGTTAGGGCTCGCGCCGTTTCTTCGCTTAATCGACACATATTCAAGAAGCAAGTCAGTAAGCTGTGTGCTTTTAACTTTTCCGTCAGACGTAATATGTGAAGCCCACATATTAGCTAATTCTTCAGCTTCTTTCTGCGTCTTTGCTGCAGGGAAACTCGCATAAGGCTGAATGATTTTGCCTTTAAGGTTTCTTCCAAGATACAGGCGACAGCACCAAATACCGTTCGAATTTAGTCGAACTTTTATTGAGCGATTCATTAGTAACGCTCCATGTAGCAGCCTTTGAAGCGTCTCCACTCAAGAATCGAGCCAATTGCATTCGCTTTTCTTGAGCCGTCATATCCAAGAGTGATACCTTCGTCCTTTGCGACTGCCTTGATCTCTTTCATCGTCATTTTCTCGAGACGCTCTCTGTCTTCTGCTTCTTTAGGGTTCATTAGTCTCTCCTTAGTGGCATGCTCATTACCAGCGCAACTACAATTGCGATAACTCCAACGCCAGCAACAACTGCAACGTTTTTGGTATCACCAGTTGCAGGTAGTACAACCTTCTTCTTTACCTTCTTCACTGGCTTTGCTGGCTCAGGCTGTGGCTCTGGGTCTGCGTCCTGTGGAGTAGGCTGTGGCTGTGGTCCTGGATTAGGCTCTGGTGTTGGCTCTGGAGTAGGCGGAGTCTCCGGTTCTGTTGGTTGCGGTCGATTATCACCGTTACCGTTGCCGCCGCTGTCCTGGCTAACAAACTGATAGCGTGAGCCCTGCGTGGTCTCGCGGCTCTTGAGCTGAATTGCGTTCGAGGTTGTCTCTGTTCCCTCGGTCTCGTAGTACATGAAGTATTGAACGCCTTGGAAATCAACACTCGACAAGTCCCACGTGAACGTATTACCGCTAATGGTTGGCTCGGGAACGTTCATGCGTACCCAGCTATTAGGGTCAATGTTGCTGTATGCGTCCATGTGAACGCGGTACAGACGGAATGAGCCAGGAATAATGCGTGTACCTTCTTGTGCTGTGTCAACCAGTACAACGTTAGTCAGTGACTCCGCTGCGTGGTTCAGACGTACCGACCATTCAACTGTTCCGTGGTCGGTCTTGACGCCCCACTTTGCGACGAACTCGTGCTGGATAGTGCCGTAGTGCTTTGTCTCAAAGCTGGTCTCGACCACCTGCCCCGTTGCTTCATCAATGAGCTTTAGCGTGGTTGTTCCTGCCGCTGCGTCAGCCTTAACGTGTGCAGCCAGCCACAGTGTGCCTTGCACATGGTCTTTGCCTTCAACCCAAGACGTGTAAGTGATCGTGGCGCGTCCTTGTGTTACTTGCGCCGTTGCCATGACGTTACCATCTGGCGCGTAAATGTTGAAGCTTGCAGCGTTAGTTGCTGGGAAGTCGAGAATATCTGGGATACCAAGCGAGAATGTGTCGCCCTCGTGGACTTCACCTTGTGCCTGCCAAGAAGCCGTCAAGTAGATGTCTTGGTTGGTGTATGCGGCGGTCAAGTCTTGCCTATTTTTGTCGGTGACCTTAAAACTGGTAATTGTGGTTGGCACTGTTTGCGCTTGTGTGAGAGCTGGCACAAAGACCAGCATCGCAAAGACAGCAACAACCAGCCATTGAAGAATCTTCTTCATGGTTTAAGCCTTTCTATTTGGTTGTTAAAAAAATGGGGAATTATTTAATTGATTTAATAATCTCTTGTAAAAACATACCTTGAGGTGCATTTGACCAGTTGATATAACCAGTAAAGTTGTAAATGCCAAGAGCAACAAGAGGAATCAAAATAATTAAAAGAAAAAGACAAAGAGAAAGCACGCTATCCAAATCTGATGACCTCACGCTGTCTTGCGAATTGGTTATTTTTACCACAAAGAAAGCAAAGGCAATGACTAAGATAGCCGCACCAAAAAACGCAGCCGAAAATATAAGGCTTTCTGTTGCCTTTGCTTTCGCATACTGTGACACAGCGTCCGAAAATACAGAATATCCGACACCTAATCGGCTGGTTATTTCCGTGATAACACGATTGGCAATATCAGTATCCATGGAATACCTTTCTATTCGATTTTAGAAAATGAGGAATTTAATCGCTAAATGCAAAAGCAATACCAGCGAGAATGCAAAAGACTAGGACAACAATATCTGCAGCACCCATATGAGCCTCCTTTCTGTTAGTAAAATGACTTACAAGAGGGTTTCAAGAGTCCTTTTGAGCGGGTTATAAAGACCATTAATAATCTTGTTCTCACCGAAATCAACAACGTGCATCCCACATGCAAGCGCAACATCACGCTCAAGTTTTGCACCACGAGAAACATTCCAGCCGGGCAGCATTACTACTGTGTCGTAATTAGTAATTTCTGAGAGGCATCGATGCATTGCCTGTTCCCAGCTAGAACTTGCAGAAATTTGCGCTGCGGGGTTATAGATCTGCTCAGCATCGCCAAGCGCAGCGAGCTCTTCAGCAAACATAAACAAACCTTTATAGTTCTTTGTGTTAGTAATCGGTCCTGATAAGTACACTCGCTTGCCATTAATGTCACTACCGAGAGTCTCACCATTACTCAAATATGCCAGTAAGGCGTAACGCTCGATGAGGTCAACAGCTTTCTCAACAGGATCCATTACTGTCCTCCCCCTTATCTTCACGATTAGTCATCGCTATCACCTAGGCTCTCAAGCTGTTCGGCGATGTCAAAGAGTTTAGCCATTGACCAAGAAGTCATTTCTCCTTTATCGAGAACGTGTTTTAGTTGTTTTCTAACCGATGCGATTGTTACTGGTCTTTTGTGAGTGAGTTCGGCAGTTTCAAAGAGAATGCGAGTATTATTGATTAGGTCAACCACAGAGACAATTTTTGCGTTAGCCCTACTAAACGCATATCCATCGACTATATGTTCGGTGCCATCAGATTCGTATACTGTGTCACCTCTCTTAAATGGTATGCCGTCTTTATCTAGCGGTAATTCAATCATGTCAGACGTGTCACAGAGGTTGATAATACGGTCTAGGATTGCTTTGTCATCCTCTTCAATTGATGTGTTGCCTTGTGGATATTCGCCAAGCAAGCATTTGTAGATATCCGTATAGCGAAGATCGGATTTGTTAAAAGACGCCGCTCTCTCTGCAATCTCTTGACGTTCCTGTCTAGTTAGCATTACAAACCTCTTTCTCTTTATCTTTGTCTTTGAGCCATACGGCTAAAGCTCCAACAAGGCCGTAAGCAGTTAAGGCATACCTGAAAGCCATCAGATATGCCACGTTATGCGGCTCAAAAATGCCCAGGCAGTCCGCTGTGAAGTAGACAAGCAAGGGTAGCAAAGCCACAAGAATTATTCTTTTGTTCATTAGTTATTCCTTAGAATGTAAGCCATAAAGGCTCAGAAGAATCCGTCTATTTATGAGCCATCGTTTTCCGGCTTTCTTGGCATACACCTCCCCTCTTGCGCACATCTTGCGCATCGTGGAAACGGGTATGCCTAATAGTTGAGAAGCCTGTTCAACTGTTATTAGCTCAGTGTTTCGCAAGCTCTCCATAAGAGCTAATCAATAAGCGGAGCTGTACAGTAAGCGGTCACACACCAGTCAAAGCCTTTTTGTGTCATCCTGGCATAAGGCTCATTCGACTTACCGTCTCGGCGGGTGCTCATGATCTGCACGAATCTGCCTGTCTCAATTCCTCGTTTAGTTGGAGCGTTGCTCCCCTGGCAAATCATGCCATCAGCACGGAGAAGTGCAAAAAGACGTTTGCGATTCATGAGAGGGTCATATTGTGCAAGGTATCGAGCGGCATCTGTGATTGTCATCGTGCCTTTGGCATTGATAACCGTGTCATACACGCCAGCCTTTGGTGCGAGCTCGTCAATTCTGGCACCCTGCTCGATGATGGTTGTGTCCTTCTCATAGAGCTGACGCTGTTGTTCTTTAAGCTGCATATCCTTGCGCTTAATAGCTTCATTGGCGACTAGGACCGCGCGAGCGAGAAGGTCTTCATTGCTCTCAGAGCCATCTGTGGCAATGTATCCGCCAGAACGTCTAATGGATGGAAGGACTTCATGCGTAACCCAGCGCCGAAACGGCTTTGCTTCTGGCTTACGGCTTCTGAGTACGAGGTTATATAAACCAGCTTCAGACACAATGAGAGGTGATCGTCCAGGCTTTTTATAAACCTCGATAGTATCGAGGTTTGAAACTTCGTCACATTCAAGAACTGACCGGACATCTTTAACGTCAGT
>CALGXY010000037.1:0-4286 GCA_937935155.1 uncultured Atopobium sp. | reverse complement strand
GCCGTGGTCGTGCCCGTGCTCGTGGTGCTCGTGTCCCTCGTGGTCGTGGCCGTGCGCGTGATGCTCGTGTCCCTCGTGGTCATGCTCACCGTGCTCGCAGTGGCCATGCTCGTGGTCGCAGTGTTCGTGCACGCAATGACCGTGCTCGGGGTCGCAATGCGAATGATCGTGCTCGTCAGCCAAGTCCGACTGCTCATGCCAGAATGCCGGCACAAACGCCTCGCGAAGTCCATGACGCAGCAGGTTGCGGCCAATAAACACGCACCTGGACTCTTCCTGAGGTTCGTCACCCGTAATCGCCCATGCGCGCTCTACCAGGTCAAACTTGACCCACTGATTACCGCACGGCAACGTACCTTTTGCGCGCGCAAGCTTTCCAAAAACGCCAGCCGACGCTGCGTCCAAAAGCCAAATCAAGTGCGTTGGACTTGGAAGCTCAGCGTGAGTCAGCGCCATAGTCTCCAGATCAGGCCCCTCGTCCTCCTCACCAGCTGCGTCTTTAAGAACAGAACCGTCAAGCGCGCGCGTTAAAAGAGAGTTCCACCACTCATCGGGAATATCAGCATACGAAGATTCGGCGATAACCTCTGCCTGTGGATTCATCTCTGCCGCAAGCTGTTTAATGGGCTCGGCGGCATCCTCACTACCTGGAGCCAGTTTAGAAACCACAACGCTCGCAGCGGCGCTCAGTTGATTGTCAAAAATCTCCGGGAAATCGGTGCGCTGGTTCTGCCACGAAACAGCATCAACCACAGTAACCGGCGCCAGCAAACTAATGCGCTCCCAGGCCACCTGATTTACGTTATCAAGAATACTCTGCAGCTTAGCCACACCGGTTGGTTCAACAATTAAATACTCAGGGTCGATGGTGTTTGAAATGGTCAGCACCGACGTCGCAAAATCCTGCTTGCCCGAACAGCAAATGCAATTCTCGGTAGACTCCCAAACCTTGAGGTCGGAGTCCTGCCTCAGACGGCGCGCATCGATGTCTGCCTGGCCATATTCATTCTCGTAGATAGCAAAATCACGCCCAGTCCGGCGCACGAGCTCCTGAATGAAGGTGGTTTTACCAGCTCCAAGAAAGCCTGATACAACAAGGATTTTCATGAATACAACCGCTTTCTAAACTCTGTTGGCGCTCACCAGCGCAAAAAGCTGGCGAGAAAAACGAACTTCTCGCCAGCCTAAACGTACTAAATCACGCGACCTAGTTGATTACCTAGTCGATAACAACAACTGGCTTGATGAGGTCAGCTGGCTTATCACGCATGGTGAAGAGAGCCTCCTCGAGGTGATCCCAGCCGTGGTAGAGATGGGTAACCTCTGGGTGAAGGTCAAGACGGCCAGAAGTGACAAGGCTAGAGAGCTTCTCCATACGCAGACGTCCGCCAGGCATGAGGCCGCCACGGATGTCCTTGTGGCCCATACCAACGCCCCACTCGACGCGAGGAATGTTGACGTAGTCGCCGGAACCGAGGTAGTTGACGTTACCAATCTTTCCGCCAGGCTTGAGTGCCTTGACAGCGTCCTCGAAGGTCTCGCAGCCGCCGCCGTCGACGCAGACGCGGTCAACGCCCTTGCCACCGGTGAGCTCCATGACCTGCTCCCAGATTGGGCCGTCCTTGTAGGAGATGAAGTCGGTTGCGCCGTAGCCCTTAGCTGCCTCAACGCAGACTGGACGGGTACCAACAGCAATGATGCGAGAAGCACCGTGAAGTGCAGCACCAGCAACGGACATGAGGCCGACAGGTCCAATGCCGATGACCAGGACGGTGTCGCCGAACTCAACGCCAGCCAGCTCAACTGCGTGGAAGCCGGTTGGAACCATGTCGGAAAGGATGCAGGCGTCTGCTGGATCCATGCCCTCTGGCATGTGAGCGAGGTTGCCGTCAGCGTCGTTTACGTGGAAGTACTCGGAGAAAACGCCGTCCTTGAAGTTGGAGAACTTCCAGCCAGCAAGCATGCCACCGGAGTGCATGGAGTAGCCAGCCTGTGCCTCAAGGGAGTTCCAGTCTGGAGTAATTGCAGGAACGAGGACGCGGTCGCCAGGCTTGAAGTCCTTGACGCACTCGCCAACCTCGACAACCTCTGCGGAGCACTCATGACCAAGAATCATGTTGTGACGGTCGCCGATTGCGCCCTCCCACAGAGTGTGAATATCAGAAGTACAAATTGCGACCGCAAGTGGCTTGCAGATTGCGTCCAGAGGACCACACTTTGGTGTCTCCTTCTCAATCCAGCCGGACTCGCCGATCTTGAGCATTGCATAACCCTTCATAAAACCCTCCTAAAATCTGTGTTTCTGCAGTTGAAACACGACCTACCTCGTGGAGGAGCACGCTATACGCGTGGCACTGACGAGGCTTATAAACGTTTTTTGCAAAAGCTCGCTGCTTTGTTGCAGCCACAATTGGGTCCTCTCCACAACAAAACTGCGAACACTCGCGAAGTACATTTTCAAGCACTTTTTTACGTAAATCTAGAACGAAACCGTGAAAGGTTGAGCAGACTTTCATGAATTTTAGGCTGGCGAGAAATGCGGTTTGCAAATATCCGATATTTTCGCACGTAGACAATGTGTACGCTAACATACCGCTCGCCAAACCTCCGACCGACGAGAAACAACGCTTATCGGCGAACGGTTACCGTTCACCGAATCAAATGGGCAACTGTCCACTTTTGTGTTGTAAGCAAGCGATGCCGAGTGGTATAGGTCGGCGCTTTGTTAGAATTCTGGCAGACGGGTTTCTCGCCAAATGAACTTTTTAGCAAGCTGCTATAAAAGGAGAAATCCACAGGTCAAGGAAGGATTTTACGTGCCTATAGATAGCTTACTCAGAGATGTTAGCACTCTCCTTGACTGGCAATACATAGCTTCACTTGCACTTTTGTTGGCTCCAGCTGTTATTCCGGGCGTGCTGTTTGTTTACTCTTTTATTAAAGAGCCCCGCCAATTCCGCAACGCACTTTATCTGTTTGTGACTCTTGTGTGGTCGTCGATTCTCCTGGTATTTAGGCTAAACAATTATGTTCTTGGGATAGCTTTAGTTCTTATCGTTTTGCTAACGCCTATCTTGACCATCGTATTTTTGCTGGCAAACACCGTAGTTGTTGTAAGAAATAACGGATTTTCACTGACATCGATGCTTCCATTTTTGATGGCCGGATTCCTTATTCTGCTGATTGCGTCGCCGTCTATCGTGAATTATTTTGACCCGGACACTCGACACATTGTTGTCTTTGTGCTGGGACTTTTTACGCTCGAGGGCCTGTGGTTCTCGTTTACCTTTGTGGCCTTACTGTTCTATTCGTGGGTGTATCGTATGCTTCCCCGCCGACGCCAATACGATTACATCATTATTCACGGCGCCGGCCTTGACGGTCCGCGACCAACTCCACTGCTCGCAGGCAGGATTGATAAGGCACTGGAGCTGTGGAATAAGCAGCATCAGCATGGAAAGTTTGTTGTTTCTGGTGGTCAAGGCGCTGATGAGGTTGTATCCGAGGCTCAGGCCATGCGCGATTATCTTCTGGAGAAAGGCGTTCCAGCCGACGCGATTCTCATGGAAGACAAGTCGACAACTACCTGGGAAAACCTGAAGAACTCGCTTGCCGTGATCCGCGCCGACCGCGCAACGAGCGGCGGCACCGACGCCGCAAGCGACGACGTGACGGCAAGCGACAGCGCGGGAGCCTGCGGCGACTTCACCACAGCAGTTGTAAGCAGCGACTTTCACGTTTTCAGGTGCGCTGAATACGCTCACAACCTGAGCATCAAGGCAGATGGAATCGGCTCGCACACCAAAGGTTGGTACTGGCCCACTGCGTTCATTCGCGAGTTTATCGCAATCACCAAAGCGCACCTCTGGCCCTACCTGGTCATTGGCGGCATATACACGCTGGTCAACGCGCTCAACTACGCATTCTTCTTCCTGGGAATTGTGTAACTGCAGGGCATGGTGCCCATGGTGTAACTGGAAGATTTTTGCTCCTGGTAATAACGCGCCTGATTTCTGCAAAGATTCTGTAACTTTTGCCTAAATACATAAAAGAATCTGTGGATTTGCCTGATTTTGCTAAAGAATCTGTGACTCAAATACAGATTCTTTGCACTTTTTAGGCAAGCTTTGAAGCGTACCCGAAGTTGGTTTCGCAAGCCCTTTCATGAACGCTCGCGCGGAGCCTGATTTTCTCGCCAAGTCTGAATGATTTGCCGGAAAAGTGCACCAAGTCTGAGCTATTTGCCGGTTTTTCTCGCCAAGTCTGAGCTGTTTTACTCAGACATG
>CALGXY010000036.1:0-6234 GCA_937935155.1 uncultured Atopobium sp. | reverse complement strand
CGCTGCTTTCTGCGGCTTTGCTGAGCAGCCAACTCAGCGTACCGTGGCAGGAGACCTTCGTCGCGCGCTTCAGACCGTTTTGCGCAGAGAGGTCGAGCTCACCTGCGCGGGCAGAACCGACGCCGGCGTGCACGCCCAGGCCCAGTACGTGAGCCTTCCCGTGTACGGCGCTGAGCTGGCGCTGTCTGGCGAGAAACTCATCCGCTCGCTCACCGCTCTGACCGACGATGACATCTCTATCCGACAACTCTTCCGTGCCCCACAGGGTTTCTCGGCACGCTTTGATGCCCAGGCTCGCTCGTACCGCTATCGCATTTGTGCAGATAGCGCTCGTCCCGTGCTGGGCTGGGACCACGTGTGGTGGTACAACGGTTACTTGGACGCAGAGCTTATGGACAAGGCGGCGCAGGCGCTGGTGGGAGAGCACGATTTCAAGAGCTTCTGCAAGGCAATTTCTGCCGAGGGCAAGCCAACGCATCGTTTTGTGGAGCGCCTTACCGTTGAAGAAATTGAAGAGGCTGGCGAGAAACTCATTGCAGTTGATATTACGGGTAACGCCTTCTTGCATAACATGGTGCGCACGATTGTGGGCACACTGGTTGAGATTGGCCGAGGTCACAGGCCTGTTGAGTGGATTGACGAGGTTCTAGCTGCTCAGAATAGAATTGCTGCTGGCAGTTGTGCACCTGCTCAGGGCCTCACGTTTGTGAGCGTTCGCTATCCAGAGGGTGTTTTGCAACCCTGGTAGCGCTTTCGGTTCCTTGATTGCGTCGTAGTTTCTGTGTGTCAATCCAGCTTCATCGGTCTTCTCGCGCCGTTCACGAAGACTTTTCTACCACTTGTATTGTGTGCGGTGGTTTCCTTCGCAAAGAAATAGCATCATAGAAGAGAGCGTCTTTTTTAGGAGCTCTTGCAGAACTGATGAACAGTGAGGCAGGGAGCCAGTATGTTTAGGAAAAGAGAAAGATTTGAGCGCAGCGATGTTCCGCGTGAGAGTCCCTATACCAACGTGATTGGCCTTGCTGTTGTCGCCATTGTTGCTGTTCTTGTAGGCATTGTTGTTGTAACTCTTTGGGATCGCGCGCAGCTTGAGTCTCACCTGGGAGATCATGGGCTTAACAAGGCTATAAAGAGCCAAAGTGTTTCAGGCAATCCGGATGGCACTACACAATCTGATGATGACTTTCTTACCTATGCCGTTATCAGCACAAATTCGCTTAAGGCAGGGGAGTCGACGCTTCAGTCTATACGGCTTTTGGTCATTGATCGCACGCAGGGAACCGGACATATAGTGTCTATTCCTACTGATGTGTATGCAGAAGTAGACTCAAACGCTAAAACACTGGCAGATATTTACAAAGATGACGGTCAGAGCGCTTTTGTTAGCGCACTTGCTTCTGTCACCAACATCAAGATTACGCACGTTATCATTGCCACAGATGATGTGTGGGAGAAAATCTCGGCACTTTCTGGTTCGGGCGCTCGTTCACTGGTAAGTAATGCTTCTAGTTTGTTGTCTTCAATGATTACCGATATGAAGCCCAATCAGCTTCTTGAGCTTGTAGAGATTGTGCAGCCAATTGGCGTGTCTAATCTTGAGCATGATGAAGCTCCTGTTGTTGAAGGTTCAAGTGGCACTACCGTTGACCCTACGGCCTTAGGAAAGCTTGTTGGCATGCTCGTATAGACGTTATGGGCGTTGTGTGTAGCGCCGCTCCTACAAAACAGGTCAGATGTCCACATAACAGCAGTTAAACACGTTATGTGGAGAGATTTTGATAGAATAAAAATGTCTTTTTAATTCACTTTTTATGGGTAAACTGGTATCTAAAATTTAGGACCAGTTTGGGGGATGTGGAATGCACGAGCGCTCATACAATCCACATATGATTTCGGTTCTCATGGCCGCTGATAATGACGCTGATGCTATTAGAACGGTAATTAGACAACTTCAAGAGCAGACATACCCTCATTGGGAGCTCATCATCGTTGACAACAGCTCCGATCCCCAGATTGCTCGCATGTTAGATAACCTTGCCAATCAAGAACCTCGTTTAGATGTCTTGTGCCAATCGGGCATTAGCCATTTTGTTGCGCTTGAGATTGCTCAGGGTCGTGCTCGCGGAGCCTATACGCTTACCACTGAGCCTTCTTATAGGTTTAACTCCCACCTTTTGCAGGAGCTTTATTCTGCAGCTACCGCTTTGGGTCCTGTTGGTTCACCTAAAGCGGCTGATATTGTTATTGCGCATATGAAAACTGCCAATTCACCTATGGAATGCAAAAAGGCTTTTGGCTCAAAAGCTTCTTCATTGTTGCAGGTATTTGAGGAGTCGCAGCTTCCTTATTTGACGTCTATGAGCGGAAAGCTGTGTTCAACGCGTATTCTGACCGAGATTAAGCATGAGCCAGAAACTGATGGCGAGTGCAGTTTTGTTGGCTACTGCTTTGAGATTGCAAAACATGTTACGTACGCTCCAGAAGCAATTTTTGTTGATGTACCAGTAAAATCTTCCAAGGAAGAAGAAACCATTGCTGCTTCTATGGACAAGCTTACTCAGGAGCGTCAGGCGCTCATGGCTCTTGCCAAGCATCTTGGCTTTGCAAACTCCAAAAAAGTTCAAAAGTTGATTAGTCGCTACCTGATTAGCAAACTTCTTATGAATATGTATCCTGTATTCAACGAAGAATCCCAGCTCAGCCATGAGGAAAAAGAAAACTATATTGTCAAGATTCTTTCTAATCCTGTAGCGCACCTTATTGTCACTGAAGCAACTTCTCCGCGACTGGTAGCTCATGCCTTGCTTGGTGCTATTTTGTCTACTACAACACGAGCTCGTTATGCCTATGTACGTAGAGCCGTATGGTATGCACGTTTTATGCGCATTCCACTTGTATAAGCTGCAGCGATACATAAGCAGCATCAATATTTAAAGTGTGCGATTCTAGAGTAGCCTGGCGATTTGTGTTTAGAGCCAGTCTTTAGAACCAAATCTTAACGCCTGTCCATGAGCGATTTAAACGTCTGTGCTATGCCGTCATTTTTGACACGGAAAAATCCCTCTTTGGCTAGATATGCATAGCGTGCAAACTTGTTATCTTTTGGCAGAGCAATACCTCTCACCTGCGCAAAGAAAGCTTTTCCAGAGCCTGAGATTGCTGGGTTTTCAAACACGCGCTTTGCGTCCATGCGCTCAAAGCTCTTGGCGAGAAGATCGTGCACTTCTGAGTCAGTCTCACTTGCAGCATTATGTTCTTCTCGCCAGGTAAGCGCGTCTTTTGTAAGCAGTGCATAGTTGATACCACGCAGTGTGAGCGCGTTAAGGACCACGTCTGAGGTAATGTTGCGTGCGTCCACAACATCCATCATGTCGTTCCAGCGCTCAAGCGGAATTTTAGGCTGACGCTGCGCAAAGGTAGCAGCTTCTGCATAGCCATTCTCGCGATAGTTGTAGAGCGCAGAGTCTGTGTACACTATGCGAGCTCCGCAGCAATGCGAGGCAATGAGGAAGGGGTTGTCCACCCAGCCTGCACCGGGGACTTCTTTGAAGTTGATGTGGTTCTGGGTCAAGAATTCCTTGCGATAAAGCGCCGTCCAAATGGCAGGATGGTGCAACAGAAGCTGTGCCATCTGATCAATTGGACAAGGCTGCTGCTTGGGTTTGACGCGGCCCTTATATGCGCAGGGAACTCTGTACTCGGCAGCGCCGGCAGCAGCTCTAAACTGCGACTTTGCTCCCGCACGGCCATTTTTCTGATTGCCAAACACGCGCCAATAGGCAGAGCGCGCAATATCTACTTTGTCTTCTCCGCCGTTTGTCTGGATAAGATCAACAAGCTCTTGAACCATGGTTGGCTCAAGGTAATCGTCAGGCTCAACAATACCCACCCATGAGCCGTGTGCTGCGGCAATTCCACGATTACACGTTGCTCCGTAGCCCTCATTTTCTTTGTCGATGATGATTATGCGACCATCACGGGCAGCGTATGCTTCCAAAAGAGCTAAAGACGAGTCAGTTGAGCCATCGTTTAGGCAGATAATCTCCAGGTTTGTGTAGCTCTGTGATTGAATACTTGCCAGGCATTGCTCCAGATAGTCTGCAACGTTGTATATGGGCACAACAAGAGAAACCAAAGGTTGGTGGTTTTGAGCGTGACTCATCTAAACTCCTTTTGATTGCTGCTTTATACTATATAGGCATCAACTCACTCACGAAGTCACATTTTGAGGAAATATGAAGCGCTGCGCCCTTGTCATAGTTACCTTTAAACGCCAGGAACTGCTTTCTAACCTGCTTAATTCTATTACGCAGCTCACGCAGGCTCCATGGCGCATTATTGTTGTGGACAACGAGAACTCCTCTGAGACAGCCTCGCTTGTGTCGGAGTTTTCGGAGAAGGTCAAAACCACGTGGGGAGAAACCACTGACGATCCCGACGCTCACGGTGGCACTAATCGCGTGTGTTACGTCCCTATGGAGCAAAATACTGGAGGCTCCGGCGGCTTCTCTGAGGGTGTGCGCGTAGGCTACGAGCTGGGCGCCGAGTGGTTCTGGGTTATGGACGATGACGTAGCTGTGCTGCCTGATGGTCTTGATAAGCTTGACGCATGGTCAGACAAGGCTGAGGTCATCCAGGGCCAGCGCTACGACTTTGATGGCGGTCCTTTCTTCTGGCAGTATCGCTTTAGCACCGCCCTGGGCATCTACAATCCGCTGGCAAAGGCTGGCTTTGACGGTGTGTCTTATCGCGAGTGCAATGTGATGTGCTTTGAGGGCGCCTGCTTTAAGCGCTCTGTAGTGCAGAAGATTGGCCTGCCTGATGCACGTTTCTTTATCTATTGGGACGATGCTCTGTATGGCTATTTGGCCAGCAAGGTAACGCAGCCTATTTTGATTCCAGACTTTGTTCTTTCAAGATGTCGAGAAGTTCCTGGTCAGAGCATTGGTTCTGTGCGCCAGCTTAATTCAACTTCTGATATGACGCGCTATTACATCACACGTAACCGTGGCTACATAGCTCGTTACTTCCAGGTTCACGGTGATTACAACCCTGTGCTCTTTGGTGTTGGTACCGCTCTGACCTTTGCAAAAGAGATCATTCGTTTGATTTTGGTAGATAGAGCGCACTTCTCGTCTGGTCTTTCTCGCCTTATAAAGGGCTGGAAGGATGCACGCCTTATCTATAAAGATGCAACCTGGCGACCACAGCCTCCTCTAGACTAGCCACCAAAGCCGACATTTTGTGTCGGCTTTTTTAGTCCCCAAACGCTCAACAAAAGTGAGCGCTGAGGGGTGAATTGTGACGCATTTGTGAAAGGCGACGAATGCCTACATACAAAAAATCGAATTATTTTTTGACCATTAATAAATTTTGTAATTAGCGAAGTTTCTAGCTAATTTTCTACCTGCAGAGATATTGGTTGCCGTAACGTGTCAATACATAATTTTGTATTCGTGTGGAAATTTCACAATATATTGTTATAGTTCTCGAACCCAAACACTATAAGTTGTGGCATAGTAGTTTCCATCACCCAAGCGGGTTCCCAACTACTTCGCTTAGGCAAAAGCTTAGGAACCGCAGTGATAATCCAATTAAACACGCATGAAAGCGTTGCTTTCACCAACGTTTGTTCAAGGAGTTTGCACATGAAGATTATCAAGCGCAATGGCTCAGAGGTCACCTTCGAGGTTGAGAAGATTGTTAACGCAATCGCTAAGGCTAACGCAGAGGTCCCTGAGGATCAGCGCCTGACTGAGCGTGAGATTCAGTTTGCTTCCCTCAACGTTACCGATGAGTGTGAGAAGGCTGGACACACCGTCACCGTCGAGGAGGTCCAGGACCTTGTCGAGGATCAGCTCATGGCTCTTGACCGCTTTGAGGTTGCTCGTAAGTACATCATTTACCGCTACATCCAGAACCAGAAGCGTCACAAGAACACCACCGATGACAAGATTCTGTCTCTGATTGAGTGCAACAACGAGGAAGTCAAGCAGGAGAACTCCAACAAGAACCCTACCGTTGTTTCTGTTCAGCGTGACTACATGGCTGGTGAGGTTTCTAAGGACCTCGTTCAGCGTGAGCTTCTTCCAGAGGATATTGTTGCTGCTCACAACGAGGGTCTCATCCACTTCCACGATTCCGATTACTTTGCACAGCACATGCACAACTGTGACCTTATCAACCTTGATGACATGCTGCAGAACGGCACTGTTATCTCCGGTACTCTGATTG
>CALGXY010000035.1:0-6264 GCA_937935155.1 uncultured Atopobium sp. | reverse complement strand
GCAGCGGCATCCGTGGTACTCCAAGCCTGCACTGCAAGATTAGCCGTATCCCAGCCAATCGTAGAGCTTCCTCCGGTTCGCGTAACGGTAATAAACTCTTTTGGTTCACGGGCGGGAACTCGTGTTGAAGCAGGGACGTTAAGCTTTTCACTCATATACTTAGTAAGGTCTGAAAGAATGTCATAGCTCATCCTCTACACCCCTTCTTAAGAATATTGAGCTTTGCGTTAGCACGTCCAGCCCATATGCCGTTCTCTGCTCCAGAGCAGTACACAAGGCCAGCTGCGGTGTACTCGCGATTAACCCATTTGGCGTCAAATCGAGCACCATGTTTGAGGTATTTTTCTGGCAATAAAGAATTGCATTTTGCTGCACAAATCTGAGCCGCCTCACGGCACATGTCAGCTACAGGAGCGGTATGAAGCACCTCACGAATACCAGCCAAATCAGGTTTAAGTCCCGTGACGACAAAATCATTACCCATCGACAACCACCGCCTCGACTTCCCTGTTCCAATCGAGCGGCGTTAGGCTGCTGAGATAAGGTTGCGGGTCACCAACGACCGCAAACCTCATGCCATCAAACTCAATAAAAGTTCCCCTTAGACTTCGCTTATAAGTCTTTGGAAAGTGGAAGACCATGTCTATGCGGTCGCCGTTTGGGCGCGTTGCAGACAAATCAGATGTCGCAACTGGAGCTGGTAAGACATTGTCAACAAGCTCATAAGACTCTACTCCAGAGGTCTCATTGCCATGATCGTCTAGGACAGTAGTTACTCTAACCACTTCTACCCGAACGCCCCTAATTGCTGCCATCATTCACCTCGTGGTCTTGCTTAAACATTGGCTGAATTGAGCCAATTCTGATACCACTCAAGCCGAGTCGAGTGCGCTCTGAGCGCGTTACATACAAATCAGCGGTTGGGTTTGCAAAAGTCAACGTCGACTCATAAGGACCAGCATGCTGACTGTACTGAGAAGCACCCTCAAAACCAGCAGGAACATTCACAGCACGAGCAACAATCGCACAAGTAACGGCGCAAGCATTTTCATCAAATCGAAGATTCAAGCCTTCTTTGTAAGCCGTTTGATGATATGCAATGAAATTAGAGCGCAAGAGGGCTGAGGCATCTTGCAAAAGCACCTCAACCCTCTCTGGAGCACCAGACCCATAACGTTTCTCATAGTCGGCCTTTGTGGCAAAGCTTCTTGTCTCTGCCATATAAGCCTCCTATTAAGCGGCAGTACCGTTTGCAAGGCGGACAAACTGTGCCTTATCACGAGCGACAAAGCCGAACATAAAGGTGCACTTAAGTGCAAACATATCACGCTGGTAGAGGTTCATAGTAGTTCCGCCAGCGTTAATAGTTGCCTGGTCAGCCATAGAAATGGCGATGTCCTTAACAAGACCAAAGCGAGCGCCAGTCCAATCGCCACCAACGCCAACAAGCTCTGGTGTCTTAGAGGCAACCTTTGCCTGATAAGCTGCACGAGAGAAGAGAGATGGGATAGCAAGAACAGAAGAACCGCCGTCCTTACCCTCAACTGCTGGGTTGGTGATAAAGAGCGGACGCTGCTGGCTGTCCTTAGCCTTAAGAAGCAGGGTGCGAGCCTTTGGAGAGAGGACCCAACCGTTAAGGTCACCGTTAGCGTTGGAGACCTTCTCAAGTGCGTCAACAAAGCCGTCATAAGGCTTAGCAGAAAGGTCTACAGACTCAGCATCTGCAAGAGTATCAAAGCCAGTGCCAGGAGCAGTGCCATACATAATGGTAGAGTCAACCTTGCGACCAATAGCGCCTGGAAGACGATTCTGAAGCTCAGCAAAGATGGCCTCATAGTTATCCTTGAACTCGTTAGAGAAGAGCTCAATAACAGTGAGCTTATAAGGCTTCATTTCCTTTACGCCAAGAGAGGTGTTAGATACCTTAGCCTCTTCACCCTCAGCGGTAAAAGAAGCCTCTGGGTCACCCGTTACAACTGGGATGGTCATGCCGCGGCCAGGAAGCTCAATTGGAGTTGCAAGCTGCATAATTGCAGACTGGTCTTGGACGTTTGCAAAGATCTCGTCGGAGAGGTCTTTTGGAAGTGTTGCAGAAGTTGTCAAAATACCGGTTGCCATACTTAAATCCTTTCAATTAGTTGAATGTTTCGGCCATGAATTGACCAAATTTTTGTGCTGGAGTCTCTCCAGCCTGTGTAGAAATGCCTGATTCTGGAATGATTGGAGCAGAAGGCTTTTTGGCGAACGCCGCTACGGCTTCTGCAAACGTCTTCATGCTCTCTTCATCTGCGCCCTGAATGAGGTCCTCTGGTACCCCTGTGTCTTTAGCGACTTGCTTGCGCATCTGCTGCAATTTAGCGTTCTCGTCACGTGTCTGCAGTTCACCTTTAAGGTTATCAACCTCAGCGAGTGCCTTTTTCAGCTCCTCGGAGCCACTCTTTTCGAGTTCGTCAAGCTTTTCAGCCTTGGCTTTCAAGTCATCATAATCAGAGAACTCAGAGCGTACTTTCTCACGCTCTCTTTCAAGCCTGTCCTTCACAATCTTGTCGAGCTGCTCTTGAGTGGTTACAGGTTCCTTCAAATCCATTTCTTTCCTTTCAACAGGTTCCGTCCGCTCGGACGTTTACGAGTGGCATTACCCTTGCCACGAGGTAGTCACCGCTTTTCCGCAACGGTTGCGTATATGAAAAAAGCCACTTTTCAGTGGCTTAAATCAACGAAATTGGGTATAATTGAATTAAGAAAACTCGCTTATTCTATTTAATATGGATTAAGCGAGTTTTTAATTAGCATTTTTTAACTTACTTCCTTCAATTACTGATACCGTAAATTTCACTTTGTACTTATTACAGTAATCAACAGCCACTGGAATGACATCATTAATAGACACGTGCGGGTTATCAGTCACATCAATAATGAGTCTTTTTATACCTTCTTTGTTTCTAGAATTTTCAATAGAGTTGCTAACTATATTTTTTGCTGAGATAGACTCTCTTGGTGCTTTTAATTCATACCCGTTTGTCATGTCACACCTACCAACTATAACCCGTGAGCCATCAGGTAAATCCACTGAATAATGGTCCTTGATAAAATCCACTGCAAGTCCAAGTTGTCTCATTCTTTGAGCAGTTACGTACTCATGTGGCTCCACTTTTTGTTTTGCAAATTTATAGTCTCTGACTACCTCATTTTTCTCTCCGTAATTTTCAATGTAATGTATTGCAGGCGGAGTGCCAGTATAGAGCCACTTAAAGTCTCTTCTTTCACATTCGGAGATAATCGCAGAGCGATTCTTCCAAACAGGCTCAAGACCAATTGTGTTAGCACACTCAACCCAGCGAGCGTACATTTCATCAGGATAATATCCTTCGATAGTTGTCTTCTTTGTACCTGGGACGATTATGCAATCGCAGTGCAAGTGAAACTTGTGTCCAGCCCCACCTGCACTAAATTCAGACTCATAATCAAAACCACGCGTAGAAAGCATAAAACAAAAACCGCAGGTTTCCGCGCCAGATGGAACTCTTGCCCACCAAATTTTTGACCTAAGTGCGCTTCTATGCATATTGATATTTGCTTCACGCTTAACATAGAACCGAGTAAGCGCAGTACAAGCGTCAATAAACTTCTGGTTATTGCCGTCAACTAAGTCTTTTGCAAGGTAGTGAACTTTTTTCTCAACTAAACCCTGTTCAATAGTTTGCTGATAACGAAACCTTGCCTTAATACCCTCTGCCCTTACTATCTCATCAAACAGCTCTCCTGCAATCTCTCCCGCTTGAGGAGAAAAGGCGTTGAGGGCTTGTTTTATTGACTTAATAGCCATGTTGCGAAGCTCTGCTACTGAAGAGTTAGGATTAGCAGTTCTGAGCGCATCATAATAGTCAGACATAAATTCAGCCGCATCGTCTGCGGCTGAATCAAGCTCTTTTCTGTATCGAGCAAGTCTATCCTTGTTTACCCTCATCAATTACACCGTCCAGCAAGTCTTGATTATCAGCTGGGGTCTTTGTAGCCTTAGCCGCAAAGCGTGCCCTAAGAAGCTCTTGTGCTGACGCTCTTTCCCTGTCACTTTCAAGCCTTTGAACTTGGTCATCAGTAAAGCCCAGTTCCTCAAGAAGAATCTCAGAATTGACAATCCATGGGACAGCCTGGGCAATTTTGAGCATGGAATCAGCCTGGGAAACAATTGACGGCATTGCAGGATTACGCCATTTAGCCGTGATACTAGGCTCTGTTGAAAGCACCTCAGCAAATGATATGTTCCTCTTAACTGCCAACGCCATAAGAGCAATGTCTCGAAGAGCTTCACCGTTGTCAGCGTTGAGGTTTTGAGCGTCAACGACTAAAGGCTCTTTTGCAGCGTAGATTGCTTCTGCTGAACTTGGGTTATCAGATACAATTCCGAGCTCTGAAATTGGAACATTAGTCTCAGCGGAAAAACGAGCTGCAAGCGAGCGCATATAATCAATGTGTGGCTGCATTGAACCCTGCTGCAGCTGTCCAAACGTTGGGGTATCACCATCGGCGTCTTTTGAGACCGCAAAGATTGAACCAATATAAGCATCCCATTTTGAGAGCTTATTAAGAGCGTCTGGGTCAGCGCCAACAAGATACTTTTGAGGTGCTGTCATAAACTCCGCTGCAACTTCAGCACGTACGCTTGAGCGCATCGCATCATCGGTCAGATCCATAACGGCTCGGGTGATGCGTGACTTACCAAAGGGGCGGTCAAGCGTTGCCTCGTAGACCAAAGGCTCCATGAGGCAACGGCCCATTCCATGCGGAATGTACTCAGCAACCCAGCGAGTCGAATCGAGTGGTCTACGAATGCGAATAATGTCGGTATCGGTAAAGACATTAATCCACGTTGGAGCATCCCTGTGATTCGGTCGATTGTCACGATCAACTACAACAATGCCAGCCTGGATGCGATGTAAACGTTCATCCCAAAGAGCGGCAGCGGATACTGCAGAATATGCAGAAATGATAACCGCTGGTTCTCCCGCGTCAATATCTCCAGCAGTAACCGTAAGAAACGCACAGGAATTTCTAAGCTGGCCTTTAACAGCCTTACGATAGCGTCGCTTGAGGGCGTTTTCACGAACAATAGCCTGTAATTCCTTGGCAGTATCCTCATCCGTGCAAGTAAAGCCATCGAACTGAGAACGGTCAGCAAGAGCGTCTACAGCCTTTGCTGGCCATGAAATAGCCTGCTCCAAGTTTCTTAATCCGTCAGGCACTGAAATACCAAGCTGCTGAGGCTTTATATGCATGAGATAGTAGCCATCACGCAAACGATTACGTGCAAGGGTCTTTGAGTAAACTGCACAGAGATTTAAAACTGTCTGTCTATCTTCTTTTCTCAGTCCAGCTGCTGTTGCAATTGCAACAGGAATAATTCCAATTGTCACCAGACTACCTGCTTTCTAGCTGGGTTTCTTTTAGTGGTCCTAACTCCATAAAGTGCAAGTGCCGCAGACTCAGCAGCGGTACACGTTGCTTTTGGAGAATCTCCAAATCCAAAGCCACCGTTATTTCCAATTGCACGCCTGGACGAGCCTGTAACAGACTCGTCCAGTGCTGGAGAGGGGACGTGACATATGCTGTGTGCTCCAACTTCATCAACAAATCTTGAAGCTGCTGCTACAGCCTGTTTTGTATCGCAAAGAACAATGCCCCGCTTTGGAAAACGTAGCTCCTGCAAGCGTTCAGCCAGCTGAGTTGCGCCAGAACGGCCATCAATAACCACGCATGCAATGCGGCTCTCACGTTCCTTGATCCATTGAGCGAGGTTTTGACCAGCACCATAAGCGTCTGCGATATCCACGAGCTCAACATAAGCTGTTGGGTTATCTTGCTGAGTTAGAGCTGCTGAAATTGCTACTTTCTTGCCATCAAGCGAATACTTAATACCAAAAGCAAGAAGACCATCGTCATAAGGCTCTTCTGTTATGCACTCATTCCAGTCATTTGCATTGACGATATACTCAACTGAAGTATCGAGCGTTGACCACCAACCAAGACGCTCACGAGCAAATCCATCTTTTGTCATCTGATGCCATTCATTGAGTACTGCTCTTTCCGTAATGCGAGAGCCGAGGGCCGGATTAGTCTCATAAGCAAGATTGAGAGCTTCTTCATCGCTGGTACCCTCTCTCGGAACCGATTTTGCGGCCCATTCAAGCCACCAAGCATCGCCAGGACTGTCGGAGTGAGCTGTATCGTGCATTCGTTTGAATACCGTTCCTCTGCAGGTTGGGT
>CALGXY010000034.1:0-43932 GCA_937935155.1 uncultured Atopobium sp. | reverse complement strand
GTTCTCCAAAAACGTATCGCCAAGCTGCGTATACTGGCCCCAATACTTGGACAAAAGCTTCTTTGCAAACTTCTGGATAAGAACGATAGTCATTGGAATGAGCGGTACAAATACCAGCAAAACAATGCCAACTACCGGACTAATTAGGAGCAAAACAAGAAAAAGTGTGAGCGGAGCCAAAACAGCATAGAAAAACTGAGGTAGATACTGTGCAAAATAGGTTTCTAGCTGATCTACTCCTTCAACTGCCAGCTGAACAATCTCACTAGTCGCATATGAATTTTTATACGAGGGACCAAACTCTAAAAGCTTCTGATAGATTTTCTCGCGAAGGGTCTTTTTAACCCTTTTTGCTGCATAAAAGCTTGTCTTGTGCTGAGCAAGTTTGCAGAAATACCTGATTACAATAGCAATAAGGCAGAGTGCAATAAACACCAACTGCTCTTCGAGGACAAAATAATCCATGAATAGGGCTTGTATCATTCTTGCCAGAGAATACATAAATACAATATTGGCAAGCAGCGCAATCCACTGGTAAAGCACGGTCAAGCCAATGTATTTTTTACTCTCCTCAATAAGCGCAATGAGGCGTTTGTTAATCATCATATAAAACTTCTCTCGCTTTTCTTACAAGCAGAATCTTTAGTCCACTAACTGTTTCATTTACTTTACGTGTAGTTTTGTCGTTGCATATACGAGTTTGCCTTATGCAACATTTAAAAACAACACACAAAATAGCGAGAACAACTGCTATTTTTGAACACGTTCCCAGTCTGCTTTTGTAAGCATGGAGATGCCAAACTGCTCTTCTTTGCCTGTATATTTATTTAAGTCAGTAAAAATTCCCGTCTCCGTAAAGCCGCACTTACGAGCCACGGAAGCAGACTTCTTATTGCGTTCAAGATATCTAATAATCACCTGATCAACACCATACTCTTCAAATGCATATGCACTAAGAGCTTGAGCGCCCTCAGGTGCCAATCCTTGTCCCCAATAAGGACGACCAATCCAATAGCCAATTTCTGCCTGATGCAGCTGCTTTGAGGAATCCTTTGAATCAAGAATTTCTTCAAAATCCAACGACATTGAACCAATTAGATGACCGGTCCTCATGTCTTTTACGGCATAACAGGACTTATCGGACAGCACGTTTGCAAGAACCTGCTTGGAATCTTCTAAAGTTTTGTGAGGTTCCCATCCACAAAGTGGACCAATTTCTGGATCTTTTGCCAGTTCATAGAGCTCTTTAGCATCGGATGCATGCCATGGAATAAGAAACAATCTCTTAGTGGTAATCATACAAATTCCCTCACAACCTTTTGTTATTTAATGACTTTATATTACTGTCCAATCTGTTGGACACTCATTCTTTAACAAATCCGTATTCTGTTCTCAACATCTTCTAAGGAGGCTCTTATGTACAGTCCTACAAAGCTTGTTGATTCCTTTGTTATTTCCGGTCTTCCCTACTACGACGCTCCTCTTATCTTTGATCAGCTTAAACTTGGCTCAGATTTAACCATTGTTCCTGAACGCGATAACCCTTACGACCCAGAGGCTCTTGCTCTGTACTCTAATGACCACAAGCTGGGCTTTGTTCCTAGAGAAAGCAATTCTCTCTGGAGTACTTTGCTCTTCTACGGACATCAAAACATTGTTACCTGCAAGATTACGCAGCTCAGTGATCACCATGGTCATCTTCTTGTTAAAGCAGGTCTTTACGTCATTGATGCTCGTTAATTGGTGCGAGAAAGACTACTTGTTTTGGCCTGGTTTAGCTAATCCTCTTTCTCTGATTGGTAGCTCTGAAGAATTCCACTCAAGTACTCTTGATATTTCTGCCTGGTCTTCTTTGGAGCTACCAGTTCTATATCTGTTCCAAAGGTTGCAAGCCAGCCGTAAAACGTTGGAGCTTCCATTACAGAAACATGCACGTCAGCTGTACTTCCATCAGAACTTGGATTGTTCAAAATAATGTTCTTGCCAAAGCGGTCATACACCGAGCACATCACGCGCTCATTAACACGAAGTGTGACCTCAACAACCTCGCCCGAGTACATGCCAAAGACGCGCTCTTGATACTTGTCTATATCAAACTGCTTGATTTGCTCGTTAACCGTGGCGTCAGCATCAGAGACCTCAAGTCTAAACATGCGGTCCACACGATAATTGACAAAGTTTTGATGCTTATCGTTCCACACAATAAGATAGTAGAAATCGTCAATATACGTAAGTTGAACAGGCGTTTCTTCTCTTACGGGAAGCTCTTCAATAACCTTGTCCTTAAAGCCCTTCTTACGATACTTAAACGAAACCTTTTTCTTTTGCAAAAGTGCCGTTTGAATAGCATTGAGTGCATAAAACACAGATTCATTTTGCGACTTAATACGACCCTCAACATGGATACGCTTCTTGAGCGTATCAGAGGTAGACTTCCCACCCAGTTCTCCAATAAGGCTCACCAGGTTATTTGCCTTGCGCTCCGTCAAAAACTTTGATGACTGCACAGCGTCTGCCATCAGCATGAGCTCTTCAGCCTGAAACTTCCTGGTTGCCAGGCCGTATTCAACAGGATGGCGCTGATAAGACTGAATGTCGTAGCCAAAATTCTGCAGCGATTTGATATCGTCGTACAGCGTTTTACGCTCCACGCTCAGACCACGCTCTGCCAGCTTTTCAATAAGCTGAGGAGTACTTAAGCCATGATCGTCATCAGTTTCTTCCTCAAAAATTTTTACAAGATGCAAGCAGCGGGTCTTCTCGCTTGGCATACTGCCTCCGAAGTCTAGCTCCAATAAAAAACTCCTGTCCATTTTAGTGGACAGGAGTCGAGAAGAACGTATGGTCAGAAACTCTTCGGTAAACGGCATGTAAGTCGCAGATAAATCGTTACCAACTGATATTTAGCCCCAAACCTCTTCGGCAATTTCTTTCACAAGCGCAACCTTTGCCCACTGCTCATCTTCGGTGAGCTTGTTACCAATCTCGCAGCTTGCAAAGCCGCACTGAGGAGAAAGGCAGAGGTTCTCCAGAGGTACGTACTGAGCTGCCTCATGAATACGCTCAATAACCTTGGCTTTCTCTTCCAGCTGGGCGTGCTTGGTGGTGATCAGACCAAGCACAACTTTTTTACCAGCTGGAACAGAAGCCAGGGGCTCAAAGCCACCGGAGCGATGATCATCAAATTCTAAGAAGAACGCGTTTACGTGCTCTTGAGCAAGAAGAGTATCGGCCACATCGTCATAGCCGCCCTCGCAAGCCCAGGTACTATGGAAGTTGCCACGACAAACGTGTGTGTTAATAGTCAGGTCAGCTGGAGCTGCATCAAGAACGCGGTTATTAATCTCCAAGAGCAGTGCTTTGATCCTCTTAAGACCCTTCTGGTCAGCGCCAAAGAAAAGCTCTGCACGTGGGTCAACCAGCACGCCCCATGAGCAGTCATCAAGCTGAAGATTACGACAACCTGCAGCATATATCTGCTTAATAAACGCACCGTAGCCAGCAACAATATCTTCAAGAAGGTCCTGGTCGTTGGCATAGTACTTGTTAGTCTGCTCACGGTTCATGGGCATAATGAACTGCTCAATAAACTGTGCTGGTGCAGGAATAGTAAGCTTGGCAACAGTTGTCTCGTCCTCAAACTGCTGGACAAAGCGGAAGTGCTCTATAAAGGGATGCTCTTTGGTGAGCTCCACTTTTCCTACGAGGAAGGTGTCGTCAATCTCTGCAGTCTCATCGTGGAAAGGCAGTCCAGTATTAGTTGGCGCATGGCCAATACCTTCAAACGCCCACATAAAATCGAGGTGCCAGGTTGCACGTCTAAACTCACCATCAGTGATGACTTTAAGGCCTGCCTGTTTCTCCTTTTGGATAAGCTCTGTAATAGCTTTGTCCTCTACTTGCTTGAGCTCGTATGCATCAATCTGACCTTTTTCAAACTGAATACGAGCCTGCTTAAGATTCTCTGGACGAAGAAAGCTACCAACAACATCAAAGCGATGTGGAGTAGTTTTATCATTTTTGATTGCCATAATGACCCCTTAGAACTGCTTACGAGAAACCAGTATGACAATCAACACTTCACTTGTGAAATACAAATACTTAACTAATTCATATAGCTAAAACCTATATCTTAACGTTTACCGTTCCACTCATCTAAGAACTGGTCAACGTACTCACGCATGTACTTCTCGCGAGCTTTTCCTAGCTCTTTGCCACTGCGCGTATTCATCATGTCTGCCAGTAAAAAGAGTTTCTCGTAAAAGTGGTTAAGCGACGTTGATTTGTGTGAGTGATACTCCTCGCCGCTCATATTAAGGGTCGGTGGCTCATCTGGGTCATACATACCACGACCGTGACTTCCGCCATAAGCAAAGGTGCGTGCGATGCCAACTGCTCCAAGCGCGTCCAGGCGATCTGCGTCTTGAACGCACATACCTTCAAGCGTTGAAGGAACTACCGAGTCTGTTCCCGAGAAAGAAACCTCATCGATTGCGGTACAAATTGCCTGGATAGTGGCCTCGTCGACAGCATGCTGGCGAAGAAAATCAACGGCCCTATCCTTATGCTCATGCGTCTCTGGAGAAAGCTTGATGTCATCAACATCGTGCAAAAGCGCAGCAAGGGCAACAATCTCTTGATTTGCTCCTTCCTCCTGCGCAATTCTTACAGCCATTTTGTACACACGCAACGTGTGGAAGTAATCGTGGCCACTAAAATCTGTGGAGAAGACCTCTTTTACAAAGTCCAAAGCGTCATCGATAATTTTTGAGTCCATAACTCCCCGCTCAACACATTCAAACGTATCTCTCACGCATTATTTGCGCAGATTGTACATCCCTTTAACTATCTTTTTCTTAGTGTACACAGCCTCTCTTGCTTGAGAATTTTGAAGCTCAAATTTCATGAAATTGTTAACTATCCAGCTTCCGCTATTCAGTTTCCGCATAACTCACATTTGTCTTAAAATTTAATACATTTCTATTGCAATTTTTATCCGTTGCACGTTTATGACAAATGTCGAGAAAATCGTTAAAAATAGAGCAATTTAAATGCCATTTTTCAACGTACCAAATATTTTGATTAAATTATTTATATAACATGAGATGAAAACGTTTTTTGAAATGTGTTCAAACTATAAAAATCGCTGGTTGAGCTAACAATTTTTATCAAAATAATAGATAATTGTCTATACGAAAAATGTACTGAATATGTGTCATTTATCTCTATCGTGCTTATCGTGACTAATCACTTTCAGCACAAGATTTAATTGCAAATTTTGTTGGGGTATTCACTATTTGTTAGGGGTAGGTATGGAAAGAAAAAACAAGAACTTTGCAAGCAAAGGGGCAAAGACAGCTATGTCTTTGGTACTCGCGCTCTCTTTGGTCCCTTCTTCAGCGTTAGCAGAAATTGCTAGCACTCAAGAGGTAGCTCAGACGCAAGAAGTTGCAGCAACTCAAACAAGTGATGCAACTGCCTCAACCTCTGAAGTAACAGCAGAGACCTCTGCTGAAACCACCGCTAACGCAGAAGCTACTTCCAACCAGCAGACCTCTGAGCAGACTGCTGCTCCTGCAGAAAGATCTTCTCGCCGTGTTACAAGAAGCCTTTCTTACATCTCAACTGAGCTCTGGGTAGACGGAACCAACGGTAGCGATACTAACGAGGGCTCCAGCTCCGATCCTGTTAAATCTCTCGAGAAAGCACTGGAGCTGTGGGGAGAAACTTCTTCAATCTACACCATTCATCTCAAAGGCAACCTTAATCTGACCTCTACGGTTACCATTCCTTCTGGTCTTACACTCAAAATTGAATCTGAGGGTGCAACGCTTACTGGCACTGGAAACAGCATTGACGGTCTGGTTCTATCACCTGGCTCAACGCTGACCGGTACGGGCACCCTTACCATGTCCGGCTTCAAAACCGCACTAACTGCACAAGATGGCTCAACCATCACCGATGGTACCTATGTGTTTAGAAACAACGCAGGTGCAAGCGGTACTCGTGGCATTTCCCTTGGCGGAACCGTTGAGGGATCTGCCAACAAGAACAGCGTTACTATTACCGCTGACGATAAGAGCAATACAAACTTCTTTGAGTCTGGTGTCACCTTCAAAAACGCTACCATCAAGGTAACTTCTCAAGCTCGTACCTGGAACGATGCTCGTAATCTCAACCTTCAGAACACAGATCTTACTGTTGAAGGCTTTGGTCAGACTTTCTATGTCAACCAACTCAACATGAATGACTCTACTCTGACCATTAACCCTTCATGGTACGGCGCTACGGGTATGACCATTCAGGGTTCTTCCAATATTGTTAACTCCACCATCAACGCAAATGCTGGCTCAACTTCTGGCATTTCTGTTGGTGTAGCTGGTGGAACAGTAAACGTTACTAACTCAACCCTTAACTTCACTAACGGTGGAACTGGCGGCCTTAACGTCAACACTGGTGACGTCATCATTAACAACTCCACGATTAAGGGAGATGGTCGTAACTCTGGTGCCCTCTTTGGAGCCCAGACTAACGGCTCCATCCAATTCACCGGAAACAGCCTGGTAGAAACCCCTGCTACCAAGAACTCCGATAACGGCGCTGGCCAAACTCGTCAGAACTACAACGTTGTTGGCGGCTCTTACCTGCTCAAATACGCACCAAGCTACAACAGTGGCTTTGGTAGCACTATCCCTACAAACGGTGCAGCTAACGGCAACGAGGTTCTCTCGCTCTTTACCCTTGCTGACCCATCAACTAACTCTCTGAGCCTCATTAATGCTAACGGAGCAACCTATACCTACCCAGTTGCTAACGCTTCAAGCGATGGTCAGAAGCACGTTTGGGCACCTGCCGCAACCGTTACCTTTGACCTCAATACCCCAGGCGTTACCGGCGTCAACCCAACATTTGCTGACGGCACTACTGCTAACAAGACTGCTCTTGCTATGCGCGGCAACTCTCTTGCAACTGCTTCTTCTGTAGCAGAAGGCTCCACTACCCTACCTGCAGATCCTTATGCAAGTGGTCAGGAGTTTGACGGCTGGTACTACACCGACGCTGCTGGTACCGAGCACCAGTTCACCGCTGATACCCAGGTCACCTCTGACATGACAGTCTATCCACACTGGAGAGCTAACACCTCTTGGCTCTACGTCAGATACCACAATGGCAACGGTGTCTCTGTTATTGATCGCGTTGCTACCAACGCTAGCCGTACCGTAACGGTCCGTTCTGACGCTGAGGTCAACAACCTCGACAATAACTTCAATATCGCTGGAAAGACCTTCAAGCGTTGGACCACCCAGGCAAACGGCGCTGGTGACGAGGTTGCAGCTAATTCCAACCTGGCTGTTCCTGCAGGTACTGATACCGTTGATTTGTACGCAGACTGGGAGGAGCAGCACCTTACCGTGTCCTTCTCGGCAAATGGTGGAACCTTCTCTGCAAACAGCGTCTTTAAGCAGAATCCAAACGTCTTTGACATCACTACCGATGCAAACGGCGGAGAAGTTGCAACTATCAAGACTCACCCAACTGTTGCTGAGCAGACCACCATTAATGCTCTACTGCAGAATCTCAGCGGCAATACTCTGACCACGTCTACTGATGGAATTGCAAGTCCAACCAGCTCTAACACCAATACTGCCTACACAAATATTGCAACTTTTGAGAACCACATTCTGGACAACGCAGAAACCCCTGTAACATTCTGGGGCATTGTTATTGGTCAGAACTACCACTATTGGTTCACCGACGCTGCAGGCAACTCCCCTGCAACCATTAACGGTGGCGCAACGCTTACTAACGATGCCACTTACTACCTCAAGTGGAAAGAAGATCCTTCCATCCAGAGAGTAGAGCTTACGAGCGATCTTCCTGCTGATATGTGGAGTGACTCTCAGAGCAACACCACTCAGATCAAGGAAGTTTCCAACAACCAGAGCTTCAGTCTTACAGGCGCTATTGACGCTACTTCCGTCATTAATCAGATGAGCGCTTTTGAGAACGGCATTGCTGGCGGCCTCGACGACCTAACCAAGATTACGCTTTCTGGCACAACTTCAACCTTTACTGCAAAGCTCACGCTTCCTGCTGGCGTTGTTGTCCCAGCTAATCCAACAGTAACTACCTCTGGCCTTGGTAATCTCTTTGAGGTTACAAACGTTTCCGTGAACGGTCAGGAAGTTACCGTTACCCTGAAGCTCAAGGGCACTTACACCAACTACAAGCAGCTCAAAGACGCTGTCGAGACAGTTGGCAAAGACGATGCAGCTACCACAGAGATTGCAAGACCTCTTACCGTAACTGTTGATGGTCTCACACTTGACCCAACTCAGGTAACCAATGGTCAGGAGCTCACTGCTACAGGTACTCTTACTGGCTCCTTTGAGTCTTTTGCAAAGAACACCGTCACCAACGTCACCAAGAAGTTCGAACTTTCTTGGAACGGCGTTCAGATTGCTGCAAGCAGAGACCCTCGTGGTGCCGGCATTCAGCAGACTCTGATTGTGAACAACCCAATTGAGATGAACCTTCCTGCTGATATGCTTGCTGACGAGAATACCGAGCATGACCAGGTCATCACTATGAAGGCAGGTTCTACCTTTAACCTCACTGGTTCAATTCTTGCTTCTTCTATCCAGGAGCAGATGAACAACATTGAGCGTGCCTACCCTAATACCAACCATGACACCATTACGCTGAGCAACCTGAAGTTCAAGTTCACAGCAACTCTGACTGTTCCTGAGGGAATGACGCTTCCAAGCAACCTTGATGCCAACACCATCCAGACTTCCAACTTTGGTAGCGGCTTTAAGGTCAGCGATGTCCAGGTCAACGGTCGTACGGTTACCGTCACCTTTGAGCTCAGCGATCCTTCCTCCATTAGAACGTACTCTGACCTCGAGCGCATTGTTGACGAGGCTAGCGCAAACGATGGTTGGATGAAGCTCACTATTCCTGGCGTCACCATTGACTCCAATGTTGCTGCAGGCACCCAGCTCACCGCTGTCGGCACCGTTACCGGCTCCTTCAGCGCTATTGCTGATTCCGCAGCTGGCAACCGCAAGGTCTTCTCGTTCACCTGGAATGGTGTCCAGTGGCCAGATGGTAAGGACGCCGTTGCAACTGATAACGACACAATCCAGCTAACCATTACTGTTGCAGAGGAAGAGACTCCAGAGACTCCTTCTACTCCAACTAAGCCATCTAAGAAAAAGAAGCAGAAGACTCCATACACCGGAGACGCTTCTGCTGCAGCACCTCTTGCTGCACTTCTCGCTGGTATGACCGCTGTAATGACTTCACTTGGCATTACTAAGCGTCGTAAGAATAAGTAAGAAAGAAAGTGATTGGTTCTGTATTGCTCTAGTTAGGATGTGCTATGAAAAGTAAGGCAAGGATTGTAGCGGGATTGCTTTTAGCTGCCGTTGCATTCGTCGCAGCATTGCTGCCCAACCTTAGCGTGGCTTACGCAGAAGACACCACAGGTCTTCAAATCAATGCTCTGAGCATTGAAGATGCGTCGACTCACGCCCAAGTTGCTGACCTTCTTGCAGGTCAAACCCCTGCGCTTAAGGCGGGAGTCACCTACGCCTTGAATGTTGGCTACACAATCCCTGCATCGTTGCAGTTCTCCCCAACCTACCTCAACGTGAGGTTTGGAGATGGACTCTACGTCACAGGCCTTCCAGGTGCAACGTTTACCGTTGGTGGCATCTCAAACACCAGTTTCTCTAACCTGGTTACCGCACCTACGGGAACAGGAACCCTTCCTTACGGCTATCCTGGCGCAAGTTCCGAGAAGAACCGCAGTGGTGATTTGGTCTACATGACCAATAACGGCCTTACCCAGGTCTCTTCCAGGGGAGAGATTCAGTTCAAGCTTGATGACGCTGTTGAGAACCAGAGCGCAAGCCAGGTTATCGCAAATGCAATTCGTGTTAACTTGAGCACCGCTGCAACACAAAACATTGATCCACATACCTCATCTGTTACTGCAGCTGACGCCATGACCTATGGTTTCTGGGCTGATCAGTCCACCGAGGTTCTCTCTAAGGGTGGTACCACCTCTACCCTGCAGGTTTCTACCACAGGCTCTAAGGTACTCACCGAGGCAAACAGCAAGACTACGGTTCAGGTTGTTTACCCAAGCGATATGGAGCTTGTTGGTGTCAACGAAACCAGCCTCTACAACACTGCAGGTACCATTGTTTCTACCACCGATGATGGCACTAACAAGACCGCAACAGTTGAGTGGAACGAGCCAGGCTCTTACGCAGGTACCCCAACCTTTAAGCCACAGATTAAGGTTCCTGCATCAAGCACCAGACCTAACAACTCAACCTTTAACGTCACCATTAAGAACCTCACTATGTCCGTTTGGAATGACACTCCAAACGTCAACCGTACCTCCGCAAACGCTTCTTCTACGCTTACGGTTACCGTAATTGACGGTCTTAACCCAGAGCGTCTTACCACACACGCTCTTGTCGACACAGCTCCTAACTGGGCATACAAGAAAAACGATACCTACAACGTTCGTCTTGGCACTTACCTCATCAAGAACGAGCTCTCCTCAGACACCGCTCCAAAGACGCTCGAGATGACCATCGATCAGAACCAGACCGCTATCATCCGCGGCGTCACCATCCCTTACAAGGCTGGTATGACCTATGGTCCAATCCACTGGACCGCATCAGACGGCACGAGCGGAACTGCTGACCCAAGCATTCTGCGTACCTCTGGTGTCTCCGCACTTATCACCAACACTGCCCTTGGTCTTGATATCAATACCTCCATTACTTCCATCAAGGTTGACCTTGGTCCAATTCTTGGCGGATACGATGGCATTAGACCAATGAGCGATCTTCTCGATACATGGAATCCAAACAACAAGCATGTCACTGACGAGTACTACGGCTGGAGCTACATCTCCAATGGCGTTTATGGCTCTTGGAAGAAGGGTACTAACGCCGACGTTGTCACTAACGTCAAGCTCTACGACACCGGTACCACTCCTGACGCAGGCGTTACGCTGACCGCTAAGTCCGGCGCACCTAAGGTTCTTAACGGCGTTGGCAACATCGATAAGACCCAGATTAACGGCGGCGAGACCTTCAAGATTTCTGGCCGCATTGACGACGCTAACTGGGACTGGAACCCTCTTCAGGAGCCAGTGCTCTACGTCATCATGCCTGAAGGCTTTACCTACAGCAACCTCACCGTTTCCAATGGCACGCTCAGCGCTCCTGAGTTTGTAGGAACGTACGATAAGGACGGCGTAGCTGTTAAGGTTTGGAAGTACACCATTGATATTGGCGATGAGACTCGCGGCCAGTATCAGCCAGACTTTACCAGCAAGAACATGACTCTGAGCATGGATGTCCACACCACCGATCTTGCAGCCAAGGGCATCTATCACATCAACGACTTTGTTGGCATTACCACCAAAGACTTCAAGGAGATTGGCGCTCAGATTAAGGCCGAGCACTGGGATCGCAGCAACTGGAACACTCACAAGTACACCAACTTGTTTGGTAACAGCGTAAACTCTGGCGAGGACATGGTTTCTCTCTCCGAGCGCCCTGGTATCAACATTGCTCAGGCATCCGATATTGCCGCTGCATCTACCCTTTCTGTAAAGGATGCCGTCTCTGGAACCGTAACTGATTACACGTACGACTCCGCTAATCCAGGCGCAACTACCCCTGTTATGCAGCGCGATGACACCGCTACTGTCCACATTGCTGTCCGCAATAACACCGGTAACACCGCAAATACCACACAGCTGTTTGTTCCACTGCTTTCCAAGTCTGTAAACCGTGGCGCTGGCATCAATCCAGAAGGTGCAACCCAGCTTCCTCTGACACTTGAGGGCGTAAGCTCTTCTTCCAACTTCTCTTACCAGTACATCAAGCTGAACCCTGGTGTTACCTACACTGCAAACCATGCTCCACAGCCTGGCGACTACACCGTAGTCACCAATCCTGCTGAGGCCGACATGGTGCTGTTTACTTCAACGCACGCACTTGCTGCAAATAGCGGCGGCTTTGTTGACGTCACGTACAAGGTTGCCGATAACGTAGATGCTTCCTACGACGGTAATCGCAGTGTATTCAGCAGCGTTCTTGACTACGACATTGCTGGTAACCACTCCACTCGTACCCTCTCCACTCACGCTCTGAGCTATGCAGGCATTGACCTCAAGATCAATAAGGTCTGGGACGATAACAACAATGCAGCTGGTAAGCGCCCATCCACAGCTGATTTTGGTGCTAACAATCTGGTTCTCTCTAACGATAAGCACCTTGATACCCACACCATTGCGCCTGAGGTTACCGATAATGGCGATAACACCTACACCATCGTCTACAAGGGCCTTCGTAAGTACGTAGACAATACTGCTGCTGATACTGTTTCGTACACCATCACCGAGAACGTTCCTAATTCCTACGTTTCAACTAGAAGTAGTATTTCTCGCGTTGAGCAGTACACCACCACTCAGTCGCTGGTAAATGTCTACAATGTCAGGCCTGCTATTGTGACGCCATCCGTTACCAAGATTGTCGAAGGCGATTACCCAGTTGTTCCTATACCTGGAGGGCCTTCACCTGCGTCTCTGGTTGGCTCATTCCTACACACAAGCTCTGAAAGCGCAGCCAGCGCAGCAGGTACCGCAAACACTGCAAACGCTGACGACACCGCAAGCGGCAGCTTTGCCGAGAGTCTGATCAACAACTTCCTGGCAAACGGCTCTGAAGATGAGGGCGACGCTCCTAACGTCTTTATCTTTGAGATGACACGCCTTGATCCATCCAGCCCTATGCCTGAGGGATCTACCGGCAATACCGCTCGTACACGCAGGCTTCTCGGTGGCGACGCTGTATTCCGCAACATTACGTTCACTCAGCCTGGCACCTACGTGTACACCATCAAAGAGGTTACCGGCACCCAGAACATCCAGTACGATCAGAGCGTCTACACCGTTACCTACAACGTTGTTGATGACGGTACTGGCCAGCTTGAGGCAACACGTACTATGACCAAGACTGACGAGGACGGAAACGTTACTACCGTTGACCTTGGCGAGTATAACGATGCACCAGGCGCTGTCTTTACTAATGTCTATCCTGATCCACTGCCAGCCAGGGACTATCCAGTTGTCCAGAAGGTTGTTACTGGTAACGCACCAGATGCTCCAACCGACTATCCATCAGTTCTCCCTGACGACAACGGCGGCAACCCACGCACTGCAACAACTCAGGATATCTTCAAGTTCACGCTCACCCGCAACGATCCTTCCTACCCAATGCCAAACAACGCAACAACAGATAGCGTTGAGACCTCTGTTGCAGTTTCTGGCGATAATAACTTCGGTGAGCTAGTCTTTACGCAGCCTGGCACCTATGTTTACACCATCAAAGAGGTTACCGGCACTAACCAGAGGGTTACTTACGACAAGTCTTTCTACACTCTTACCTATACTGTTTTCAAGACTGATGATGGAGAGCTTAACTTTACCTATCACATTACAAAAACTGCCGAAGACGGAACTGTTACAGACGTTGATCAGTGTGATTGCAGCAGCACGCCTCCTCTAGTCTTCACCAACGACTATCCAGAGCCTGAGCCTCAGCCAACACCTGAACCTGAGCCAACTCCTAGATCTGATCCACACAAGCCTTCTAAGACCAAGAAGAAGCGTGTTCTGCCAGATACCGGCGATATCGCTGAGCTTGTAATTGCTTCTGTTGGCATGGTTGCTTCTGGCATCACCGCTCTCGGCTTTGCACTAAGGGCTCGCAAGCAGAAGTAAGACCCAACTGCTAGAGCGATCTTCTCGCACACAAAAACAGCCGCCTTCAAAAGAGGGCGGCTGTTTTCTTGGACAAGGCGTTTTTCTCGCCAGAGATTACTCCCCTAGCATGGTTTGAAGATCATAGCCAAAGGACTTAACAAACTCGTAAGCGTCCTTCTGCCAATCCTCTTTGAAGACGCCAGGAGCAGTCTCGAAGAAGCTAGAGTCCAAATAACGAATAATAATGAAGTTGCTGTTTGGCTGGTCGAAGCCATTGCCCCTAGAGAAATCGATACCGTGACCAGTATTTCTTCTCATTGCTGCTTCAAGAATAGGAACTGTGAGCTCGTTGACAGGAACTACAATGTCTGCCCTATCAAAGAAGCCACCTTTCTCCTTAGTGAAGACAAAGAGATTGTTGAGAGCGCCGCCAGCAACACACTGAACTCGACGAATGTCGGAAAGCTTGACCTGATGCTTTGCTCCAGAAATCACGCCATTTGCGATAGTAATCTTTTTCTCTTTGAGGCTAAACCCGAGCTTGGTGTTTAACGTATCAAGGTTATTGGGGAACTCGGTAGTAAGCTTATTAGCTGCAAAAGCGAGGATGATAGTCTTTGTATCTAGGATGTTGTGTCCAAATTCACGAAGCTTAAGGTCTGTGTCAATGCTAACGAGATTATGGCCATCGTTATCCTTAAAGGTAATCTCGTAAGGACCGTTTGAGCTGCAATAATTCAGTAAGAAGGTTGAACCGACCTCTGAAAACAAAACCTTGACCTCTGGCTTTCCATTACCTGGAACATAAGCCAGACCATCTTTTGTAACGGTATAAGAATACTTATCGTCGCACTTAATTGATACCTGTCGATCCTCAAAAATGCTTCTCATATACCTTTTACCTCCACGTTTTGCAGTACAGGAAATAACTAGAAACTACCTAAAATTATATCGTGTTGCTGGATAATTCTTTGCTGCACGCTAAGTTTTCGGTGGATGAAGATAACTTGATACCGCCAGAGTCGTCAAAATTGTTAGGGTAATTTGATTCCTGCATAATGGAGTCTGTTTATTCATAATCGTGAATACCGCATTTTTAGGGTACTGATTTTAGTGCCCAAAAAGGTAAAAAAGCCGTTTAGTTGGGGATGAAAATTTAAATTTCGTTATTTGATGCCCAACTAAACGCATTTTTTACCATAGTTAAAAGTTTTTCCTGGGCAAACGCGTATGCAGAAAAATGTAACCCCCAACTAAACGCATTTTTTACCACTTGGCGCTGTGGTAAATACAGAAGCCTTACAAAAAGCCAGGTTAGCGGCATCACCGCATTTTTCTGCATGCTGCGTGCGAGAACTTTACGTATGCCACGCAAAACAGGCTCCTGGTTTTACCAGGAGCCTGTTTTTAGTTAGCTATCAGCGAGCGAAAAACTGGCTACTAGCTGTTCTTTCTTCTCAGAGCAATACCAAGACCACTCAGGGACAGAGCTGCAGCTCCAACGATTGAAGCAATGCCTGAGGCGTCGCCAGTGTAAGGAAGACCTGGCTTCTTAGGCTCTGGAGTGGTAGGAGGTGTGGTTGGAGGAACAACAGGAGCAGTGTTGGTCACTGTGAAACCGTCGTCCTGATTACCCGTAATCTGGGTTGTGTAGCCAGAAATAGGAGTCTCGGAGATGGTGTATGCGTACTCGTGACCATCAGTCTTGTCGTAGAACTCAAGGTTGCTGAAGGTGTGCTTCCAGTCGTCAGCCTTGGTGATGGTTACCCTATCAACCTCGACACCATCACGATACAGAACAATCTCAGCAGAGTCGCCTTCCTGGTTCTCCCAAACCTTGGTGACCGGAATGTCGCGAGTCTTCATGTTGGTGTTGGTTACTACATAGTTAGTAGCGTCGCCAGTAATCTGCGTGGTGTAACCATCAACTGCATCCTCAGTAATGGTGTAGTTGATCAGCGCACCATTGTTGTACTGGTTAAGGTTGCTGAACGTATGCTGCCAGTTGTCTGCAGCGGTCAGAGTTGCGCTCTGAACCTCAACGCCGTCAGCAAGCAAATGAACAGTTACGCTATCAGCAGGTGCACCAATCCACTTCTTTGTTACTGGGACAGAAACCTTGCCTTCAATGGTGTTGGTAACTGTAAGCTCAGTAGCTGAAGAACCAGAATAAGAAGCAGAGTAATGAGCAACTGTGTCTTCCTTGACGGTATAGACAATCTCGTGACCAGCAGTGTAACGTGGTAGGCCGTTGAAGATGTGAGACCAGTTGTTACCTGCATTCAGATCAAACTCGCCTACCTGAGTGCCATCTGCATAAAGTCTGACGTTAACACTAGCAGGACGCAAACCCTGGGCATTATTATCATCCACCCATACCTTCTTAACAGGAATGCTTATAGCCTCAGGAACATGCTGGTTTGTAATCTCAAAGCCGTTGATGCTTGTGGTGTAGTCAGGTACTGCATCCTCAGATACGGTGTAGGTAATCTCTGTGTTGCCATTGAACTTAGGCAGGTCAGAGAAGGTGTACTCCCAGTTATCTGCAGCAGTAACAGTCTTGTGCTGAACCTCAACACCATCTGCAAGAAGCCTGACAACAATAGAAGCTGGGCGCTTGCCGTCGTTGTTATTGGAGTCGTCCCAAATCTTCTTACCAGAGACGGAGACCTTCTCCTGCTGCAGCTGGTTAGTAACACTCAGAGCAACGGAATCGTTTGGTGAATTCTCATCTGCCTGACCAGAAGTAGCAGTAACCTTGTACTTCTTGCCATTGTAAGTGACCATGCCATTAGCGTCTGTGCCTACTTCTTCAAGAGTGTAGACGATAGGAGTCTTTGTGCTGGTACCATCGTTGTGAGTTTCAACGGTGTACTTACGAAGGTGTGTGAACGAAGCAGTCCAGTTGTTGGCTGCGGTAAGGTCAAGTGTCTTACCAGTATCAACGCCGTCAGCAAGAAGCTTTACGGTAATGGAGGTAGCATCTGGCTGAGCAATTGCGTTGCCGTCAGCGTCAAGCCACTTCTTCTCTACCTTGACATCCATGATGTCGACAAGCTGGTTTGCGACCTTCTCGGTACGACGCATAGCAGCTTCGTTGTTGTAGATAACGCTCATATCGTTGTATGCAAGAGCCTCGGAGAGGTTTGGATCATACAGTGGTGCCTTCATGGTAAGAACCGCAGATAGAACGGTGTATGGAGGCAGAATAGTGCCATCCTTACCAACAATCTTGATTGCCGTTACCTTGGTGTAGTCAGCTGGAGTCTTAGTCCATTCTGGGCTGTTAATCTCGTTGATATCGTTCTGAGCTGGGTGCTCATCGGTACGATAGAAAATATCGTACTGGGAGCTGACGTCAGTTGAACCAATCTTCAGATCAATAGGACCCTGAAGGGTATTACTAAATGCAGAGTTCCTACCATCACCAACGTATGGCAAAACGTCATACATAAGAATCTTGTTCATTGGCGTGTTGTAGTAGTTACGAATGCTCAGACGATACTGGAACAATCCGCTGGTATCAGTGACGCCGCCAAAGTCAGTCATGATAGTAGCCGAGGTAAATGCCCTACCGTAGAATGCACCGCCGCCAGCAATGTTTGGCTCAAGGCTACGAATATGCTTGTCGGACTGGATACTCTCAACGTTGTTACCCAGAACCTTTGCAGTTGCCTTCAGAATAGTCTCGTCAGTGACACCATTCATATTGATGTCAAGATTATCCTGAACAAAGTTACTGGCGTTATACATACCAGAGAAGTCATCTGGTGTGCCGTGAGTCCAGTTTGTGGCGTAGAAGTAGACGTCATTATTGTTGTTCAGAACGTCATTCTCGGCCTTAGAAGGAATGATGTCGTCGTTGATTACCAGGTTCCTAATCTCATAACCCATGGTTCCATACTGATACACGTATCCAGATGGAAGGGTAATCTTGATTGCATTGCGACCGGTCTCGTTGTAGTTCCTGATGTACTCAACCTTCTCAGGCTGCAGCGAGTCAGCAATTGGTGAAACCGAGGTGTTCGCGTCATAAGAAACGCCTGCAGGGAGAAGATCAACGAAGGTTGGATTCTTCAAATAACGAGCAGGTGAAAGCTCTGTCAGCGCAAAGCCCACGCGAGCACTAAAGCGCTCGTTAGGCATACCAACACGCTGGTACCAAGAGGACTTGGACAGCCAGACCTTCTCGCTAAATGGAGTAAAGCGAGTATCCCAATTTGCGGAGAAGTTCATTGGGGTCTTGGTACCGTCGGTATTAACTTTGTTGGCATTGACCTTGATGATGTTGGTAATAGGTCTGTCACTGTAAACCTCGCCAAATGGATTCATGAACATCATCTGGATGTTGAAATCAATGTTGCTGGTTGGCTGCAGAGTTACGTTCTTAAAGTAAATACCAATCTTCCTGTACTGAGGAGACACCGCGGAAGCATTGGATGGGTCAAGCGTGCCCTGGTTGATCTGGTCCAGGTAGGACTGCAGCTGCTGCTGGCTTGCCGAGTTCATGTCAGCACGGTAAAGCCAGTTTGCACCGTTCTTCCTGGTAGGAATGATGTCGTAGCTGCCGTCTGCCTTGTAGCCACGGACCTCAATCTGGTCCATGGAGAGTCCAACTCGCTGGCCAACTGCAACAAGGTTGCCGGTCAACGCAGTCATGAAGAGGCGGTTGTCAGTGTTGGCAACATCCTCGATGAACTCGATGTCGGTGAGTGGGGTGTCCAGCTTGTTGACCAACTTGATAGTGTAATCAAGCTTCTTAACAGCAAGACCGTTCTTGTCGTACTGGATGGTAACGGGACCGCGCTTGCTAAGCATGCCGTTACCGCTGAAATCATTACCAGCAAGGCGGAACTGCTTAGAGTCGTCATCAAAGTTGTGCTCGTTGCCTGGGACTTGGCCAACAGTCTCTTCTGCTGCACTTGGGTTGTAAGGTATGCCCTGAACCGTTGCAGTGTTGTTGAAGATTACGCGATTAGTGCCGTTGAGGTAGCGAGCGCCTGGGAAGGAAAGCTTGAGCTGTGAATATGCAGGAAGGTTGTCCCTAATGTAGTCGTTAAGGACCGTGGTTCCTGCAGGAATATCAAATTTGAGCGTTACGGTACGACCATCAGGACTGAGGGTCCAGTTAGGGTTCTTAGCTGGGTCAAAGTGAGCAGTAACGGTCTGACCTGCTGCATTTACGTATGTAGGCAGGGTATCAGTAATGATGATGGAGCGATAAGCACGATGATACTGGTAAAGCCTAAAATTAAAGATGACGTCTGAAGTTTTATCGTTGGAAAGCGCGGACGAATCACCTGGGGCGTTAATACCACCATACAGGAGCTGATCGTTGGTTTCTTCACCTGCAACCTGCTTCATAAGCCAAGGCTTGTCGTAGGTGATGGAGTATGTCTGATCAGGCATGTTAGCAAGCTCTGTGCCGTCTGCATTGTACACACGAACAACTGGCTTGAGCTGGAAATCTGCTGGGGTAACCATGTCTCTGAAGCTCATAACGTAAGGGAGCTCCAGCTTAACGGTGGTATCGATAGTGTTGAGGTACAGGCGCTTAATGGTCCTGCCATCAGGGGTAACGATGGTCTCCTCGCGCTTGATAATAGGCTGAGTAGCTGCTGCTGGGGTAGCAAAGTTATCAAGGTAGGTGTTAGGAGTAATGTTGTTGGTGTTATTGACGTTTTCAGAGGACTGCTTGGTGTTTACCTCAATCTCCAGGTAAAGACCGTCGATTGGCTTATGAAGGCCAGTTGCGTCAATCTCGATACCTGTAGAGATGTTTGCATTGTCCTTAACGGTTGTGGGTGAAGTGGGCTTAAGGTTAACAGTAAGTTCTCCGTCAGCGCCAAAATCAATGTTCTGCGACAACGGATAGGTCACTGCCTTTGCAACAGTGCTTGTACCTAAAATAATGATACCAGTGAGCATCATTATTGCTGCAAACATAGTTGCAAACGACTTCTTAAAGTTGCTCATATCAACCCCATCTTTCCTATCGAACGTACCCCTGGAGCTATACAAAGCTCCACTAAACATACTAATGGTTTTTGACAAAATATTTAAAGAAATATCGTGTTCAAATAAATTTTTTTATTTCAATCTTGGACAAAGACTTTGAAAACTGACTAAATTGCGCTCAATTAATGCTACAAAGTGCGTAGATTTAACTTCATTACTCCTGGCGAGAAAAACGCGCACACCAAGCCATTCTTTTTTCCACTTCTTTTATGCTCCTTCAAAAAACTGGCTGGCGTATACGCGTCAGCCAAGAATAATTCTTCGATCAGTTCTTTCTGCAAAAAATGATACTGGAATGAGTACATATCAACAATAAACAGACATCCCTATGAATAAATAATCAAATTAACTCCACAGTTTTGTACCACGGAGTCGTCGTGGCGACGAACGTTGCTTTTGGATTGACTTTAAGTTGCCTTTAAGTTGTTTTCACTTCCAAGTTCATCGGGTTTCTCGCCAAAATGTTGTGGATACAACAAATGAGCGCAATAAACAAACGTAAAATAGAGTTACTGCTAAGCAATCTGCAGGTAAAATTAAACAAACTGCTGTTGGACACTATGGGAGAGTCGTGCCAGAACGAACCTACATTTCCAGATCAACTCACCTGATGGGCGCGACTATCACCATTTCTTTATTGCCACCCTCCAATGATTCGCAGGCGGAGTGTCCTGCAGAACAGCTACTTGACGATGTCTTTAAACTCCTTAACATCTATAACCAGCGGTTTAGCGCAAATGACGCCAATTCCGAGCTTATGCAGATCAATCATGCAGCAGGCAAACATCCTGTCCCCGTTGACCCCGAGCTGTTTGAGCTCATTCAAATTGGCAAAGAACAAAGTCTTCTACCTGCAAGTCATTTAAACATTGCACTTGGCCCCTTGGTACAAACCTGGCGAATCGGCTTTTCTGACGCTCGCATTCCAAATAACGCCGAGGTCACGCACGCGCTGTCGCTTACTGATCCACAACTCATTGAATTGGATTCTTTGAGCTGCACCGTGTTTCTCGCCAAAGAGGGCATGAAGCTGGACCTGGGATGCTTGGCCAAAGGCTACATCGCCGACAAAATTGCAGATTATCTGAAAAGTCAGCACGTCATGTCCGCCCTTATCAACCTTGGCGGTAACATTAAGACAATTGGCGCCAATGTGCTCTCGAACAGGCCGTGGCAGATTGGCATCCAGAATCCGCGACAACCGCGAGGCACCAACCTTGCTGTGCTGCCTATTTGCAACCAGTCCGTGGTGACCTCCGGTACCTACGAAAGGAAACTGCAGGTAAACGAGCACACCTATCACCACATTCTTGACCGCAAGACAGGCTATCCAGTTGACACGCAACTTACGAGCATCACGATTATCTCGGACAACTCACTTGATGGAGAAATTTGGACCACGCGCCTTTATGGCGAGAAACCCCGTCAGCTTCTTGCCCGAGTGGAACAAGAAAAAGGCATCGAGGCGCTCATAGTAACCACTGATAATCGCGTATATTATTCGTCGGGAATCTCGCCTGAGTTCCTTGCGTAATTCAGAAAGGAAGTTTGATGCTTAACTTTGCTGGCCTTATTGGCACCAATTCAAAAGAGTCAAATAACCGAAGACTCCTGCAGTTTATGCAGAAGCACTTTGCCGACAAGGCCACTATTGAGCTGGTGGAGATTGACAACATTCCCCTGTTCAACAAGCCCGCAAAGATGAAGGTCCCCGAGGTTGTCTCAGAGCTTGCAAAGAAAATTGAGGCCGCCGACGGCGTCATCATCGCAACCCCAGAGTACGACCACTCCATTCCAGCCGTGCTGCAAAATGCGCTTGCTTGGCTGTCCTACGGCATCTTCCCTATGGTCAACAAGCCAGTCATGATTGTCGGCGCATCTCTGGGCACGCTCGGATCTTCTCGCGCACAGCTTCAGCTCCGCCAAATTCTTGACGCTCCAGAGCTCAAGGCCGCAATCATGCCAGGTTCCGAGTTCCTGCTTGGCCGAGCCCAGCAGGCATTTGACGAGAAGGGCAGCTTGAAGGACAAAGCTACCGTCAAGAAGCTTGACCTACTCTTTGACGATTTCCGTCTGTTTGTGAAACTCAACGAAAAAATGGCCGCATCGCGCGAACTTCTCCGCAAAGAGGCCGAGAACTTTGACTGGGAAAACCTGTAGGCCTGGAAGGAACTACTACTATGAAATTTGTCGGAATCGTCGGTTCAAATGCGGAGATTTCCTATAACCGAAAGCTTCTGCACTTCATCAAAAAGCACTTTGCCAAGCAGTTTGAGCTTGAGATCCTTGAGATTGATAACATTCCTCTGTTCAACCAGGACCTCAAGTGGGACGAGAACTTCCAGCTCCGCCTGCTCTATAACAAGATTACCCGAGCTGATGGCGTCATTATTTCTACGCCCGAGCACAACCACACCATCTCACCTGCACTGAAGAGTGTCATCGAGTGGCTCTCCTACGACGTGCATCCGTTCGAGAACAAACCTGTCATGATTGTCGGCGCTTCTTACTACGACCAAGGAACTTCTCGCGCGCAGGTACATCTGCGCAAGATTATGGATGCTCCGGGCGTAAACGCATACGTTTTGCCTGGTAATGAGTTCCTTCTTGGAAAGGCCAAGCAGGCTTTTGACGAGGACGGCAACATTATCGACGAGCGCACCGTCGGCTTCCTGGGCCTTTGCCTGGATAACTTTGTCAAATACGTAGAGGTGGTCTCCAAGTTGAAGAAGCCAAAGCCAATCGCGCCAGAGGATCTGGACGTAACCAACTCAATTTCCACCACTATCCAGGGCATTGATCCCGACGATCCTGATTGGGTCGAGAAGGCCGCCGAGCTTGTGGGCGCGGTCTCGGGCGACACATACGTTAAGCTTGACCACGGCATTTTGACGGTCAACCAGATTGACATGTTCCTGAAGGCAATGCCATTTGAGCTAACTTACGCGGACGACAACAATCAGTTCCTTTACTACAACAACGCTCACGACAACCCAGACACTATGCTGGCAAAACGCGTTCCTGAGCAGTCGGGCAACCGTCTTTCCACAGTTCACAGCTCTCTTCCCGAGGGTCGTATGAAGAACGTTGAGTTTGTCATCGGAGTGCTTCGTAACGGCGACAAAGAGTATGTACGCACCATTGTCCCAGGTACACCAGCCGACATCATCAACACCCACAACTACCAGGCAATGTACTACCCCGATGGCTCGTATGCAGGCATCAACGAGATTGTCTTCAACTTCAAGCCATGGTTGGATTGGTACCTACAAACCACAGGTCAGCGCCTCGTAAGCGCTAGCGGCGCAGTTGTTCCACCAGCTGGCGCTCCCGCCCCTGCTGCTGGTGCTCCCGCACCAAGTGCAGGCGTAGATGCTACCTCGGGTGCAAGCGCTTAACGTGCAGCTACGCGCCGTGAAACGCCGCGATGCGAATGACGCGCCTACCTGCACATACGTGCGACCAAGTGCAATGATGCATAACTGAAGTGATACACTTCCCTCGCCTTCCAGAAATAGACCTCTGGAAGGCGAGTTTTTTGTGTTAAGTTACAAAATTCCTTTTCCCGCTAGAGATGTATTCAATTCTATGAATATCTATACTCAAATATTCAATTTTACGTATCATCCAATTTTCGGAGCAAAATTTAAGGGGCTAAAAAGGTAAAAAACCCGTTTAGTTGGAGATCAAAACTTTAAAAATCAAATTTCAGCTCCAACTAAGACGATTTTTTACCACCGTTGCAATTTTTTATCTGCGAAAACACGATATGCAGAAAAATGAAACTCCAACTAAACGCATTTTTTACCACTTTGGCGAAAATCAGCACTCGGTATTACTGGACACCGCTCAATCAACTGGGCATCTTTCACTCGACTGTTCATCGCTTGACTACCGGACACCGTAGAGCATTACTTAACAACACCCGACAGCTACTGCCCTTCAAACTTGTTGATCTTTCGGTCATAAGTGAGCAGGCCGTTTACCTCTTCCTCGACATCAGATACCTGAGTGTAAACGTATCCTGCAAGGCCTTTAACCTGCAGCGATTCCGCCACTCCAAGCAGCTTTTGGACAGCTCCTCGCCAATCCTCAACTGTGGCAAAATCCCCGTATCCATAAGAATGGTCAAGTGACGTATGACCTGATGTCATCTGCGCCAGACCACCAAACTCAGAAATTATTGCTGCTCGATTCTCCCGTTGCTTTCCATGCCAACCTGCACGAAGCGGTCGGAAATAATTGTGAATGCTCAGGAAATCGCCGCATCCCTGGTCGTACCAGCCGCTTGTTGCATCAATTGGTCGTGTTGCATCCAAGGCGCGAACAGCCTCAGTAGCAGCCTGTGCATTAAACTGTCCCCAACCCTCGTTAAAGAGCGTCCAAAATCCAATCGAAGGATGTCCATCCAGGAGCTTGACCATTTCCTGACAAGTTTCTGTCCACTCCTTGCGATAGCTATCTTTACCTGCGGATAAAGCTTCGTGATGACTTGGTGTTGTGTCGTCAAATCGACCCCAGGTAAAGCTGAACAGCGTCGGCTTCTGACTCGTGTGCCAGGGACTATACGCGCTTCCACCCGAAACACAATCCTGCCAAACCAGCATGCCGAGTCGGTCGCAGTGGTAGTACCAACGCTCGCTTTCAATCTTGATATGTTTACGCAACGTATTAAAACCGGCCGATTTCATAGCCTCTATGTCATATACCAGCGCATCATCGGACGGAGCCGTCAGCAATCCGTCAGGCCAATAGCCCTGATCCAGCACGCCACGAACAAAATACGGCGCCCCGTTCAAGTGCACCCTTAGCACGCCCGCCACGTCTTTCTTTACCTCAACAGTACGAAACGCGCAATAGCTCCGAACAAAATCGACCACCGCACCATCCTGCCAAAGTGTTGCCTCCACGGCATAGAGGTGCGGACTCTCCGGCGACCAAAGCTGCGGGTCATCCACATGCAGCTCAGCGGATATCTCCCCTGCCTCGTCCACTGGAAGTGTGGCGAGAAGAACGTCTTGTCCAAGCTCGTCTTTGAGCGTCAACTCCAGCTTAAACGTGTCCGTTTGTACACCGGCCAGCTCGCTTGCCTGCACGTTCGCTCTAACCTCAAGCGCACCAAACATATCACCCTTCAGCGTTAGCGACTCAATGTGAACCGCAGAAACAACCTCGTACCACAAGCTTTGCCAAATACCACTCTGAGCGGTGTACCAAATGTCACCACGCGAGAGTCGCTGCTTACCACGCAGTTGAGAGCCGGTATCACTTGGATCCCAAACGCAAAGCACGAGCTCAGCAGTGTCCGCACTGTCTGCCGTTGCCTCTCCCGTTTCAGGCGAGCCAAGTAAATTCGTCACATCAAAGGAAAATGGCAGGTAGCCGCCAGTATGCGTGCCGACAAGCTTGCCATCCACAAAGCACGCGCACATCCAGTCAACCGCTTCAAAATGTAGAATAAGTCGCTGGTCATCGGCCAGTTTAGGTAGTTCGATTTTGCGCTTATACCACAAAAGTTCGCTCGGCTGCACCGTACGACCAACACCAGAGAGCGGAGCTTCTGGCGAGAACGGCACCACAATCTGCCCATCCCAACGGGAAGGAATCTCCTGTTGCGCGAGGATCTCTACGTCAATCTCGCCATTTACCGGTACAATCGTATAATCCCACACGCCGTTCAGCATCACGTAATTGTCGCGCTGCATGCGAGGACGCGGATACTCAGGCAACACGTTTGACGAATCAAGCGCCTCTCCCCAAACAGTCGTCAGAGAATTGAGCGTCTCCTCCGTATGCTTTTTGGGCGCACTTGCCAAAACGCGACGAATATCCAGCATGGTATCTCTCGTTTCTCCTGAAGCAGCAGGTACAAGCACATGACAAGCCAGCATGACGTATGTATATCATAGCCACTTCGTAAAAGAATTTATATAGAGAGAAAACCGAACAAACCCCAGCTCAATTCGAACTAAGGCTCAAATAGGTCTGGAGCTCAAATTGGACTGAAGCTCAGCACCATTCAAAACCTACGTAAACGCTAGTGCCTAGGAAACCATGGAATGCAGCGATTGACTCGTTTGCAGTACTCTTTGTACTCATCGCCAAACTGCTCGAGAAGCCACTTCTCCTCTGTAGCCTGCATCATTACAGTTAAAATCGCCCAAAACACAAGGGGTAGTGGTAGCAGATAAAGGTTACTAGAGAGCAGCGCTGCACCTGACATGACAAACGCAAATGCGGAGTAGATAGGGTTTCTGACCAGCGCATAAACACCAGTGGTTACCAGCTGATTTGCAATGATCCTCTCACGAAGCTTTTCTTTGATGGCGGCGGAAACCCAAAGCCAGATGCCCACAATCAGAAAAGCTGTACCCACGGTATGCATTACGCCAACCGTTGCTCGAATGCGAAGATACGGAAGAAATCCCAGTTTAGACAAGGTAATGCACGCAACTGTCAGCGCTGTGATGGCGATCACGTAAGCGGGGCCAACACCAAGTACTGGAAGATGATCCTTCTTCTCGTTCTGAGCAGGCATTCGATAAACTCCGTTCAGTTGGAAGTTTGTTAGCTTTAACTAACTGCGATATAAAGTTTACACTTAAAACTGCACTTTTACATGGGATTTTTAGTTTGACTTCATTGATTTTGTTCCCTCGAATTTTCAAATCAATCGCTTATCAAGGTATTGAAAAATACCCATTTAAGTGTCCATCAAGCTGGACACTCAATTTCTTATTAGACCTATGATTATCTAACCAAATGAAATGAATTGCTGGAAAAATAGGTATTTTTCTATAATTATCGCTGAAAGGAACGCATCATGGAACGAACAATTGACGTATCAACAAACCTGAGCACGCAAGTTGCACCTGACACTATTAACGTTGACATTACTATTCAAGGAACTTCTAAGACACGTGAAGAATGTACTGCTAGATATAATGCACTACTTCAAACAATGAAAGATGCACTTGAGCAAAATGGGTTGCCTGCTTCAATTCTAAAAAACAACAGATACTCAGTTACTAGTCACCAGGTAAATCGGTACAAAAAAGATAACGAGGGTGACTATTATGTCTCCGAGAAAATAATTCGTGGATATATTTTTCAAGCAAACCTATCCATCAAACAGCACCTTGAAGAAGATCTTGTCGAGAAAATCTGGAAAGCACTCAGTTCATGTGGAAATGAAGTGACTTTTTCTGTTGAATTCTCGATAGAAAATGATGATGCTATTAAAAACAACCTATGTATAGATGCTGTTATTGCATGTCGCCAAAAAGCAAATCTTCTTGCAAAGACTGCAGAAGCAAAGGTAGTTGGACTTAAGTACGCAGATTATGACTTCAAAAGAAGAGATTTAACGTATACAGCTTGTGCTCAAAGTGCTTTTTATAAATCTGATAGTAGAAACCAAATTCCTACATTTGATCCGTCAGATATAGATGTTAATTGCTACGTCAGCACTACATGGGACATCGAGCTCCTACCACCAGATGATCTGCTGTAACTACACAATCCTCCGCACTTCAAAGGGTTTCTCGCCTGGCGAGAAACCCTACTAGTAGCAGGCTATATTCGGGTGCGAGTCGTTTCGGACGCTCCCCGTTTACTGGTAGCGGAGCGACTCAACAGGATTGAGCTTTGAGGCTCGTCGAGCAGGCCAGTAGCCAAAGATGAGTCCGATGCCAATGCAGATTCCCGAGGTAATCATCACAATGTTTGGGGTGATGATGGGCGTGATACCAGTTTCAAGCTGTATCATGCTGCCAAACGAGCCAGCCAGGCCCCACGCTCCGGCGTAACCCAGGGCAATGCCAATCACGCCGCCCATAATGCAAATCAAAATGGACTCGCACAGGAACTGCTTGGTGATGTCGGACGCGCGAGCGCCAAGAGCTTTACGCAGGCCAATCTCCCTAATGCGCTCCGTCACGTTGGTAAGCATCATGTTCATAATGCCAATGCCGCCAACCAGCAGCGAGATACTTGCCGTAGCGGTAACCAGGACCTGGAACGACATCAGTGTTGCGTTCATCTGCTCAATGATGGACGAGAGCGTCATGACCGTTACGCGGTCTTCTGCCTGCGCGGAAGGAATGTTAAACCAGTCCAGCAACCAGGACTTTGTCTCATCCGCAAGCGCCTTCATGTCAACGTTTTCGCGAGCGTAACCAAAGACCTGGCTGATAGTTTTGGTGCCCGTCAGGCGCGCGGAATACGTGGAGTACGGTATATAGGCCAACAGTGTATCGCCTTGCCCGCCCCCATTTGGGCCACTGTCAACCACGCCCACAATGGTGTAGCTGTCGTTGTTGATGCGAACAACCTGTCCAATGGATGCATCTGCACTACCAAAGAGCTTCTCGGCAGACAATTTGTCGAGAAGAACGTTTCTAGACGTATCGTCTACGTCGGACTTTGTGAAGAGTGAGCCCGCAGATGCCTTGAGGCCCATAACGGTGAAGTAGTCGGGCGTGCAGCCGATGATTCGCGCGTCAAACTGCTTCTCGGACGAGTTGACGCGGGCCATGGTGGAGTCGATGCCGGTCACAAGCTCGTAGCCAGGTACGCTGAGCTGCAGCATGTCAAGATCTTGCTGCGTGACCTCGCGATCTGGCCACGCGTAGATCATGACCATGCGCGACTGATTGAGGCCCAGCGAGCTGACCAGCGAATACTTGATGCCGTCGATAAGCGCTGTCATGGCAATAACCGCGCTGATGCCAATAACAATGCCCAGCACCGTCAACAAGCTGCGGCCACGGTTAGCGTTGAGCGCAGATAGGGTTTCTCGCAGCAGATCCATCAGCCTCATAGTGCGACACCTCCCGTCCCGGGTCGCGAGGTGCTGCCTGCTGGTGCGGCATGCGCACCCAGCTTCGTATCCGCACCCGTCGCGGCATGTGCGCCCATCGCGGCATGTGCGCCTGTCACGGGGTGTGCGCCCGTCGAAGACTGCGCGGCGTGTTGCCTCACAAACTCCTTTTCCTGCTCGTCTGTAAGCAGACGGCCGTCACGAATGTGTACCACGCGGTCAGCCCAAAAGGCAGTCTCGGGGTCGTGTGTAATCAGCACGATTGTCTTGCCACGCTCCTGCATGGACTTGAACGTGTTGAGTACCATCTCACTTGTTGCAGAGTCCAGGTTGCCTGTTGGCTCATCGGCAAAAATAACCGCCGGGTCGTTTACCAGCGCACGAGCAATGGCTACGCGCTGCACCTGACCGCCGGAAAGCTCGTTGGACTTATGCTCGTAGTACTCCTCGGGCAGGCCAACAGAACGCAGCGCCTTCCAAGCACGCAACTCTCGCTCTTTTGCGGGAATGTCCGAGTAGATGAGCGGCAACATAACGTTTCGCAGCACCGTAGTGCGCGGCAGTAGGTTAAACGACTGGAAGACAAAGCCCAGACGCGTGGCGCGAATCTCCGCTAGATCGTCATCGGAAAGATCTGCAACCTCAAGTCCCTCGAGCTTGTACGAGCCAGCAGTAGGCGTATCCAGGCAACCCAAAATGTTCATCAGGGTTGATTTGCCCGAGCCTGATGGACCCATGATGCAAAGAAACTCGCCCTTCTCCACAGTCAAGGAAACGCCACGTAGAGCGTGCGTCAAACCCGCAGCCGTCTCGTAAATGCGATGCAGCTTATGTACCTCAATTACCTTGGACATACGCGTCGCCTACTTGGAATCTTTGGAGCCCATTGTGTCGGACGTTGCGCCTGCTGGAGCGTCCATAGCCGCGCTCTGAGATGGACCGCCGGCGCCACCGCCAATCATCACCTCAGTGCCGTCCTCAATACCGGCACCCTCGATGACGGCCGTCGTAGAACTTTGCGCCTTTACGGTCACTGGCACGCGCTCTACCTGCGGATAGCCCTTCTCGTCACGAGAAGTAACAACATTGACGTAAGCGCCATCGCCATCGTCCATGACAGCAACAAGGGGTACGGTCAGTACGTTATCCATGTGCTGGATCATGATGTCCACGTTGGCAGTCATGCCCGGCTTAATGGAGGCGTCAGGACTGCTAATAAGCAGGTCAACAGTGTAAGAAACAATGGATCGACCAGGACTATCATAACTTGCACCTGCGTCGGCACCGTTGGACGAAACAGCAGAAACGTGAGTCACCACGGCGTCGCAATACAGGTCTCGCAGAGCTGTAAAGCTGACCTGCGCCTTCTGGTCAACGGCGATGCGAGAAATGTCTACCTCGTTGATCTGGACGTTCACCTTCATCTGGGAAAGGTCCGCGATAGTAATCAGAGGACCGGCGTTGCCAGCACCTGGCGCGGACGAGCCAACCGAAGCGCCGTTCACCGCGTTCATCACAATGACCGTACCGTCACACGGGGCAGTGACTACACGCTTATCTGCCTGGGCAATTGCGTCGTTGTAAGCAGATCGTGCCTCCTCAAGCGCAATCTGAGCGCTCTCCAGATTTGCCTCCGCCGCTTCCACGGCAGCAGCAATGGACGCAGCGTTTGCCTCTTGTCCGTCCTCTCCCGCCTCGGGGACGCCGTTGCGTGCGGACGCTAGGGCTGAGCGAGCCTTACTGACCTCATTCTCAGCAGCTTTTACCTGCTGAGATGCCTTACGAACAGCCTTATCCAGCTCATCGTTCTTTACAGTAAAAAGCTTGTCGCCTTTATGGACGTACGTGCCTTCAGAAACCTGAACATCCTGAATAATGCCATCTACCTCGGGAGTTACCACGGTTGACGACACAGGCTTGATGGATCCAGACGCAGAAACAGAATCGCTGAACTCGCCGCGCGTGACAAACGTAGTGCTTGGCATCACGGTGGTGTTCTGGTTCTGGCCGCCCTGGCACATAGGCAAAATAAACAATATGACGAGAAGAACAAAGACTCCAGCGGTTATTCCCGCCTTAATAAGCTTCTTTTTACGACGAGCTTTACGGTGACGAGCCAAACTCTCGTACGCCTCACGAGCCTCAGCGTCTTCTTCGCTCTCACCTGGAGAAATGACACCAATCTGGGAGCCTAAGTTGGCCGTCTGATCAGCAACCGTTGGAAGCGTAGACGCAAAGGTTGCCTGTTGATATCCCTCAGGAGGTGTGGGGATGTTGGGGGTTCCAGAACCCGGACTAGCAGCATCCACAGCGCCAGCGGAACTCGCGCCTGCACCGCCCGTGCCTGCAGCACCCGTAGCGCCCGCATTTCCCTCGTTGGCTTCTTGCTTTGAACCGTGATTGAAGTGAAGCATAGGTCCCTCCGAAATCCATGCTTAAAACACGAGAAATCCCAGAAGAAATTAGTTTGACCTTTTAGTTTATATAAAATTTTTCAGCAGAAGTTAGCTTGCTTGAACAACTACGGCGAGCGGTATAAAAGTAACGGCCTGTGTCAGCGAGCCACTCAAACACAAACGCGCAACCACCGTAACTGTCCAACGTATTTCTCGCCCCTATTGCACCACAAGCTCAAAGTTGTCATTTGATCGCTGAATGCTCCATTTTATCGATGTAGCGGAATCAATCAGCAAGAAATCATGTGAGACCAACAATAAAGCTCCTGGATATTCAGACAGTAAACGTTCAAGCGCTACGGTTGAACCAAGGTCCAAATAGTTAGTTGGCTCGTCCACTACGATAAGCTCTGGTGATTCGAGCATTCCCTGCGCAAGCATAAGCTTTCTCATTTCACCTGGACTGGTTGACTCACCTGCAAGAACATAATCAGGGTCGGAATTGAGTTGTGCCACAATAGACAATACTCTTCCACGCTGGGAGTTTGATAGCCCTTTGATTTTTCTTACTGTCTCTGTTTTTTGCAGTTCAGTTGGCTCTTGAGGAATATATAACATCCGCACATCGTCAGAAATACTTGAAATAATTATCTTTATCAGCGTTGTTTTACCACAGCCATTATCGCCAACAACACCAATATGATCCGTATTACCAATAAATAGCGGTGGGGTTTGTAGGCAGCTCTCTCCCATGAGAATGTTATTAGGTTCCATCCTCAACAGAACTTTTCTCTTACTTGCCTCACTATCCAACCAGATATTGGAATCGTATTGTTTCTCAACCTGAATACCTGTGGCTTTACCTGTTGCCTTCTCAAGTCTATCCAACATGCGAGCAGCAAGCTTCCCAGCTTTACCGTCTTGACCTGAAACTATATAGCCCCGCTTTTTTGCACGCGCATCACTGTCATGCTTATCAATGTTTCTTCCACTTTTACGAGCCTGAACTCTAGAAGCCTCTTCTCTGCGCCGTTGGGTTTCTCGCTCTATGCGAGCCTTCTCTTTTTGCGCTGTTTCCTTTGCGTGCAATGCGCTAGAGCGTTCAAGCTCTACCTGCGATGACGCCTGAGAATAACCGCCGGTCCTCATATTTGCCGTGCCGTTAGCTACAAATAAACATTGAGTACAGAGTTTATCCAGCAACTCCCTATCATGTGAAATAAGCACACCAATACCCTTGAACTGCGATAAAGCTGCAAAAAGAGCATGTTTTGTTGACACATCCACATGATTAGTGGGCTCGTCTACCACCAGAACGTCAGGTGAAGCCCATAAAGCGCACGCTACCTGGAGACGTTTCTGCTGGCCACACGAAAGCGTTTCAAAACGCCAAGGCCAATCATCCCCCAAAGCAAGCTCTCGCCTCAATTTAATTGCCGCATCATCGTAGACAACAGCAAAATCAAAAAGATTCGGTGGGGTCTCCGTTGCATTTTGAGCACAATATGCCGAGAAAACCGATGGGCTTATTACTCCCCTGTCAGGTTGCAAGAGACCACATACGATACGTGCGAGGGTTGTTTTACCAGATCCGTTATTACCAACAAAGCTGGTCCATCCCTGTGGGAGTGCAATAGTCACATCATGTAAGGTAGGCTCTACCGCTGATGGATAGGTATATTCAATATTTGAAAGATTAAGCTGCATGATACCTCGGTTCTGCCGAAGACCACGCGGAGTAGTATGCAATTATGCACAGGTAAATAGCGGTAAATTATGACATGATTAAGCAATACTACACCCGCGGTAGTGTCATCAGCGACGTTACGTGAATTCGGGCATTATGAGTATCGCTAGTAGAGGTCGATTTCATCGCGCGCAAAGCCGACGAAGGGTACGCCCACATACAGGTATCCCTGTCGGTTGCAGACAAGACCGTCGCGAATCTTAAATTTTTCATTTTCGTGCACAAACCGCTATATATATTTTCAGTTTCCGTGCAATAATGGATATTAACATTTATCGATTTCGGAAAATGAGGAGCAATGTCCACTTTCTTCAAACGCAAAGCGTACGACAGAATTGCAGAATGGAAAAAGGTCTCCAATGGCAGAACAGCACTCCTGATTGAAGGCGCACGGCGCATCGGGAAGAGTACCGTTGCAGAGCGATTTGCGCAGGAGAACTATGCCGACTATCTGCTCATCGACTTCTCGCTCGACGGAATCGACGTGCGCAAGAACTTTGACAACATCGGTGATCTCGACACGTTCTTTCGAAACCTGTTTCTGTTGAAGGGGAAGAGTCTGCCCAAGGGCAACGCCGTCATCATATTCGACGAGGTTCAGCTCTATCCGCCGGCCCGCCAGGCTATCAAGGCTCTTGTGAAAGACGGGCGCTACCACTACATCGAGACTGGTTCGCTCATCTCGATACGCAAGAACGTGAAGGATATCCTCATACCTTCGGAAGAAGAGCGAACGAAGATGTACCCCATGGATTTCGAGGAATTCCTCTGGGCTACAGGCGACGAAGTAACCGTGCCGGCAATCCGAGAGGCGTTCGAATTGCGCAAGGCCCTGCCCGACGCCATCCACCGCCGCATCATGCGCGACTTCCGCACCTACATGGCCGTCGGCGGCATGCCGCAGGCGGTAGAGCTTCTCGTCCAAGGCGATGACTTCGCCGGCATCGATAGGATTAAGCGGACGATCCTCGACCTCTACGAGGAGGATCTGGGCAAGCACGATGAAGATGAGGGGGACCGCGTTGCGGAGGTCTTCAAGTCTATCCCTAGCCAGCTTTCTCACCATAACGCGCGCTTCCAGTTCGCAACCGTCGATGAGGCTGCGCGAGCCAGGAGTTTGTCGAGGTCGGTCTCTTTTCTCCGTGAATCGATGATGGTCAACATGTGCTATAACGTGACCGCCCCCGAGGTGGCGCTCGGCCTGTACGAGGATCAAGACGACTTCAAGATGTACCTGGGCGATACCGGACTGCTCGTGACCCAGGTGATGCGGGGCGACCCCCAGACCGGCGACGAGTTGTACAAGGCTCTTGTCACGGATCGACTCGGTATCAACGAGGGCATGGTGGTCGAAAACGCCGTCGCGCAAGCGCTTACCGCGAACGGCCACGGGCTCTATTTCCACAGGTTCAGCTACCGCTCGACGGGATCGAAGAAGGAGAATGCTTACGAAGTCGACTTCCTGATCGTTCGCGGCAAGCGCCTTTGCCCCATTGAGGTGAAATCATCCGGATACAAGAGTCACAAATCATTCGACTACTTCACCGAAAAATACGACGTAAAGGTCAACGAGCGCTTCATCGTGTACACGAAGAACCTTGTCCGCAAGGGGAACCTGACGTATTTGCCGCTCTACATGGCCATGTGTTTATAGCCTACAGATTGTGATCATTGCTCTTGAGGGGCGGGTGCTCGGCGAGCAGGTCGAGAAGCCTCTCGAAACTTTCCATTTCTCGTCGTTGATAATCGGCCGTGCTTTGTTCTGTTGTGGACAATATCTGTAGTGCGCTTGAAAATTTATAGCAATTCTTCAGCTCAAACTTTTCTTTATCCAACATTTTGATTACCTTAGCTGGACTTTCAGCCACAACTATTCGACCGTTACTGACTTTGCAAGGTTTCTTGGCTTATCAACGTCACAACCACGTGCAAGAGCCACGGAGCGCGCAAAAAGTTGAAGAGGTACCGAAGCAATGATTGGCGAGAAGGCATCTCTGACTTTAGGCACGTAGATGACATAGTCGGCATGCTTTTTGATTTCCTGATCACCTTCGGTCGCCACGGCAATAATCATGGCGCCGCGTGCTCGAGATTCTTGGATATTGGAAATCATCTTGTCGTATACCGGAGAGTTAGTTGCCACGGCAATGACAGGATAGCCTTTGGACAGAAGTGCAATGGGGCCATGCTTCATTTCTCCTGCAGCATATGCCTCAGCATGAAGATAGCTAATTTCCTTGAGTTTGAGGGCACCTTCGTAGCAAATAGCGGCTCCCATGCCACGACCAATGAACAAAGCATTATTGGCATCTTTGCAGGCCTGCGCGGCAATGTCGATAGCTTTTGTATCGCTGAGGACTTCTTCGACCTGCTCGGCGGTATCGGCAAGTTCTTTAAAGAGCAAGCGTATCTGAGCAATTGAGAGCTTTCCTTTTGCCTGCGCAAGAACCATAGCAAGAAGCGTTAGGCTCACAATTTGGCCAAGGAAAGATTTGGTTGAGGCAACGGCAATCTCCTTGTTAGCCTTAGTGTAGATAACACCGTCAGACTCACGGGCCACGGGACTGCCAATGACGTTAGTGATGCCAAAAACCTTGGCGCCTTTGATGCGAGCATCGCGGATGGCAGCAAGAGTATCAGCGGTCTCACCGGACTGAGAAACAGCAACTACCAGCGTTGACGGAGTAATAATGGGGTTGCGATAACGAAATTCACTCGCAGCTTCAACTTCGACAGGTATGCGTGCCCAGCCTTCGATAAGCTGACGGGCGATAAGACCAGCATGATAGCTAGTTCCGCAGGCAATGATATAAACGCGATCAATTAAACGGAGCTGTTCCAAGGACATGCCCAATTCATCAATGGAAAGTACGCCGTTAGTCAGACGTCCTGCAAGGGTATCGCGGATGACACGAGGCTGCTCATGGATTTCTTTGAGCATGAAATCGGGGTAGCCGCCCTTCTCGACAACATCAACATCCCAATCAACATGCATGACTTTAGGTTGAATGGGATTTCCATCAGCATCGGTATAGCTGATGCCATCGGGCTCCATAACAGCAAACTCGTTGTCGCCAAGGACGGTAACGTCTCGGGAGGCTTCAATGACTGCGATAATGTCAGATGCAACATAGCTGCCCTTCTCGCCATGTGCAAGGACAATGGGAGAATCTTTGCGAGTAACTACAATGCGACCGGGTTCCTGAGAGCATATAACAGCAAGGCCATAGGTTCCTGCAATTTGCGAGCATGCCTTGGCAACAGCATCGCGAAGGTTGCCTCTGTAGGCTTCTTCAATAAGGTGAGCAACAACTTCAGTATCGGTATCGCTGCGGAATTTGTGCCCCCGAGCCTCAAGCTGCTCACGAAGTTCGGCAAAGTTCTCGATGATGCCGTTGTGTACGACGGCAATTTTATTGTCACAAGAGGTATGTGGGTGGGCGTTACGCTCACTTGGAGCGCCGTGCGTTGCCCAGCGGGTATGTCCGATACCACAGGGGCTTGCATTATTGAGGTACTCCACCGCTTCAGCTAATCCCGCAACCTTTCCTACGCGATGTACGACCGTAAGTTCTTCGTCGGTTGCGTTTTGCAAAGCGATACCGGCAGAGTCATACCCACGGTATTCGAGACGTCTCAGACCCTCGATGAGGGTATCTTTTGCGCTTTGGTGTCCAGTAAAACCAACGATGCCGCACATATATAAGCTCCAATCGTGTGCTTCTGGGAGTGTCACAGAAACGATTAGTTTTAATCAACCCACTCTATTTTAGCGAGTTATATAGGCGAACTTGTATGGTATTAAAAAGGCAGTTGGCAAATGCTTATCAGAAAGCAAATAGCAGCCATGTGATTCAAACGGGACATAATGATATAAATGGGCTATTGACTGAGTTTCTGTGTGTCTATCCTTTATAAGTTAGATAGAGCTAACCGAAAGGAGACGCATTATGTCTGAAACACCCTCAGTCAAGAAAAAAGGGCTGCAACCGAAGGACCTTATAAACATCGGTATCTTCACCGCTCTCTACTTCATAATCATCATGGCTGTGGCAATGCTGGGCTACGTTCCTATATTCATTCCATTGCTCTCCGTCATCTGTCCGCTTATCGGAGGCATTCCGTACATGCTCTATATCACAAAAGTAAGGCATTTCGGAATGGTTTTCATCATGGGAACCATCCTCGGTCTCCTTATGGGTCTCGGTGGCATGGGCGTATATGCCTTTATTACAGGGCCAGTATGTGGTCTTCTCGCCGACCTTGTCCTCAGAAGCGGTAACTATAACAGCGCAGGGCGCGCCATAATTTCGCACGGAGTCCTGAGCGTATGGTTGATAGGCAACTATATTCCCATCGTCATGAATCGCGCGAGCTACTTCGCAGGTATCGCCTCTGGCTACGGACAGGAATATGCCAACGCTCTCTCCAGCTACATTCCTGACTGGAGCCTTCTACCTCTTGCTCTTGCTGCATGTATCGCGGGGTGTATCGGAGCCGTCATCGGCAAGAAACTCCTCCACAAGCACTTTGAGCGAGCCGGCATCGCATAATGAAAAAGGGGCTGTTCCTCTCAACTGCCAATAACCGAGGGCTCGTGCTTGATCCCCGCACTAAAGTGCTTGCCACACTCGTCGTCTCAACAATTATGCTTGGGTCTTACAACGTGGGATCTCTCCTTGTGGTTAAGCCGCTGCTTATTGCAACACCTTTCATCATGCTAGCCCTCTCTCACCATTTCCGCTCAGCAATCACATACCTCACGCTATACGGAGCTGCAAGCGCTGTGGCGGCAATCGCGGAATCATGCCTCACTGGAGTTGCTCTCTTTGTCACGCTCGGTATCTCGGGAATCGTAAGGCAGTTTGCCCCTGGTATTGCCATGGGAACCTGGCTAGTCACAACCACGTCAGTGAGTGAGTTCATGGCAGCATGCGACCGTATGCACATGCCTCAGGCAGTAGAAATTCCCTTTGTCGTAATGCTTCGATACTTCCCGGCAATAGCCGACGACTACCGACAGATAGCTGCTGCTATACGCATGCGCAGCAGCAAGACGTTCAGAAACCCTATCTCCGCCATCGAGAATTGCCTGGTACCGTTGCTTGTCTCGGCAGTGCGAGGCGGTGAAGACCTCTCTGCTTCGGCGCTTGTGCGAGGGCTTGGTGGACCAGTGGCTCGCACAAACATACATGAAGCGCGCATGCGCGTAAGAGACTGGATAGTAATCGCTCTTCTCGCCATAGCCACTATCTGCGCGGTGATCACGCCGCTGCTCTACTACTAGGATTGAAATGATCGAGATAAAAAATGCGTGCTACCAATATCAAGCAAGCGAGAAAAACAGCCTCTCCGAGGTCAACCTTAACGTAGCCCCTGGTGAAGTAGTCTGCCTGACAGGTGCCTCAGGATCTGGAAAAACAACCCTAACAAGGCTCGTCAATGGCCTTATCCCCCATTACTATGAGGGGAAACTCTCGGGGAAGATTGAGGTCTGTGGTCTTACACCTTCCAACCACGAGCTTTGGGAACTAGCGCCAAAGGTCGGATCAGTCTTCCAGAACCCTAAGACCCAGTTCTTCTGTCTGGACACAACTGGTGAACTCGCATTTGCGTGTGAGAACCAAGGAATAGCGCCTGACAAGATACGCACACGCTTAAAGGACGTCACCAACGCGCTTGAGCTCACAGATCTTATCGACCGCAGCTGCCTCTCACTTTCTGGTGGAGAAAAACAACGCGTTGCTTGTGGCTCGGCCACTATGCTTAACCCAGATGTTCTCGTCCTTGACGAACCATCCTCCAACCTTGACTTTGCTTCCATCGGGCTTCTCCGAAAGATTGTTGCAAAATGGAAAGCTGAGGGCCGCGCTGTGCTCATCTCCGAGCATCGACTCCATTGGTTGGAGGGCATCGCCGATCGCATTATTGTGATGCGCTCAGGCAGCGTGGAACGCGAGATTGACTCCAAGCAATTCTATGCATCCACTGCTGCCGAGGCGCGAGCGCTTGGTCTGCGTGCACCAACCTTTGCAGCCATTGCAGCTGAACAGTGCTGCGCACGATGCGAGAAGAACGAGTTTGTTGAAATACGGGATATGAACTATCACTACCCGCAGTCGAGCCGTGGCATCAACGTTTCTCGCATCGCCTTCAGGCGAGGAGGTGTCACCGCCATCATCGGAAGCAATGGTGCTGGAAAGTCTACCTTCGCACGCTGCATCTGCGGTCTTGTGAGCGGTTGCAAAGGGACCATAGACGTTGGAGAAGGTCCTGGTCCATTCTCAAGCAGACCAAGGAACGGCTACTTGGTTATGCAGGACGTGAGCCATCAACTCTTCCAAGAGAGCGTATTTGATGAGGTACTCAACTCCACGAGACGTGCTGACAAGCACCTTACCCGTACTATACTTGCATCGTTGGACTTAACTGAACTGGCACAACGCCATCCGTTGTCGCTTTCAGGAGGCCAAATGCAACGCGTTGCCCTCGCTACGGCACTTGCATCAGGTCGTGACCTACTCGTGCTTGACGAACCTACCAGTGGACTTGACCTTGCCCATATGGAACAGGTTGCTGCAAGCGTTACCGCAGCAGCGGCGGAAGGACGAGCTGTCGTGGTTGTAACACACGATCCTGAGTTCATCAGAGCATGTTGCACCGACTTTGCCCGCATGGAAGACGGATCGTTTGTGGACCAAGGCGCGCTCGACGATGCGGGCTGGTCAAAGGTACTGTCATTTTTTGAGAACACTCTTCAGAGAAACGAAGAGGATTGGAGACACGATGGACATTGCTCACTATGCTGACATGGGTGGCAACGTCCGTCGCGTGACGCACGATACAGATCATTCTGTATGGAGGGCGGAAGGTACTGACGGACAGGGCATCATGACAATGCACGACGTCATGCCTGGAATTACCCTCATGTTCAATGACTTCACAAGCGTATGGAACCTTGAGTCGGGCTTTAAGCTTACCCCAGGATCACGCATGCTCTGCCTGAACTATTGTCGAGAAGGAAGAATTGAGTGGGAGTCCGGGACTGACTCATGCCTGTACCTTGACGTAGGTGATCTTGGCATTGACGATCACGCAAGACATGAAAGCCTCTTTCGATTTCCGTTTGGACACTACCGTGGTGTCACCGTCTGTCTTGATCCCGACATAGCAGATAAATCGCTGCAATCAATGTTTCCCGAGGGCTTTCCTGTAAGTGTTGAACAGCTCTACGAGAGGTTCTGTTCAGGCGATGAACCAAGTGTGCTCCGTAGCGGACCGTCGGTCGAGCATATTTTCTGCGAGATATATAACGCTCATGACCGCTTTAGAGATGCTTACTTAAAACTCAAGATTATGGAGCTTCTCTTATTTCTCGGCAGTAATATTCCTGAAGGCGGACGCATTGGACAGTACGGTCTCACACGCGCACAGGTTGATAAGGTAAAGGAAATAGAACAAGCTATAACCTCTGATCTTTCTTCCCATAAGACACTCAAAGAGCTCTCACAAGAGTTCGAGTTTCCCTACGCCAGCATGCAGCGGTGGTTCAAGGAGGTTTATGGCGCTAGTGTGCACGCATACCTCACACGCTATCGCATGGCACAAGCTGCGACACTCCTTCGGACAACCTCCAAGCCAATTGGTGAGGTGGCATTTGAAGTCGGATATACCAATGCCTCAAAATTTGCTTCCACATTCCGCAATGTCGTTGGCATGGCACCTGGCGATTACCGTGAAAGCGCTGGACAAGAAAGATAATCCACCCGCATAGATACACTTGGAGCTAGCCGCGACAATCGGGCTTTTCTCATGCAACGAGCTATGAATACAATTTGCTCATACTCGTCGTTTGGGAGGACCCATGGACCCTAGCAAAAAGAAAAAGAGCAGTTGGATACGGCAGCTTGCTTTATTTACACGCGGACAGCGTCTAAAACTTGGAGCCTCGCTGTTATGTGCTGTGGTAGGTGTTGTTGGAGGCATTGTTCCCTTTTTTGCCGCCTACAAGTTGATTGCGCTCTCATTATCAGGCACCCTTGCCATCAGTGAGATTGGATACTGGGCGCTCATTGCCCTTCTCGGAGTGGCAGTTCAGACAATAGGCTATCTAGCCTCAACATCGACATCACACAGCGTTGCCTACCATACGCTTGAAAACTTGCGAAACGCCGCTTGCAAGCATCTTGCTGCATGCTCCCTCGGCGATGTTCAATCAGCACCCTCTGGAGCACTTAAGAAAATAATCATTGACGATATTGAGCAAATGGAGCTGCCCATTGCCCACGTTATCCCGGAATTTACCAGCAATGTGCTTCTTCTCGTCTCATGTTTTGCAATCGTGTGCTCAATTGATATTAGGCTTGCACTCTCTATGCTCATCGCACCAGTCTTGTCAATTGTGCCCCTCTCGCTCCTTTTTAAAAATTTTGAGCGAGACTATGCAGCGTACTGGACAGCAAGTGAGCGCGTTAACTCAACACTCGTCGAATACATCGATGGCATCGAAGTCATCAAGACTTTCAACCAAGCCGACTCCTCGTATGCCCGCTTTCGTAACGACATCTCTGAATTTGAGAAACTAACGCTTGCCTGGTATAAGTCTGCTCGTATCCCCATGAACGCCATGTTTGCAATACTGCCAACGCTCCTTTTAGGAGTTGTACCAGTCGGATGCATTCTTGTAGCCTCGGGCAGCATCGACGTAGCCCAGATGGCCCTTGCATGTATGTTGTCAATCGGTGTCATCGGTCCTCTCACCAAAATTACCCAGTACACAAACATGTTCAAGGAAATCGAGAAGGTAATGGACAGCGTTAGTAAGCTGTTAGAGATGAAACCCCTACCCGAAGTCTCCTCTCCCGCAATCATCACGTCCCACGATGTCTCATTCAAGAACGTCCGATTCTCATATTCCAACGAAGAAGTGCTCCACGACATCTCTCTTGAAGTGCCCGAAGGTACCTCATGTGCTCTGGTGGGACCAAGTGGTTCTGGAAAGTCAACAATGGCCAAGCTCATTGCTCGATTCTGGGACGCGGGATCAGGAGCAATCCGCATCGGGGAAACTGACGTGCGCGATATACCACTTGATCAGCTAGCTGGTCTTGTAAGCTTTGTGACTCAAGACAATTTCCTCTTTGATCGAACAATCTTTGAGAACGTAAGACTCGGACGTGAGGGCGCAACTGACGCCGAGGTAGAGCGCGCGCTTGCTGCTGCGCACTGTGAAGAGTTGGCAGATAAGCTTGCAAATGGATTTGAGACCCTTTCCGGAGAAGCCGGAGGAGCTCTTTCGGGTGGAGAACGCCAGCGCATCTCTATCGCACGCGCCTATCTGAAAGATGCTCCGATTCTTGTGCTCGATGAGGCAACTGCGTTCATAGACCCCGAGAGTGAGGAGCTCATTCAACAGGCGCTCTCAGAACTTGCACGTGGAAAGACGCTGATAGTAATTGCGCACAGAATCTCAACGGTGCGTAATTTTGACAAGATAGTGGTCATGGATTCCGGAAATATTGTCGCTGAGGGAACACATACGGACCTCCTTGGTTCAAGTGATCTCTATCACCGCATGTGGGAAGCACATATCTCCAATGGAACTCATGAAATGAAAAAGGAGCAGCGTAATGTTTAGTGCGCTTATGAAAGTGGTGCGTTGGACGGGCAACAAGAAAACGCGAATCCTCTTTGGCTTTGCTTACTCTTTTCTTATCTCTCTTGTTTCTGCAGCACCCATTGCTATTGCCGCTTGGGCCATGTGCGGATTTCTCGGCTTATCAAATGGCGAGAAACCCGATCTTAAAATTGCACTTACGGCTGGACTGGCCATTATTGCTTCGATTGCGCTACGCGCAGCACTTATGTGGTTGAGAGCACGAGCCGAGGAAACCGTAGCTGCAGAACGTTCCAACGAGGTGCGTGTACGTATCGGAGAAGCGCTGAAACGTGTCCCTCTTGGTTACTTTGACAATCACCCATCAGGAGAAATTCTCTCGGCACTCACAACCGAGCTGTCATTTGTGGAAATCCACGGTATGCGCATGGTAGACATGCTTGGCAACGGATACATAACCGCAGCTGCAATGGTGGCGTTTCTCGCCTTCATGGATCTGCGGGCCTGCATCCTCGCATTAGCTGCGATTGCGGTAGCAACAGTGGTACTGGAGATGATGTTCAGAAATTCCGCGCGTTTGTCGCCCGCGCAAAATGACGCACGCGAGGATATGGCTCAAGCAACGTTGGAATACATCCACGGTATGCCTGTTGTTAAGAGTTACCGTCAGGTAGATGCTGCTGTTTCAGCAGTACGCTCCGCATACGCACGTTCTAGAAATGTAAATCTCAAAACCGAGCTTGCTTTCCAACCCTTCAACGCCTTGCTTCTCTTTGTGACACGCAGTGCTTCGATTGGCGTCATTGTTATCGTATGTATCTCTTTCCTGAACGGCACGATATCTCTTCTTAACTTCTGCACGCTGGTGATGTTCTCCTTTATGCTGTTCCAATCAATCGAGGCTTGTGGCGATGCTGCCTACGTAATTGGACACATCGGAGAAGTTATTGACCGTCTTGACGCTATCGAATCCGCACCTGCAATCGATGACAATTGCAAAGCTGTGAAACTTGAGCATCACAACCTTGAGATGCATGACGTCTCATTTGCTTACGGAGATGGACCTCTTGTGCTCAACGGAATGTCTCTGACTATTCCCGAGGGAACAACTGCAGCTCTTGTTGGAGGAAGTGGTTCAGGTAAGACAACTGTTGCCAAGCTGTTTGCACGTTTCTACGATGCAACAGGCGGCTCCGTACGCATAGGAGGCCACGATGTACGCGAACTTTCTTGCGACAGTATTCTTGCGGACTTCTCCATGGTTTTCCAAGATGTCTATCTTATGGATGACACGATTGAGCGCAATATTGCCCTAAGCAGGCCAGATGCACAGTTTGAAGAGATTGTAGAAGCGGCAAAGGCCGCACGCTGCGATGAGTTCATAAAAGCTCTGCCCGAGGGCTATAAGACAAAAGTTGGAGAAGGTGGAGCGCGACTATCTGGAGGCGAGAGACAACGCATCTCAATTGCTCGCGCAATTTTGAAAGATGCGCCTATTGTTGTTCTCGATGAGGCAACGGCAAGTGTTGACCC
>CALGXY010000033.1:0-46085 GCA_937935155.1 uncultured Atopobium sp. | reverse complement strand
GTGGTGTAATACCATGTTTTTCCAGGTAACCGTCATATGTGGTTAGGGCAATTTCAGTTATTCGTATTGAATATCCCTTTGTATTCTCAGAAGACGAATAATGAAAATTTCCGTCGAGGGGGACCCATTCTCCCATTTGATAAATCTCTTCAGGGATAGTTAGTGCATGGGTATTTACCCACCAAACTCTGTAGCCAAGAGCACAAACCAGTACAAGGCTTATGACAATTGCAAATAATGGTAGTTTGCTTTTTAGTTTCATGATGCACGTCTTTGCACGTCGATTTTCTCGACAATTTTACCGAGCTTCATTTTGTAAATTACATCGCAGACAACCTCTAAGAACTCAGCATCATGACTTGATATGAGAAGTGTTGCGCCTCTATCTCTTTGTTCAACAATGAGCTCTGTGAGCATATGGACACCGTCTTCATCAAGAGCGTTTGTTGGCTCATCAAGAATAATTAAATCAGGCTGCTCAAAAAACGCCATGGCAATTCCTAAGCGTTGCTTCATGCCAAGGGAGTACTTTCTAACAGGTCTTTTGTCTTTAGGATCAAGTCCTACTTTTTCAATTGCAGCATCAATATCTTGCTCAGACGCAATTTGTTTTATTGACGAGAGAATCTCTAGGTTCTTACGACCGCTATATGAGCTGAGAAGTGCTGGTTTTTCTAGGAGCAGGCCAACACTTGGTGGGAAATCTATATCATCCCAGAGTTTTTTGTTTTCAATAGAAACATATCCTTGGGTAGGCTTAATGAGACCACAGACCGCTCGCATAAGCATTGTTTTACCAGAGCCGTTTTGGCCTTCGAGACCAATTATCCCTCTCTTTTCCAGGGATAATGTGACATCCTTGAGAACAGTATCGTTTCCGATTTCTTTTGTTAGATGCTCAACTAAAATGTACGACATGTTTACTCACCGCCAAACTCTGCATTTTTAGTTCCGATGAGACCAAAAATGTTTAAGAAAATGATTCCAACAAGAAAATATAAAGTTGCATAGACAGGGCTATATCCTTCTGGATTAAAAGGAAGAAGTCTCGAAAAAGTCATTAATGTAGAGGGGAATGGAAGTTCAGGAAAAAACTCTCCTAAAACTAGTAGTGCTACGCTTAGTAATACAGCTAGTGAATTGTGAGTATAGAGTTTCATTACTTTGTAAATAGAGGAAAAGAACAAGAGACCAAGATAATAAATGCCGAGAAGAGCTAATACTTCTGGGACTGTGAGTGAAAATTCTGTACCAGTTTGAACGGTATGGTAAATGAAGATATCCACATTTAGCGTAGCAATATCAGGGCTATTACCTGTACAAATAAGTAAGATAACGTATGTCATTATATAGACGGCAATCAAAAAGAGAGAAGATACGATTATATTTATATAGCTATAAATCCAAAATCTAGTTTTCTTCTCAAACCTCATCATGCGTTGAATAGAAAAATGTTCATTTGTGTCTGAGCTAGAAATAATGATTATGAGAAGAAAAGAGATGCAAAGCGCGGTCCACTCTACGTAGAGCGTGTGGGCAGAACCGAAGAATGTTGCGATAATCAAATCACCTAAAGAAAACGAATATCCTCCTTGTGTAATCAAACTGAATTGTGCAAAAGAAGAAATAAACGCTGTACAAGATAACAACATCACAAAAAGCGCTGCTAGAAGATTTTTATGCATATCAAAAAGTTGAGTGAAGCTCCTTGAAATTTGATGTTTCATAGCAGATCACTCCTACAAGTCTTTTTGTAAGAAATGAAGATTACTAGTAATAGCAAAACAAAACAGAAGCAATAAAATCCAAGTTTTGTTGAAGCATATTCAGAACTTATCAACTGAAAGAAATTTAACTTAATGAATGCATTTTGTCCTACTTCTCTTAAGTGAGCAGAGGAAAGGATTGCTGAAAATTGCGAGCCTAAGAATGCTAACAGGTGAAGTAGGAAATAAGAAATAAAAATTGCTTGAAATGTGGTCTTAGTTAAACTGGCAAAAAGACAAACGGCGCAGGAAAACAGCCCTCCAATTATGAAGGCTAATACGGAGAGGGCAATGACATAAGCAAGAGGAGAGTTATAAAAGAGTCCTGAGAACAAAGAGTTCATTGAGATTGCGGTATATATCTCATCGTAAATTTTTGGTGTAGATAACGGTAAGAAACAGATTACAGCTAAAAAATTAAGGATAAGAGGTAGGGTAGAGCAAATACCACCAGAAACAAAACTTACGTATAGTTTTATCCTGATAACACAAGCCTTTCTAATTCTAAGACATTGCTGTTCCAGCACTCCTTCTTTTGAATCGTTGCTTAAAATCCAGGCGGTTGGGATGGTTGCTAAAAGCGGCCATAAGAGATAGTACAGTCCACTGTAAAATTCCCCGATTCGTGTTGGGATCCAAGCGGTATAAGCAGAAACAAGGGAGAGTAAAGTGTTATAAGAAAGATGATTTCCCTGTTGAAGAGTTGCCTCTAAGGTATTTAATTCAATTTGAATTTCAATCCAAGCGGCAAGTATTGCAATACAGATGCCAATTGCAACACATGCCCAAAATAATGGATTATTGGTAAGCTGTCGCTTAAATTCAGACTTGAACAATGAATTCATAGCAAACACCTACTTATCACTTTTTAATGCAGACTGTATATCAACTAACTTTGCGTTTGAATAAATTCCTCCCATATCTGCCAGATGAATAGAAGTAATATCTCTCATCTCTTCTGGAGATAGTACAAAGGCAAGTTTGACGTCACATTCATCTCCTGCATTAATCCAAAAATATCCTTTTTCTTTTTCCACTTCCGAACTGCTAATTCGGGCATTTTCAGGTGTGATTTGGGACATGAAAATATCGTGTCCTTCGGCATTAATTGAGTAGCTAGAAAGTAATATAGAGCTCATCCCGTTTGGGGTGCGTTTTTGAACAGCATCTATGTTTTTAAAATGAAGCGTATAGACTAGATACAAGCTATTTGCATTTTCCGGTGCTGACGAATGGTTAAGTGCTTCAGAGGTAAATCCTGCTTCGTCTATAGAATGATAAAGGGTTACGTCTGTTACCGTTACCTCTATTGTACCAATCCATGGTAAATAAGCCCCAAAAGGAGTCTCAGCTGGATTACCTCCTTCTTGATCAAGTCCAGTTAGTTGTACAGTATCGCCAATTTTATAAGTTTCCGAGGCCTCATTTTGTCTTTGCGCCACTTGCTGCGCAAAAAGTTCTTGCTGAGCCTGTTTTTGGGCAAGACTATAAAAATAAAGTAGCCCTGCAATGATGACACAAGCAATCAATACTGCCAAAGAACCAGCCTTTTGGGGAAGTTTATTTGTTTTTAAGCTAAGGTTTCTAGAATCATGAGATACCATAGCAAATCCTAAGCAACATTCTGGACTGCTAAAATACAAAGAAAAATAGACAAGACTGTAAATAGCTTTAAAACCTTTAGGCGATTCATAAACGCCTCCTTAGTTTTTAAGTTTGGCCAACCCCCATGATTAGACCTTAACTTGTCATCATCATAAGTCTTGAAATGCAAAGCAGTTTATTAATTCTGTGAGCGGTATATTTTTATCGGTTAAAGTAATTACGTTATTTTTGAAACTTATTTAATAAAACTAAATTTCTATGTATGTACAGATGATTGATGTAGATGTATTTAATTAAATAAGAATTAACTCGTATTATTGAGTTAAGCGCCCGTGCTGAATGATTGTGTTTGAATCTAGGCCTACAAGTGCAACTAGGTGTTGTTGGCTTGTGGAATTAAAACCGCGCCGAGAAAATCTATTCCTCCTACAGGCTCAGTCTCTTCTCTATCATTTTTAACTTCTATAGTGACATCTATCACACTTGTTTGATTGCCATGAGCATTAGGGTGTTGTGGTGTAATACCATGTTTTTCCAAGTAACCGTCATACGTGGTTAGGGTAATTTCAGTTATTCGTATTGAATATCCCTTTGTATTCTCAGAAGACGAATTTATGGATCAGGTAAAGACTTTAGCCAATAATTTAGGCTTTGATGCTTTTTGCATTCCAACTATGGTAACTTCAACAGAATCTAGTTTTAATGAAAGAGAAGAATACTAAAAAACTAAGAAGAATTTCATTGGCTTAAAAGATGCTAAAGAAATAGGTAATGAAAAAGAAGTTAAATATTCTTAAGAATGCGGTGGTGCCATTTATAATTACGCCTACAAGCCAGATTGTTAAAATTGCCCCAGTTGGAGAAAAAGATGGACTATTTTTTGTTTGCTTACAGATAAAAGCTTAAATATAATAATCGAAAAATTTAGTGGTAAATAAATATTAGAGAGGTTACAGTATCAATGAATAATTTGAATAGTACAGTTGATTTTATTAAAGAAATAGAGAAATTAAAGTCAGTAACAAGATTTAACAGAACCCTTGATGGAAGATTTGAAAATAGTGCCGAACATTCTTGGCAGTGTGCGATAGCTTCGATGGTTCTTCAAGAATTTTATCCTGAAAAGTTAAATATAGAAAAGGTAATTACTATGTTACTGATTCATGATTTAGGTGAGATTTATGCTGGTGATACTTGGGTTTTTGATGATAAAAATAAAGTTCACTCTCATGATAGAGAACTTGAATCGATTAATAAAACAATGAGCATTCTTCCAGAAGAAAAATATTTAAATATGAAAAATGCCTGGTTGGAATTTGAAACAGGACAGAGTTTTGAAGCGAGATATGCAAGAGTAATAGACGCATTGGTACCATTAATAAATCATTTAGAAGTGTCAGAAGTAAATTACAATCCTGATAATGTAAGTGCGGACATGGTATTAGAAAAGAAAAAATTTATAAAAGATGAATCTGAAGAATTATGGAAACTGACGGAAGAGTTGGTTAAGGAAAGTGTAGAAAAGGGCTTATATTTGTAGTATCAATTGATCTTTATAATAGTTGAGGAATATCGTGAAAAGGATAAACATAGAAAAATATATTGTATTTAGTTAGTAGTAAAGGAATATCCAGAATTGAAGTAATGCACAAGCTCCTTTTGGGAGCTCGTGCATTTTCAAGTTAAGGCCTCTAAAATCATGAGATGCCATAGTAAGTCCTAATTAACTTTGGCAAATCCACCACGTGAGTCGGGGCTCCATGCTCCTTTTAATTAAACATAAATAAACGCACGCTATTGCGTTAAGTGCCCATGTTGAATGATAGTTATAGACCCCTTACACCCACGTAACTGCCTGGCAGCAGCGCTTAAGCGCATCGATGTAGAGCTCGCCAAAGGGCGAGAGGCTCTTCTCGTCGTGGGTAACGTAGCCAACTTCCATGTAGTCATCAACAGCCAGAGGAACTGCAACAATGTTTGGGCCGTTAAGCTCCTCATTAATAAGACCGGTGCTGATGGTGTAACCGTTCAAGCCAATAATCAGGTTGAAGATAGTGGCGCGGTCTCGGACCATGATGTCCTTATCGCGATCAAGCGTTGCCAGAAGCTCTTCGGAGAAATAGAACGCGTTGTGCTCGCCCTGCTCGTAAGAAAGGCGAGGGTAGGGGGCAAGATCGTTGAGTGTTACCGAGGAGCGCTTTGCCAGTGGGTTATCTTTTCCCACAAAAACGCTTGGCTTGCATTTAAACAATGGCGAGAAAACCAGGCCCTGGTCCTGCAGCGTTTTTCTAATAACGCGCTCGTTGAACGAGTTGAGGTAGAGAACGCCTACCTCACTTCTCAGTTTGGAGACGTCTTCAATAATCTCGTAGGTTTGCGTCTCTCTAATACGGAAATCGTACTTTGAACCGCCATGCTCTTTAATCAGGTTGACAAAGGCCTCAACTGCAAAGGAATAGTGCTGGCAAGAAACACAAAAGCGCTGCTTAGAAGGGGCGGTGCCCAGATAGCGCTCTTCAATGAGGTCAGTCTGCATGACAACTTGCCTGGCATAACTCAAAAACTCCTCGCCATCTGCGGTAGGCTCAACACCCTTGCTGGTCCTGTTAAAAAGGGAGATTCCCAGCTCGGCTTCAAGCTCCTTAACTGCGCTACTCAGGGTAGGCTGCGAGATAAAGAGCTGTTTGGCTGCGGCGTTAATGGTGCCCGCCTTAGCAATAGCAAGAACGTATTTAAGTTGAGTCAGAGTCATAAGTCAGGTTTCTACGCAGAGGTTTTTCTCGCCTTATTTAACGCCATACTGCTGGTAGTAGACGTCAATGGCGCTCTTCAAGGTGTCGTCGATAATAACTTTGCCGTCAACCTCTTTGTTGTAGAGGGCCTCGGTAACCTCATCCATGGAGACAATGGCTGCGGTTGGCATGCCCCAGCGCTCAGAGACTTCCTGAAGAGCTGCAACCTTTCCGCCCTTGCCAACCTCCATACGGTTGAGCGAGACAATCAGACCAACTACCTCGATATTTGCAATAGAAGTAATCAGAGGATAGGTCTCTTCAATAGACTTGCCAGAAGTGGTGACATCTTCAACCATAACTACTCTCTGGCCGTCTTTGAGCTCTGCTCCTAGAAGCATGCCAGCATCAGCGCCGTGATCTTTTGCTTCTTTTCTGTTGGAGCAGTACTGAACCTGCTTACCATAGAGCTCATTGATGCCCATTGCGGTGATTACCGAAAGAGGGATGCCCTTGTAAGCAGGACCAAAGACTACGTCAAAATCCAGGCCAAAGTTGTCGTGAATAGCGCGAGCATAATAAAGACCCAGCTTGTGGAGCTGCTCGCCAGTGACATAGGCGCCTGCGTTCATGAAGAAAGGAGATTTGCGACCACTCTTAAGCGTAAAATCACCAAATTTAAGTACGTTGCTCTGGACCATAAACTCAATAAATTCGCGCTTGTAGTCTTCCATGGCTTCTCCTTTAGCAGGCCTTTTGAGGTGGCAGCACTTTGTAGGTATGTTCTACTGCACTAGTTTAGCCGAATTGCAGATATGTGTTTTAGGGCGCGGTGTTTTATGGCGCGGTGTTTTATGGCGCGCCTTGGCTTCGCTGTGTGAGATTAGCGTAATTACCGCCAGATATATAAAAGTGAACGTTTGCCATGTGGTTATGCGGTATTCTAAATAGATATTTGTTCGTCTCGCAGGATAGTCCTGCAGAGCGCAGGATAAGCCTGCAGAGTGAGTTACAAGGAGGGTATGCCCGTGGAGCGCATCACGATTTCTGCATTGTACGCAGATGCAGAGCAACTTGGTGGCCAAAAAGTTACCGTGGCCGGCTGGGTACGTTCAGTAAGGGATATGAAGAATTTTGGCTTCGTCACACTTAATGACGGTAGCTGCTTCAAAGACCTACAGGTTGTTATGAATCGTGAGAACCTTGGCAATTACGAGGAGGTTGCTTCCTGTGGCGTTGGCGCTGCTCTGATTATTGAGGGCGTCCTTGAGCTTACTCCTGATCGCCCACAGCCTATTGAGCTGCAGGCGCAGGCAATTGTGATCGAAGGACCATCCAGCCCAGATTATCCAATGCAGAAGAAGCGTCAGTCTCTTGAGTACCTTCGTACGCAGCAGCACCTTCGTCCTCGCACTAACATGTTCCGTGCCGTCTTCCGCATCCGTTCTGTGGCTGCCTTCGCCATCCACCAGTTCTTCCAAGACCGCGGCTTTGTCTACGTGAACACCCCAATCATCACCGCATCCGATGCTGAGGGTGCAGGCGAGATGTTCCGCGTTACCACGCTTGATCTAAACAACGTTCCACGTACCGAGAAGGGCGATGTTGACTACTCAAAGGACTTCTTTGGTCAGTCTTCTCACCTCACTGTTTCTGGACAGCTTCAGGCAGAGAACTTTGCTATGGCCTTTGGTGACGTGTACACCTTTGGCCCAACGTTCCGTGCAGAGAACTCCAATACACGTCGCCACGCTGCAGAGTTCTGGATGATTGAGCCAGAGATGGCTTTCTGTGATCTTGCACAGGATATGGATGTTGCAGAAGAGATGCTCCGCTACGTTATTGCATACGTACTTGAGCATTGCCCAGATGAGCTTGAGATGCTTAATAAGTTTGTGGATAAGGGCCTGCTTGAGCGCCTGAATCACGTTGCAACTTCCCAGTTCTCTCGCGTTTCTTACACCGAAGCTATTGAGATTCTGCAGGAGGCAGTAAAGGCTGGTCAGAAGTTTGAGTATCCTGTTGAGTGGGGCATTGACCTTCAGACTGAGCACGAGCGCTACCTCACCGAGCAGCACTTTGGAAAGCCAATCTTTGTTACTGATTATCCAGCAGAAATTAAGGCTTTCTACATGCGCCTTAACGATGACGGCAAGACTGTTGCCGCAGCTGACTGCCTTGTTCCAGGCATTGGCGAGATTATTGGTGGCTCACAGCGAGAAGATCGTCTTGAGCTTCTGGAGAAGCGCATTGTTGAACTTGGCATGAACCCCGACGATTACAAGTATTACTTGGATCTTCGTCGTTACGGCTCTTGCACACACTCTGGCTTTGGTCTTGGCTTTGAGCGCCTTGTTATGTACCTCACCGGTGTGGATAACATCCGCGACGTTATTCCTCACCCTCGTACTGTTGGCAACGCTGACTTCTAAGATTGCCGGTCACAGGCGGTATAGGGACGCGTGGATAGAGCACTAGCTTTACCGCCACAGTTGCCAAGTCTTTCAAGTTGGATTTTTGCGTGCAGATTATGCATAGCCGTTATGCAAGAACTGCATAGCAGAGATGCGAGATAAAAAGTTTTTCTCGCCATATACCGATATATTTGCCCGTTGGCAGTAAAAATAGGACGTTCGTGCAAAATTGCGCGGGCGTCCTATTACGCTATAAGGAGCAGTTTTCTGCAGATGACCAGCGGAGGTAAACATGGTAAAGACTTTGGTTCTTGTTAGACATGGTGTATCTGAACGTGGCTCTGAAGACATGAGTCGAGAGCTCACACGTGCTGGTCAGAGGGCTTTATCTGCTAATTATCCTCATATCTTTGGACTGTTGGGACCAGAGGGGGAAGAGGCTGAGATTTGGACAAGTCCTGCTCTTCGCGCGCTTGAGACTGCAGAGATTGTGGCAGAGGCTCTGGATGCAGAAGGTCTGGAAATTCATGACTCCCTTTACGATCAAGATCTTCCTGCACTTCAGGCAGAGCTTGAGCACGCTGATGCAGAAACGCTGATTCTTGTTGGTCATGCTCCATTTTTGGGCTATGTTGCAGAGACGCTTCTGGGATTTGAACTTCCGCTGACAAAGGGCGCTGTATGCGCAATTGACGTACGCGGTTCACTTGGACATCAGCATGAGTGCGTCTGGAAGCAGCTTGGAGATGTTCGCGAGCCTCACGGTAAGCTTCTTTGGCTGGTCAGTGGCCCTTCAACTCAGCCTTGGGAGACGCTTGACGCTCTTGATGAGGCATGTGCTCATGCAGCAACCAACTTGGAGGACGCATATGCAGAGTTCCGCGCTCATCCAGAAGACCCTGCGGTAATCGCTGCATTTAGGTTTGCCCTCAGAGGAACTCAGCTACTTACCAAGTTCTTCTCGCCACTTCTTAATGAAGAGGCAGTTGAGATTGCTGAGCCTGTTTATAGGCTGATGCTTGGTGCAACTACGCGCCTTCGTGAGATTGACGGCTTCTCTGATACCGTTGCAGATTTGATGGAGTCTGGAGAGCTTTCTCAGGGCTCCAAGCTGGTCAGCGCTGTAGAAGCAGCTCGCGAGTCTGAGCGCGATCGCATTTGCGAGGGTCTGCGCAAGAAAGCTGTCCGTCGCAGTCTGCGCTGTGCGCTGGATGAGCTCTTTGAGCCTGCATGGTCAGATGCAGTACTAAAAGATGGCCTCTCGTTTGAAGACATTAGCAGCCGCTTTGATTACATGCTGGAGACTATTGATGCGCGCCTCTTTGGTCTGGATATGACTAGCTTCTCTGAGGTGCACCATGCAAGGCGAGAAGTTCGTGAAGTTGAGCACATTCTTTTCCACCTCAGTGATATGCTGGGCGAGAAACGCGCAAATTACACCCAGATTATGCAAGACATTGACTCTGAGCTCAGCACTATTTGCACAGCTCAGCGTAATATTTCTCTGGTCAAAGAGTGGAAAGATTCTATGGACTTCAGAGATGTTACCTCAGACCTCGCAATTGTTTCAGAACATGAAAAAGTTTTGATTGAGCGTGTTATTGAGGGTAGAGAGACTAGTATCCTTAGATAATCACATAGTCCACGTTTGGAGCGCATTGACGTTTGCGCGGCGTGGATGATGATTATGAGGGAGGATGCTATGTCTGAGAGCATCGAGACTCGCTGCGTGCAGGGCGGTTATCAACCTGGTTGCGGTGAGCCTAGGCAAGTGCCTATCATTCAATCAACCACGTTCAAATATGACGAGTCGATGCAGCTTGGAGAGTTGTTCGACCTCAAAGCTGCTGGCTATTTCTATTCTCGCGTTCAGAATCCAACGCTGGATAATGTAGCTTCAAAGATTTGTGCTCTTGAGGGCGGTGCCGCTGCAATGCTGACTTCTTCTGGTCAGGCAGCAAACTTCTTTGCCGTCTTTAATATTGCAGAGGCTGGAGATCATTTTATCTCCCTGTCTACCATCTATGGCGGCACCTTTAACCTGTTTGCTATCACCCTTAAGAAGATGGGCGTGGAGTGCACGTTTATCTCGCCAGATGCAACTGACGAGGAGATTAACGCAGCATTCAGACCAAATACCAAGTGCGTCTTTGGTGAGACTGTTGCAAACCCTGCACTGGTTGTTCTTGATATTGAGCGTTGGGCAAAGGCCGCTCACGACCACGATGTGCCACTGATTGTTGACAATACGTTTGCCACGCCTGTGAACTGCCGTCCTCTTGAGTGGGGAGCAGATATTGTGACCCATTCCACTACTAAGTACATGGACGGTCATGGCTCTGCTGTTGGCGGCGCTATTGTTGATGGTGGTAACTTTGACTGGGCTGCTCACGCAGATAAGTTCCCAGGTCTGACTCAGCCTGATCCTTCGTATCACAACCTTGTCTATGCAGATACCTTTGGTAATGGTGGTGCCTTTATTACTAAGGCAACTGTTCAGCTTATGCGTGATTTTGGTTCCATTCAGTCACCACAGAACGCTTTCTATCTTAACCTTGGCCTTGAGTCCCTGCACGTTCGCATGGCTCAGCATTGCAAGAATGGCCAGGCAGTTGCCGAGGCGCTTGCAAACAATCCTAAGGTTGCACACGTAAGCTACCCTGGTCTTCCAGGCGATAAGTACTACGAGCTGGCTCAGAAGTACCTGCCAAACGGTTCCTGCGGTGTTATCACTGTTGATGTTGCAGGTGGTCGCGAGGCTGCCGAGAAGTTCCTGGGTAACCTCAAGGTCTTCTCCATTGCAACACACGTTGCAGATGCTCGTTCTTGCTGCTTGCATCCAGCTTCGTCAACGCATCGTCAGCTTACCGATGAGGAGCTTGTAGCAGCAGGTATTACCCCAGGTACTGTGCGCTTGAGCTGCGGTATTGAGGGCACCGAAGACCTTATCAACGACGTCGAGCAGGCACTTGCTGCGCTGTAGGTAGACGCTCTATAACCGCTCATGTTTATGGCGAGAAGATCTTGGAATCAGAAGATCTTCTCGCCATGTTTTTGTGAGGAGTAAGTTGTTGCGCGGAGCTGGGAGAGCGCGGGCTATTGAGCTCGAGAGATAGACTCTGGGTCTACATGCTCTTCTGGGCTGGAGAGCTCGGATGCTGCAAGCTCTGCTTCGGCAAGCTCTGCATCGGTGAGCTCGAAGTTCTCTTCCTGTGCATCGTCTGTGGCATTAGAACCGTTTGTATCTATGCCCTTGAAGTGCTTGCAATAGATGTGGATGAGGCAGCCAACAGAGAGCAGTGCTGAGAGTATATTGGACACAACTGACACGTACCAAAGTGCGTCCAGACCAAATGGCCTCAGTATCAGCAGTGAGCTGATAGGGAAGATAAGTGCCATAAAAAGGCTCAAGAGATTGGAAATCTTTGTCTGCTTCAGGGCAATGGCAAGACTCTCGGTGCACATGGTAATCCAGCTAAAAATGAAGATAAAAGCGTGAATGCGCATAGCTGGGATGGCCATGTTGAGCAGCTCTTGCGTTCCTTCAGGCAGGTAGAGCTTAACCAAGAACTCCGAGAAGAAGAACGAGACGCAGAAGGCAAAGATGCCAATAATGATGCCTGTGGAGAAGATGTACTTCTCGATAGCAAGCACTCGATCTTTTTTCTTTGCGCCCCAGTTGTAGCCAATGGCTGGCTGCATGGCGTCGGCCTGTCCATAAATGAGCGGCTGGATAAGGCCGCCAGAGTAGAGAAGCACGCCGTAAGATGCAATGGCAATATCTCCACCAAGGGTGAGCAGGGCAGCGTTCATCAGCAGGGAATAAATCCTACTTGAGATGTTCTGCATAAAGATAGGGAAGCCGTTTACAAAAATCTCTTTTATATGCGTCCAATTAAAGTGAGGCTTCACAAATTTGAGAATCTGTTTGTTGCCAATAAAGGGCCATACACCGTAAAGGGACGAGAAGGTAATAGAGATGCAGTAACCCAGTGCTGCATACTCAACAGATAATCCCAAAACTCCCAGGAAGTAGTATTCAAGTACGGTTCCCAAAATTGCAGAAATAAAGGCAATGCTGGTAGAGCGCCTAATTTTTCCACAAATCTTAAGGAAGTTATCAACGGCGTACGAGATGCACATAACTGGCAAGAAAAGCGTCCATACGCGCAGGTAGATAGTTCCTTGCTCGGCAATCTTTCCCTGAGCACCCATCAGCGCCAGAACGTTTGGTGCACAAAAGAAGAAGAAAATGCCGCTGATAACACCTGTGGTAATAAGCATGATGAATGCAATGGTAAAGATGTTATTAGCCGTCTGGTGGTTCTTCTTGCCATGTTCAACTGCAATAACCGCAGAAGCGCCAACGCCAATAAGGTCGGCAACAGCAAAGCAGAGAATAACCAGTGGGATGGCAATAGTCACTGCGCCAAAAGACTCCTGACCCAGATAACGTCCAACAAGGATTCCATCTGCGGTGTCGTAGAGCATCGACGCAAGCATGGCAATAGCGCCTGGAAGGGCTGCTCGTATAAATAATTTAAATGGTGGTGTTTCCGCAAAAAGCTTATTCGATTCCATAATTCTCCTCGATTAGTGGTGGAACATGTCAGACAGACTCGTGGTGTGGACATGTGACACGCTCACGAGAAGATTAAAAAAGCATCGAACAAGCCTCCTTATATACTTGCAGGTACACGGACAGTTGCACATACTAACACAGCAAAGTAGCTAATGCTATGATTTATTTGAACATTTTGGACAAGTGTGAGGATTTTTTGTGTCAGTGGAACAGAAAAAAGATATCGGTGCTGAGATCGCCAAGCTGGCTAAAAATTCAAAGGTAGAAGAGCTTTCTAAAAAGGTCACTGAGGCATCATCTGGGCTGGCAGAAAACGTTTCTGAAGTAGCGGAGCGTGCCGAGAAAATCCTTGTAGTTGATGAGGATCAGCCGCTGAACCGTCCTGCATCTGACCGAGTTAAGGCCACTGTTCCTAGAACTCCTGCTCAACATATCTTGCGCATTGTTTCAATTGTTTTGATTATCTTGGGAGCAGCAGATGTTCTGACTACGTCGGCATCTCTTTTTGCAACTGTTATGGGCTTACAGCCTGCTGTTCCTTTGGAACAGCTTGAGTTCAGCGGTGTGTATTTTACGTTCAGCAATAACGTGCTTCTAGGCTATGTGTTTGTATTGCTTATTGGTGTGTTGCAGGTTGTAACCTCGGTACTTGGATTACGTGCAGCTAAAGACTCATCAAAAGTTGAACCATACAGATTTCTTTGCTATCTGATTGGCTTGCTTATTCTGGTAGGAATTTTGTGGGCTTGGGGTAGAGGAGACTTGATTATCCTGGATCCATTCATCCAGCTCAACACCATTGTATACGTGGTAATTTGCTCAAATCTTGCGGATAAAGTAAAGAAGGAGCATGACCAGGGTATTGTGGGAACTACATATTGGCGCTCTCGTCATCAGCGAGTTCTTCATTTCTTTTCGCTGGTCTCTATTGCATTGAGCGGAATTGCACTTTTTCTAGTTCTGATTCTGCTTGGACTGCATGATTTTTCTAGAGTTGTAAATCAACCAGTTTTAGATACGGTTAATCAATTCCTTGAACAACAGGGAATCCTTACCATTTTCTTAGTAACAGTTGGTGCAGTATTTTCTCTTATTGCGGGTCTTTTAGCTCTCAAGGGTTCAAATGATGCCCGATTTATTAGACCGTATATTCTTGCTGTTACCGTTATCGTTCTGTTTGACATAGTAAGAATTGTCTTTACAGCATTAACACAGGGCATCCCTGCCGTAAACAGCCAAGATATCTTTGAGTTGGTTTATAACGCCACGGGATGGTACTTGGCTATTCGTATTGAAGCAGGACTTCCTAATAGCTATGGTCTACGCTTGTGGAAGAAGATTTGTTCCAATGCGTAGCATGTAAAAAGCAATTGCTTGCAAAAAGCCTCTGTATCTGAACTGCCTCCCATTTCTTAGACACAAAAAATAGGAGGCAGTTCAAAACACACTTAAGTCAGATAATCTGTCAAAAAGACGTATACATGACGCTGAAAATACCTCTAACGCGCAGATTATCTTTATTAGGTGTGTAAAATGCCCGCATCTGAGCAGATTATCTGACTTAGGTGTGTTCCGTAGATACAGAATTTATCGATAGTTAAATTTCTTATATAAGTCTATTCATGTTTAAGCATATTAGATGAAGTTTATGCATAGAGATGCATATCAGGTAGTGCGACCGCCTAGCTGCCTGCTATCTTGATTAAGAACATGTCGATTCTTCGGCAGAACCTACCAAAGCTGCGCTATTTTGTGGGCCAGGCCTAAAAGCCAACGCTAACACGCTGCAGAATCATAATCACCCGCATATAAACTGCCTCCCATTTCTTATGTTCAAGAAATAGGAGGCAGTTCAGTACCGGCTCTCTTTTGACACGTAGGTGTTTTGTAATGGATTGAGCTGCTTACTTTCCGCTTGCCATTTTAGCTGGATACCACTTTTGGAACCAAGCCGTAAACAAGCCCATTCCAATAGGAACCAGGTTGTTCACGATAACCAAAATGCCACCCACTCCATTTTGAACTGCAAACCAGCTCCAAATGGCAGTTAAAACGTACATAGCTCCCCAACATGCAGCCAAAATATAATTTGTCTTCATGAACAGTGGATTATTGTAGGCGCTATCTCCACCGTAGCTGTACTTTACGTAAGCAGCGCAGAGAGGTTCTTTGGTCAGGCATGAAGCCAGCCACATAAGGCCAAAAGCCAGGTAACCCAAATTGACAATGAGGTTGCTGTCGCCATTTCCGCTCATAAAAACGCCCGCAGACAATGCGCCAACCAGGGCAAATGAAATTCTGTCCCAGATGGTGAACTTGAAGTTCCTCATAATAAGCGGCATCAAAGCAGTAACAAGCAGCGTAATCATGGCGCCAACCTGGGAGTCAAACGATGTTGCAGTCCAGAAGGTAATCCAAGGAAGCAGCATCGTAATCATCTGCGGATTTTTCTGCGCACTGCCCGCTTTTTCAGCTGACACGTCCTGAGCAGCTCCAGTTGAACTACCAGGCGTAGGACCAAAATACTTGTCCCAATCAATCATGAAGGAAAAATCGCCCTCAACGGTATACAAGTGCTTGCCCAGCGCCTCTGGTCCGCTAATTTCTCCCCTAGAAATGGATTGCCACACCTCAAACGGAGTGTTGAGCTTTGTGGTGGTAGTTAAGCTGCCGTCAGTAAAGACCTTACTACCGTCTTTGCCCAGCAGAATCTGATAGCTACGCCCAAGATCGGTGTAGTTCATCTCAAGCACGCGATCTTTTCCGTCGTAAGCCGTCTTGTCGTACAGGGCTGCCATTTGAGTGGTGAAAATATAATCAAACGGCAGCTGCTCAACGGGTTTCTCGCCAGCGTTTGTGTTGCTCTGAGCAGCTGTATCGCGAGAAATTCCCCAGCTTGCATCCGCCATCTGCTCAAACATCTCTTTTGGATACAGCAAAACTTTGAGCTCGGCCCGTGTCTGGTTAGAAATGCCGCCCTGCGCATACTCTGTGCCAGCCTTTTTAACAAGCGCGAGGTACTGATCAGTGCGTGCAGAAAGCTCCTTTACACGGAAGAGTTCACCTTGACCGCAGAAAATGTTCTCGTAGTTGCCCTGGCCAAGAATGTGGTCAAACATCTTGGTAACGCTATCGTAGTTGCCCTCTGACGAATAGAATCCGCAGGTAGAGATAAGAACGTACTTCTTGCCGGACATGTCATAGCGAGATTCGTGCGCGCCACTTCCATATCCCCTGTTTGCGTCGCTCATGAAGGGCAGACTCATGGGGAGCTGGCGATCAATCAGATTCTTCAGCAGTCCAGGTACGTTGAAGTAGTAGAGCGGAAAACTCCAAATAACCAGGTCAGCCCAAAGCTGCTTTTGAATGACGGTTTCTTCGTCGTCCGACATAATGCACTTGCCAGGCGTGTTTTTCCAGCAGTGAAAACAGCCCTTGCATGGTTTGATGTCCATACTGGCAACATTGAGCTGCTCAACAGTCACGTCTTCATTGGCGTGCTGCTCGGAGACGCCCTCGATAAAACTCTTAGCAAGACGCAGAGAGTTGCTAGCTTTGCCCTTGGGGCTGCCGTTAATGAGCAGAATGTTCATGGTGTGCCTCCAGCTCCTTCATGCACTTCTCGCTCCATGCCCTAAGCATTTCCTCGTGCATCTTGCCGTACTCGATAGTAAATTGCCAGAACAACGCCTTCTCCGGATCACCCATTTGCGCTGCGTAAGCGGCCACCGCGCCGGCTGCCAGCTCACTTCCACCAGGAAACGAGGAGGCGTTATCTGCGATTCGTTTGAAGAATGCAAGGTTTTCCTCGTAGGAACACTCGCCCCTAAAGAACGTCTGCATCAAAAGCGGAATGCGCAGCACCGAGGACTGAGAGTCTTCCCTCAGCCACCTGTTCAACTCCTCTTTACCGGCTTCAGTTATCGAGAAAACCTTCTTGTCCGGCTTTCCTTTCTGAGCAACCAGCGTTGCGGTAACCCAACCGTCTTTTTCTAGCGCCTGCAGTTCTCTATAAATCTGGCTTGTCTGAGCGGTCCAGAAGTAATTAAGCGACTGTTGAAAGATGGTTTTAATCTCATAACCGGACATATCCCCATAATTCAAGAGACCAAGAATTCCCTGCTTAAGCAAATCTCTCATCTCCTTATATTCCACTTGTTGAATATCTTATAACGATAGTAGTTCCACTTGTGGAATATGTCAACGAGAAATTCTAAAAACTTTGATTACTTTCTATCTGCAATCACAACCACCCGCCACGGGCATGAAGATTATGATGTCAAAAGTAGTTCACATACGATATACTTTTGCCATGGCAATTATCGACGACATATACGCGAACGTGGATGACTTCGGACTCGTCACCTCCGCCGAGGCGAAGGAGTTCGGCATCCCCAACACCGAGCTCGTCCAGCAGGAGCGGCGCGGTAAGCTCGTGCGCGTCGCCCGGGGTGTCTACAGGATGCCCGTCTGGCCCCACCAAGAGGCCGCTCCCTACGCCATTGCGGTGAAGGCCGCGGGCGAGGGGGCCTACCTCTGGGGCGAGTCCGTCGTGGCGCTACTGGGCCTCACCCCCACTGACCCCACCCGCATCTGGGTCGCCTCCCCAAGGAGGATCAGGCGCGACGTCGGCCAGGGCGTCACCGTGCTGGGTATGCGCCAAGGGGAGAGCACCACGCACTACGAGGGCGTGCGCTGCCAGCGCGCGGCCGATGCCATCCGCGCCGCCGCGCCGAGACTCGGGCGCGAACGGGCGCACGAGGCCGCGGAGACGGCCCAGCACGAGGGATACATAACCAGCGGGGAGATGGACGACCTGAGGGAGGAGCTCTCATGACCGCGAAGAGGCCGAACAGCATGCGCCACCTCGACGACGCGATTCGCAGGGAGTGCGGAGGCAACCAGGCCGCCTACGTGAGGCTGCGCACGCTCATGGCCAACGCCATCGTCGCGGGGATGTGAACTGCCTCCCATTTCTTGGACACGAGAAATAGGAGGCAGTTCAATAGCGGGTGGTTTTGTGTTTCGCGCGCTTCTCGCGCTCAACAGGCTAAAGCTTCAGAAAAAAGACTCTGCCATTTCTGACAGAGTCTTAACATGCGATTATCATGTGCTCTTTATTGCTCCGGCGTTACCTATTACAGGGCAGAAGCGGTGTGCTCGTTGCGTTTTCGCGTGTGTCGTCGCGCTCATCGTAAGCATCATATGGTGCCTTAGGGTCATGAACTTTAACTGACTTGTTGACGTTACACACCTCATCGGTATGAGCAAAGACAAAGTTGATGTCATCCGCCCAGCCTGTATGCCCGGTGATAATTTTGGGATTAAGTCCACGCTGGCGCAGAATGCCCTCTAGCCTTGCAAGCGATTCAACAGCCAGTTTATTGTCTTCTGCAAGCTTATTGATAAAGCTATAACCGCCGTCTGCTCCCAGCCAGATGGTATCGGCAGAGAATAGATATTCGTCATCAATCAGGTACACCACGTGACCCCAGGTATGACCAGGAACTAAAATTGTTTCAATCTTAATGCCATCAATTTCAAACACTTCCCCGTCGTGCAGAAGTGTCTTTTTATTTGGAATAATCACCTTTGGCAGCTCAAACCAGCCATTCATTACACGGCGACGAACTTCTCCTGTTAAATACCTATTTTCAACATCGCCAATATAAACCTGTGCGTGACTGAAAAGCTGGTCACTGTCCGACTCAATTGCGCCAATATGATCGGTATCTAGGTGAGTGATTAGAATATGCTGAATATCCTTAGGGTCAATTCCCAGCCAGTCCATCTTTTCTTGCAGGCGATCGTAGCTGTACCCTGCGTCAATCATGATGGTAGTACTGCCTTTAGTGTAGAAGAAAATATTGGACACATACTCACGTATGCACCTCACGTGCTCATCAATGGCACCTGTGTTAAGGGGCTTAAATATTTCTTTGCCGCGATACACCCACGACATCAGTACTTTTTGAAATTTTGTAGCGCCTTTTGACATTGCTTCGCCTCGATTCTATTTTCCATTCACGGCATCATTTGATTTGAAAAGCAATCCACCAACGCTATGGACTATACGTGCAGAAAATGGTGTCTGAACTTGCCTTTTAATGTTTTTTAGATTTTGCTAACTAAATATTACCCCTCAACTGCCCGTAGCCTATGACTTTCCGCTAAACGAGTAAAAAACAAACGCCAACGTAAAAATAAATCCTGAACAGCAAAAGCCGCACTCCAAATACATCGGAGTACGGCTCTTTTGCAGATGTGCAACACAATGTTGCGTTTAAAAAGTACTCATGAATCGCGGGGTTTCTCGTCATTCATGAGTAACGAATGTATGGTGGAGGTGCGGAGAATCGAACTCCGGTCCAAAGCAAATCCTAGGCAGGTGTCTCCAAGCTCAGTTACTAATTAAATCTCAAGTACCGCACACTTAGTAACAGGCGTTTGGTGCTCCAGTTGGTTCAATCTTTTTGTAAGGCATACCAACTACGTCCTTACAAGCATCTCCCTAAAATGACGTCACCCTGAGAACAGGAGAAAATCCCAGTTAGACGCGCTGAACTAAATTAAGCAGCGAGAGCCATACGAGGCTCAAAAGTAAGAGTGTTGTCAATTCAATTTGACGTTACCCCTGTTTTACGTGGCGAGGAGACCACGGCTTGCTGCCCACCGCAAACTCACCTTGTCGAATCCAGTCACCCCCAATAATGAGAGAAACTGCCACCATGCAGTTTTCAATGTTCCTGAATTGCGGGCGCACGTAACGTTGCTTGCAATTCAAAGTGTAGAGAGTATACCCCATGAACTGCCACTCTTTCAAAAAAGATATGACTATTTTGGGAACGGCTTGTTTTGTGGCTTACTTTGCGGCCTGCTTAACGGCTTACTTTGCAGACTTACCGTGAGCTTCTAGGACTTGTTTCTCGCGATCAATAAACATGATGAGAATAACCACGAGAAGCGCCGCAGGTGACAGCCAAATCATATGGGTTCCCAGCAGCGGAATGAGCAAGTTACCCACTACTGCACCAGCTACAAAGCAGAAAATAGTTCCAAAATAGAGCAACGATGTCTCAATGTGAGATGAATCGTGAGTGTGCATATATGCTGCAATTTCTTGCGTTCCGCCGCGGAGGTTTCCAATGCACATAGTAGTTGCAAAAGCGTGACCATGGAGCTTTCTAAACGCCTGAACTTGAATGCCACACGCAAGTGACGTCAGACTGTTTGCCAGCAGGTTCATATCGGTTGGAAGTAAAGAAACTACACCTAGAAGCGCAATCTCTACGATAACCGCAAGCTGCCTCCAGTGCAGATGTTCTTCTCGCGCAATAGCTCGAATGGCATACGAAACCGCAATACCTAGAGCAAATGCCAAAACTGGCAGAGCGTATTTGAGGCACTTTTCAAACGATCCGCTGGTCAGATTCACGCCCAAAAGCAGCAAATTTCCGGTCTGAGCGTTGGCAAAAACGCCGCCGCGTACCAGGTAGGAATAGGCGTCCATAACTCCGCCCGAGAAGGCCAAAAATGCAGCAACTTCCACCGAATCTGACATTTGTAACGCGTGCTTCAAGACTACTCCAACCACATTGCGTACATCAACGGCACATATTACGCAGGCATATACGAAAAGCGATGCAGGTTAAATCCTACATCGCTTTTACGATTTTGTTTGGGTGATCATCAAAGAGGTTACCAACGTGCAATCTTGCACGGAAAACCTGTCTGACTAATTTGTGGGGAGTTTACTCCTCGACAAGCTCGAACATCTCAGGACCAACGCCGCAAACTGGGCAAACATAGTCCTCAGGAAGCTCTGGAGTGTCAACCTCAACCTCATAGCCACAAACGGTGCAAACAAACTTGTAAGTAGTCTCTGCCATTTTTATTCCTCTCTCCAAGCGCTTACGCGCTTTTCCTTCTATTCGCGCAATTAACGCGGATGGCAACTAACCGTGGCCCTTATCCGCGGTTAAGTGCTCATGCAGATAGTAACAAATCTTGAGTGATTCTAAAGCATTATTCCGAAAATAGGAATGATTCTCATAAAATTCGCACGAAATTTTTTGGCGAGAAGTTCGGCGTGCTCCGAGCGCCAGCCGCTTCCGGCGATGCGCTCGCGTGCGACAGCGACGCGCTACTAGCGGCTGCGCTCCTTGAGAGCTCGCTGAATCTCGCGGTCAGAATCACGCTTGGCCGCAGACGCACGCTTGTCGTAGAGCTTTTTACCCTGCGAAAGCGCAATCAGCAACTTGACGCGGTTATGCTCGTCAAAGTAAATCTCAAGCGGAACCAGCGCCAAACCTTTCTGGCGAAGCTTTCCGTCAAGATAGTCAATCTGCCTGCGGTGAAGCAGCAGCTTGCGCTTTCTATCTGGGTCAACGTTCCACACGCCACCGTTTGTGTACGGGTGCAAGTGCATGCCGTGAATCCACGCCTCACCGTCGCGAATGAGGCAGAACGTATCGGTCAGCTGGCAGCCACGCTCGCGCAGGCTCTTGACCTCGGTGCCAGTAAGCACCAGGCCACACTCAAAGGTCTCGCCAATCTCGTACTCATGGCGAGCAGAGCGATTGCGTGCAATCGACTTCTTACCCTGCTGTTTTCCCTGGGTCTCGGCCATACTTACTTGCCTTCCCCGTCTGAAGTTTCTGCTGCATCGGTTTTCTCGCCAGATGCATTGCCTGTCGCGTCAGCAGATACGGGATTGCCACCTGCGGTGAAGCCCTCGGAGATTGCGGCATCGCGGACAAGCTGCAGAAGCGTAAGAGCCGCCTGCTCACCCACAAGATCGCGAGCGCGAATGGTCATCTCAGTTGCAGTAGCCCTGTCGCCCATGGCAGCGCAATCCTGCGCACACATCAGCAGGCAAACCGCAATCTCGGCGTTAGCGCCTGTTGGCAGGCCCTCCGCCTCAAGCAGGTCGTTTGCCTCTTCGTCGGTAAGACCATCAGGGTCTTTAGGGGTGCCTGCAGCCTGGTCAAGAGCGGCCTCAAGCGTGCTGTCTTTAACCTCAAAGCGACGAGCAGCTCTCAGACATGCTGCAGCCTGCTCAAGCCTACCCTGAGCCTCAAACCACACAGCAAAGTTCAAAAACGCCCTGGTCAGATGCCTTGCCTCGCTTGCGCGCTCAAAGACGCCAAATGTCAGGGCAATATGCTCACGAATATCTCCTGCAATCTTAAACAGATCGGCCAGATCAAGCCTAAATCCACAGTTCATTGGGTTCCAACGAATCGCAGTCTTCAGCGCAGTCATGGCGTTTTCGTAATCGCCGGTACGCACGTAAGCCATTGCAAGGTCTCCGTACAGACGATCAAATGGCTCAGCAACATCCTCTAGCTTGCGAGGATCGTTCTCCACGCGCCTATACGCCAAACGGTCAAACAGCGTTGGGAACGCAAAATACTGCACCTCATCTGTGGTTTGGCAGTTGCAATCCACATACTCCTCAGCGTCTTCAGCCAAACGAAGCAGCAGCTCAAGTGCCTCCTCGTTCTGGTCCTGCATCATCATGCCTTCAGCGCGCATCAGCTCATCTGAAAGTGCCGAAAGTGCCATCTTACTCACCTATCATTCAATATCAATCATGCAATCATCTGTGCGGGCGCATTATAAACCTGCACGTAATCTACCTGCTTATTATTCCACAAGTGCCAAATCAATCTGACCACGAGCCACATTTACGCCAGAAATCTTCACGCGTACACGTCCGCCAATCCGATACGTTTTGCCTGTTGATTCCCCTATCAGTGCCAGCGTCTCCTGGTCATACACATACCATTCGTGGCCCAAATCCCTGACAGCGAGAAGACCGTCGGCGTAGGTGCCATCCAGCGTAATGAACAGGCCAAAGCGCTCGCAGCCGTCAATGGTTCCCCACGTTTCTTCTCCCAGACAGCTTTGATAGTACTCGGCCAGCTTAATCTTTTGCGTAGCGCGAGCTACCGCATCTGCCTTGCGCTCCTGCTCAGAGCAGGTGCTGCAGATATCTGGAAGCGCGCTCAACTCTGCGCGAGACGCCGTCTGTCCGCGGAGCAAACGCTTGAGCGTACGATGTACTATCACGTCGGGATAGCGCCTGATTGGCGAGGTAAAGTGGCAGTACGCATCTGCTCCCAGGGCAAAGTGCCCCTGGTTGGTTGGCAGATAGATAGCTCGCTTTTGGGCCCTGAGCAGCTGTGCATTTACCACGCGAGAATAACGTGTGCCATGAACCGACTCCAGCGCTTCTTGCAATGCCGTCTGATCACCAATGGCAATACGAGATGCAACATCTGGCTCAAGAGCACCCATCGCCACAAGTGGAGTAACCGCAAGCTTAAGCGACTCTGGAGAAGGCTGCTCATGCACGCGATATGCTGACTCCAGGTCATGCTGGCTAAGCATGTGCGCGACGCTCTCATTGGCTGCAAGCATTGCTTCCTCGATAAGCCCCGTTGCTTGGGTGCGCTCACGCACCGACACGCCAATAGGCTTGTTATCCTGGTCAAGCACTACGCGCGTCTCTACGCTTTCAAAATCTACTGAGCCGCGTTTCTCGCGAATTTCTTCTCTCAGTGCTCTGATTTGATTGAGCACGTTAATCATTTCTTTGATTGCGCCAGCATCTTCTCTAGGCACAACGGAGTCAAGTGCCGCAGCGTCTCCTTGCAGATAGCTATCTACCTGGTCATAGCTGAGTCTTGCTCGTGAGCGAACGACGGAATTCATAGCCGTTGCGCCAAGAATCTTGCCCGAACTGCTCAACTTCATCTTTACCGACATAGCCAGCCTGTCTTCAGCTGGACGCAGAGAACACACGTCATTGCAGAGCTTTTCTGGCAACATGGGCAACACGCGGTCCACTAAATATGCCGAGCAGGTGCGCATGCGAGCTTCCAGGTCAATGGGAGAATCCCAGTTCACATAGTGAGCCACGTCTGCAATGTGAACCCACAGCTCAAAGCCACCGTCTTCAAGCTTGCGCGCGCCAACGGCGTCATCAAAATCTTTAGCATCTGCAGGATCTACGGTGATGCATAGTTCTTCTCGCAAATCGCGTCTTGAAGCGTCTTCTGCAAGGGCTTTATCTGCGTCAACGGAGATTTTCTCGGCTTGTCTCAGCGCCTTAATAGGAAATTCCGTTGCCAAACCATACGAAGCAATAGTTGCCTCGACGTTCATGTCCAAATCTTCGGCAGATCCCACACGACGCTCAATAGTAACCACAGCAGCGCTTTTACGCGTTGGATACTCCGTGATGCGCGCGACAACCACGTCGCCCTCAAAAACGTAATGACGCCCAACAGAAGGATCTTCGGGAAGCACAAAGAAATCTCGCTGGATACGACTATCCAGCGGAACTACTGCACCAAGCGGACCTGCGTCATGATAGATGCCCAAAAACGTCTGAGTAGCTCGCGTAAGCACAAAACGCACGTTTGCCAGAGGAGTCTTTCCCTTGGCAGACACCAGCGAAACCTGGACCTCGTCTCCGTGCATTGCCTCATGAATGCCGTGCTTGGCCAGCGCATACGTTCCCTCAGGGGTGCTTACGGTAGCAACTCCTGGACGAGAAAGGCTCAACGTGCCCGTAAGCAGCGCCGATGGTCGCTTCGAGACTTTTGCACGCCCCTGACGACGATTTCCTTTATGTATGCGTTTTCTAGCCAAAAATCCTCCTGCAGGTAAAAGCCAGCGCCTTTTGCGCTGACCCAATGAATCTTCTGATATGTACCCTAAAGTGCCTTGTGATAGACGATGCGCAGATAAGGCGAGAAGTTCCAAGGACCCCGCTGAGCATTTCGATGGGTTTTCGCGGCCCTCGCCGGGTTTCTCGCCATCCTGCACACAAAAAGAGCCCCTATGCAGAGACTGCATAGGGGCTCCAGAAGGGATTGGTTTACCTCTTAGAAGGTGCCGCGAATAACCTCGCTGCCTTCCTTCATGATAACTTCCATGTTATCTGGGGTAAGGTCGCGGATGTTGGAAGCAACGTCGCCCTTGACAACCAGGAGGTCAGCAAGCTTGCCAGCCTCGAGGGAGCCAAACTCATCCTCGTGGTGAACCATCTTTGCGCCGTTAAGAGTAGCAGCCTTGATGGTCTCAAGAACGGTGACGCCAGCCTTCTCAACGAAGTCATACATCTCGTCGATGGTGACCCAGCCGTAAGGAGTTACGAAGCTGAAGGAGTCGGAACCGATGGTGAGAGTGACGCCGCGCTCGTTAGCAGCACGGAGGTTCTCGTATGTACGGTTGAGGCCCTTCTCAACGACGGTGTCGCCTGGGAATGCGTCAAGCTCTGGAGTCCACTCTGGTGGATAAGTTCCGTACCAAGTTGGCAGGAAGCCGATGGTAGGAGTGAAGAAGGTGCCCTGCTCGCACATAAGATCCATGGTCTTTGCATCAAGCTCGAAGCCGTGAATCATCTGCTCGCAGCCGCAACGGACGGAGTCATAAGCTGCGGAGAAGCTGTTGTAGGAGTGTGACCAAACAGGAATGCCAACCATTGCTGCCTCGTCGCAAACTGCCTTGATCTCCTCGTAGCAGTAGTGCTGATCGCGACCGGAGTCCCAGTGCCAAATGCCGCCACCGGTTGCCCAAATCTTGATTGCGTCTGGGTTCTCACGAAGGCGACGACGAACTGCCTTACGAAGATCCCAAGGACCGTCTACCTGATCGCCCCATGGGTGACCATTCTTGGAAATCTCCTGTGGGAGCTGGTGGCAGTCACCGTGACCAGCAACGCGGCAGAAGCCAAGGCCGGTAGCGAAGATACGTGGTCCCTCCATGACGCCCATGTTAACGAGGTCACGAATTGCGATACCATTGCGGCCAATCTCGCAGACGGTGGTAAGACCGTGGGAGAGAGCGTCCCAGGACTGCTTGACTGCACATGCCTGCTTCTGAGCAACGGACTCGATAACCCAGTCGTTATCGTTGTCGGTCAGGTTGCCGGAGAAGTGCAGGTGGGTATCGATAAGACCTGGCATAATGGTGCGGCCCTGGATGTCACGGACCTCATAGCCCTCTGGAACCTCAGTGCGAGGACCAGCATAAGCGATCTTCTTGTCGTCTACGAGGACAAGAGAATCCTCAACAGGAGCGGCGCCAGTGCCGTCAACGAGCTTTCCGCCTACAAAAGCAATCTTACTCATTTCTTTCCCCCTCTAGTAAATGATAAATACTATCTTTTTGCGCCCACCCTTTTTGGGCGCAAAAAATCCAAACTAAAGAAACAAATAACGTGCTTAGTTCAACGTACCGATGAAACCTTTAGAGCTTGCAAGCAACTTATGCTGCTGCCTTCTCAGACTGACGACCAAAGATCATGAAGATGGCCATACCAATGACAATCCAAGAAATGGTGATGATCCACTCAACTGGCTTCAGTGCTGCAGGACTGAAAGGAACAACCATCAGACCGATGATGATGCTGCCAGCAAGAATTGCAGCAAGGATACCTGCGATACCACCGTTGACCTTGTAAGGACGAGGCAGGTCTGGCTCGGTCTGACGCAGGCGCAGGCAGGCAACGCCAGCCATGGTGCATGCGAAGATGAAGCCAAGAGAAGCAACGTTGGTCAGAGGAACAAGCATGTTGCGGCCGAGGAATGGACCAACAAGGGTCAGGCCAGCCATGAACATGTTTGCAGTCAGAGGTGCGCCAGACTTAGGGTCAATCTTTGCGAATGCCTCTGGGAGCATCTTCTTACGACCAAGAGCGAGCATCAAACGAGTTGAAGCACCAAAGAAGGAGTTCATTGGGCCCAGAGGTCCAAGCGTTGCAATGATGAGCATTGCAATGTAGAAGAACAGGTTGATGCGCTCGAGAACTGCAAGTGCAGGAACAGAAGACTTAACAAACTCGTGCCAGTCAATCATGGTTCCGAATGCATAGATGCAGATGAGATAGAAGATACCAGATGCCATAAGTGCAAGTGCAGGAATGATGCCAAACTTCTTCCAATCAAGGTCAGCAGAAGCCTCTTCTGCCTGCTGTGGAATGGTGTCAAAGCCAGCGTAGAAGAATGGAGTCATAACAAGTACTGCAATGATGCCACCAAAGAAGCTGGTAGCCTTTGTGCCCTCTCCACCTGCAACCTCAGTTGCCTGGGAGAAGAGTGGGAGGCCGTTGCTTGGAGAACCAGTTGCAAAGGAGATAACCATTGCAAGGATCATACCAGTCAGCAGAGCCTTAGTCAGGAAGCTCGAAAGCTTAGCTGCTGCGCCAGCGCCCTTAAAGTTAAGGAAGATGACCAGAATGGCAAAGCAAAGAGCGATGACTGTTGGCCACAGGTAAACATCTGCACCAAGGATGGTGTAGAGCTTAACGGAGCGCAGCCAAGAAAGAATTGGGAATGCACCAAAGCGGTCGGTGAGAAGCGTGGAAATAGCAATTGCCTCCCAAGGGCACAGTGGAGCGTTACCCAGAAGGAGCATCCAGCCGGTAAAGAAGCCCATTGGGCGGCCGAATGTCCTGTCGACGTACTCAATGATGCCACCAGAAATTGGAATAGCAGCAGTAAGCTCGCCAAAAACACATCCAATTGGTACAAGGAAAATTGCGCCAATTGCGAATGCGATCATCGCGGGGAATGGTCCTCCACCAAGAACCATCCAGTCGCCTACCAGGAGCACCCATCCGGTACCAATGATCGCACCAAATCCGATGGTAAAGAAGTTGAATAGACTCAACGACTTTTGCATCTCAGGTGCCTCGGCATTTTCTGCCATGTCCCACTCCTTCCCGTAATTACTCGGACGAAGAACTTGATGAGACTATGTTTGCACCCGAAGCCATTTGAAAAAAGAAGTAGCGCCCTCTGGGCGTCAGATAAACCCGTAAGCGTAAAGGCTGCAACCGCGAGCGGTAGTTAAATCTTTTTACATCTTTACCAAAATCTAATAACAGTTATGCAATTTTCAAATAGTTAACGTACACAACTATGCATCAATCTTTAACTCAAATACTTTAAAAACTCTTCTGTAGTACGCGACATCTCGCCTTTTACACGATGTGTAATAAAGACATTACGATGTACGGGAGTCTCCAGATGATGTACATCAATATCAAAATTTGTACCTTTTGTTGCCTCAAGTGGCAACAAACTTACACCAAGACCTGACTCTACCATGGACATAATGGTGAATGAATCCGATGACGCAAACGTCATGCGTGCGTTTTTGAGTTGCTTCTGAAGCAGAGGAGCCGTCTCAATATCAACGATAAAGGGCTCTTCAATAAGACGCTTAACAGGAATTGTCTCAAGGTCCTTCTCGTAATGTCCCTTTTGAGATACAACAATAACCTCATCATGATCAAATAAAGTTGAAGTAAATCCCTGCTCAGTTGCGCGGGTCATAGTAAAACTAATATCCACTTTACCCTTGCTAATAAGACGCAGGGCTTCGCCGTAGGTGCATTCGATAACTTCAACTTTGATGTTTGGATGGTCAGTCATGTACTTCTTCAGATGGCCAGGCAGTGCTCGTGAAAGAAAGCTCGAAGGCGCAGCAATAACAAGGTTGCCCATCTCAATGGCACTGACGCGATTAACTTGATTGCTCAACTTGCTGTATGCCTGGCACACCTCTTCTGCAACAGGCAAAAGCGTCTTTCCCTCAGGAGTCAGACTTACATAGCCACCATGCCTGTTAAACAAGCGGACATCCCACTCTTTTTCTAGACTTGCCACCATGCGACTAATAGACGACTGAGTGCATCCCAGCTCTTCTGCCGCCACCGTAAAGCTACTGTGATATGCCGCGGAAGTAAAAGCCTGGAATTTGTGCAGGTTGGTCTCCATACTTGGCCCCTATTCAAGTACGTGGCCTAACAATTCACCCTTAAAAATATCATTCTACCTGCAAATTGGTAAATACCGTTTAACGCAAAAAGACCCCGTGAACGGTATTCACGAGGTCTTACCTTGCAATCTTTATGCAAAAAACTTTCTTAATTGATACTTCACTTTGACAATTGAAGTACCAGGTTGCTTAGTTACTATGCCTTCAGATAGCGGCCCATAGCAATAGCAGAGCCAAAGAGTCCCAGAAGCAAACCTAAGAGCAACAGAAGGCCACTCATACCCAGCATGACCGTTGTTGGAATAGCAAAGGTCAAGAAGGTCATGCTTTCTGCCATAACCGGGAGAAGCATGTGGGCTCCAACAACCAAAACGACAATGGCGAGAAGAGCGCCGATAAGAGCCTCAAGCACGCCTTCCATAAGGAATGGTCCGCGAATAAAGCTGTTAGATGCGCCGACCAGACGCATGATGGCAATCTCACGACGGCGAGCGTTAATAGCAAGGCGAATGGTGTTGTTAATAAAGACAAAGGCAACAAACACCAGAAGTCCAACAAGGCCAATAGCGCCAATACGAATGTATGCTGTTACGCTAAAGAGGCGCTCAACGGTCTCGCGACCATACTGAACATCACCGGATGGATTGCTCTTATTATCCGCAATGGCTGCAAAAGATGATGAAGAAGCAATGCGCTGGGCAACGTCTTGAACATCCTTAGGATCCTTGAGTTTGATCACAAGAGATGCAGGAATTGGATTCTGGCCATCAAGAGCAGAAACCGCATCAGAAGCATTGCGATAACTCATGGTTGTGCGGTACTCCTCAAGAGCCTGCTCTTTGCTCTTATAAGTTACAGACTCAACCGTATCCCAGCCTTGAACTTCTTGCTGGAAAGCAGTTACTGCAGCCTGATCTGCATCATCAGAAAGAAATGCCTGGATAGTAACGCGGTTCTCGACACTTCCTACCATGTTCTCGATAAGAGCAGAGCCAAGAATAAACAGGCCGATGATGAACAGTGACAAGAAGATGGTTACGATTGCACCAAGAGCGGTAGACCAGTTCCTTTTAAAGTGGCTTCCGGCCTCATGCAGAGAATATCCAAAATTAGAGAGCCCCATAGTAACCATAGCCTCCCTTCTCCTGGTCGCGGACAATGTGACCAGCCTCAAGTGCAATAACGCGCTTGCGCATAGAGTCAACCATCTCGCGATCGTGTGTTGCCATTACAACCGTAGTGCCCGCACGGTTAATGCGGTCAAGAAGCTTCATAATGCCCAGAGAAATTGCTGGGTCCAAGTTACCCGTAGGCTCGTCGCAGATAAGCAGTGGTGGGCGGTTAACCATTGCGCGAGCAACAGAAACACGCTGCTGCTCACCACCGGATAGCTGGTCTGGGTAAGCGCTCATCTTTTGACCAAGGCCTACCAGACGCAGAACCTCTGGAACCTGAATATCAATAACAGGACGAGGCTTGCCAATGCACTCAAGTGCAAAGGAAACGTTCTCATAGACGGTCTTATCGGGCAGAAGCTTAAAGTCCTGGAAGACGGTACCAATCTGACGACGCAGATAAGGAACCTTGGAGTTACGCATACGTGTAAGGTCCTGACCAGCAACAATAACCTGTCCGTGGGTTGCCTTCTGCTCACGCGTGATAAGACGCAAGAGAGATGACTTACCGGAACCAGAGTGTCCAACTACAAAGACAAACTCACCTGGGTAGATATCAGCGCTGATGTTGTCCAGCGCAGGACGGTTTGGCTGCGATGGATACACAAGCGAAGCGTTCTTGAAAGAAATGGTTGGAGTACCAGTACGCTCTACCTTAGGTGCATCTTGAGCTAGATCTGCAAAAAACTTTGCACGATCAAGAGGTGCCTGCTCAGGGTTGTTTTGCTGCTCAGCAGTTACCACGTGTACAGCTTCTGCTCCAGAAGCAAATGGATCAGATACAGTTGTTACAGGTTCAGCAGCCTGGGCCACTGGCACATCAGCAGAAAAGTCCTGAGTTTCAACTTGATCAGCTACAACGTCTTGCTGGTCAAGCTGGTTCAGATCATCCTGAGAAATTACCCCAAAACGGTCATCAAACGAGGACTCCTGTTGCTCATCAGTGCGAAAATGATTAGCCACAGTTGCTCCTTTTCTTACTCCGAAGAGACAAATACAAAGTTTATTTTACCAAAAGTGCAGGTATGTTACACGTCATGCAGGTCATCCACAGAAAAACCGCCTCTTCTTTTCAGAAAAGGCGGTCTGACAATTGCGAGAAAAACGCTGTTGTACGTTAGTTATACGCTGTCTGCAAGTTAGTTCTGCACCTGTTACGCAGTCTGCATCTTTGCACGTGTCTCATCAATGATGGCACGTACCTTAGCTGCGTTAGCGGCAATCTCCTCTTTTGAGCCCTTAGTAAGCAGGCTTCCCATACCGCAGCAATCAACGCCACGCTCAAGCCACTCAGCAAGGTTGTCAAGATTAATGCCGCCAGAAGCCATCAGAGGCATCCAAGGAGTTGGAGTCTTAAAGAGATTGACCAGCTCAGGACCATACACGTTAGAAATTGGGAAGCACTTAATAAAGGCAGCACCCATCTCAAGACTGTGGTTTGCCTCGGTCATAGTAGTGCAACCAGGTGCGTAAGGAATCTGATACAGGTTACACATACGAGCAACCTCATCAGAGCCGCAGTTAGCAACAATGAACTGAGCGCCAGCCATGATAGCAAGACGAGCAGTTGTTGGCTCCATAACAGTACCTGCACCAACAATCATCTTATCGCCAAGACGCTCTCTAATTGCAGCAATAACCTCACCTGCGTTTGGCAGGGTGTAGCTAATCTCCATTGCATGAACGCCGCCTTCTGCAAGGCCCTCAGCAATTTCAATACCACGCTCAACCGTTGGGACGCGAACAACTGCAAACGCACAGGTATCTACCAGCGCCTGAGAAACAGCAGCTTTCTGCATCTTCATATACAACATCTCCTTGTAAATGTATCTCGCTCTACCCTATTGAGCTGGCGAGAAACCCGTCATTTTTGATGCTTAGTTATGAGCAATTCCGTAATGGTCAAGCATTACGTAGATTTTCTCGTCAACACCCTCTGCAACCTCAGTAACAGGGAAACGAGCAGGACCAACAGGGTATCCTGCAAGCTCAAGAGAACGCTTGAGCGTCTGAGGAGTGCTTCCAAGGTGAAGGATGTCGCGAATTGGCTCAATCTCTGCCTGCAGGCGAGCTGCTTCCTCTGCATTTCCTGCCTCAAGAGCATTCCAAAGGTCAACGACAACCTTAGTAATAAGGTTTGCGGTACCTGCAATAGTACCCTGAGCTCCAAGAGCATGAGCCTCAGAGATCTTTCCGTCAGAGCCAACAAGTACGTCTACGTCGTGACCAGCGGCAGCGTCCAGATAATCCTTGAGGTTATCAATATTGCCGGAACTGTCCTTAATACCCTTGATATTCTCAATGGTTACCAGCTGCTCAACTGCCTCTTTAGAGATGTTTTTGCCGGTACCCTTAGGAATGTTGTACAGAAGGACAGGAATCTTAACGCTTGCAGCAACTGTCTTGAAGTACTCAACCAGCTGCTGATCAGAAATGCCCAGGAAGTAAGGGTTGATGACAGAAAGTGCGTCTGCACCAATTGCCTCTGCTTCACGGCTCATATAGAGAGCCTCTTTTGTTGAGCAAGCGCCGGTTCCTACGTAAACAGGAAGACGACCCGCGGTTTTCTCGATAATAAACTTGGAGAACTTGATCTTCTCGTCAGGGTTACAAACGTGGAACTCACCGTTAGAACCAAACGTAAAGATACCGTCAGCACCCTCGGAGATAAGCTTTTCTAGAAGCTGCTCAGCTGCTTCGTAATTAATAGACTGCTCTTCGTCGCGGTTAAACGGCGTGACCATAGGGACAATAACGCCCTTAAATGTTGACATGCAAACTCCTCTGTACGTATTGCAGTGTTTATCTGGGGTTATTTGCCCTCGCGAATGGACGCGCCAAGAGCTCCACCGGGATGCCACTTAACGTACTGCTCTGGGTTAAGGCCGTACTCGTTTTGAAGCAGGATAGAGAGGCACTGGAGCTCCATAATCTCAGCCAGAATTGAGGCGCGTGGAGGCTTGTTCATGGAATCGCCCTCCTGCTCAACACCTGCAATAAGGGCAACCTCTGCCTCGTTTGCCAGCCAAGAGTTGGGATTTCCGGTCAGCGCAATAATGTGCACGCCAACGTTCTTGAGGCAGGTAACGGTAGCCTTGAGCTCGCCTGTCTCGCCGGAGTTGGAAATAGCAATGACCACGTCACCAGGACGAGTCTGACCAGCAGATCCGTGGACACACTCGGTACCGTGAAGCTCGTAGGTTGGAGTTCCAGTTGACGAGAAAAGCGATGCAGCATAACCAGAGACGTGACCTGGCTTACCAATACCGGTTACGTGCAGACGGCCACCCTTTGCCTCTGCATCCAAAATGAGCTTTTTAGCTGCAGAAAGCGCATCAAAATCAATGCTCTCTACATACTGATGAAGCGACTTTCCCACAATGGAGAGAAACTCCTGAACCTGCTCTTTTTCAGTTGCCATTACAACTCCTTTTCTGTCTGTGAGGCAGCGCTCAAAGACACTTACTACATGCTAAGCTAACGCGTCTCTTTGACCTTGTGCTGAGCCATAAGCTGCTCAATCTGCTCTTGAATTTGATCAAGCGTAGTGGCCATAAAAGGACGGTTAATGTCTACAAATTCAAATCCGGAAGGATGGCTTACCCAAGCGCCTTCAAGAAGCAGGCGGAGCGCCTTGCCCTGTCGGATGAGTTTGTAGCTTTTAATCTTGGTATAAGGAACGACAAGTGCTTTTCTCTTGTCGGATTTTGCAAATATAAATACGTTTTTCTGTCCAAAATCAATAACATGAATACCGCTGGCAAAACGACTAAAGCGTTTTCCCATGGCTCGTGATGCAAACCACGTAATGGTAAGTCCTGCAATAACACCAACAAGACCCAAAATATTGCCACTTACATTGGCGTAAACCCAAAAGAAAAATGTCAGAGCAAGAGCAGCAAACGCCAGGAGCAAGTACAGAATTCCCTGAACCATCAAACGAGTTCTATCTTCAAGAACTTCTAGAACTAACTGATCTTTGGGAAGCTCTGGAGCAGGCTGTTTGTCAACGCTGAGGCCAAACATATCGCCAAGCACTGACTCAGTAACACTTTTGTTGTTCTTCTCGTCTGCCATGTTTTTCCTTGTTGTAAAGCTTTTAAAAGGGCGCCCGCGGGCTTTCCACGAGCGCCCTAAGAAACCGTAGAGCTGAGTAGGTACTACAGAAATCTAGGCTTAGGCAAGACCAAAGAGTGAGCCGATGCCGTAGATGATAGAACCAACGATGTTGTAGTCAACGTTAGGGAAGGATGCCTCTGCAATTCCCAGCTGAGCAAATGCAGGATAGAGAATCAGAGGACCAGCGGTCAGGAAGATACCAACCAGGAAGGAGCCAAGAAGAGCACCGCGCCATCCACCGTAAGCATAACCACAAACGCCGCAAGTACCACCAGAGAAGAAGCAGATGCCTGCTGCAGGAATCATGATGGTTGGGCTGTGGAATGCAACCATAAGTGCCATTGCAACAAGGCCGCCAAGGAAGGAGCCAATGAAGCCGATGATGACAGCGTTTGGTGCAAATGGGAAGATTGCAGGGCAGTCGACTGCAGGACGTGCATCTGGAATGAGCTTCTCGGAGATGCCGACAAATGCAGCGGTGATCTCAGCGATGAACTGACGGACGCCGTAAACAAGAACGGACATACCAGCAGCAAACTGAAGACCAGCAAGGAATGGCCAAATCCACCACACGTCGTTACCAAAGTAGCTGGTGAATGGCTTGTTGTTTGCAAGGGTGTCGCCAAAGTGACCGGTGACAAGGCATGCAATAGTAACAACGTAGAACAGAACAATCATGAAGAGAGCAACGGAGAAGACAAAGTCCTTGAAGAGCTTGAAGAACTCTGGGAGCTCCTTAGCTTCCTTCTCGCCCTCCTCCTCGTTCTTCTTAGCAAAGAGCTTTCCAACGTAACCGGAGAATGCATAACCGATGCAGTTGAAGTGGCCGATTGCGATGGAATCTCCACCAACAAGCTTATTTACGAATGGTTGGCACAACGAAGGTAGTGCAGCACCGCAGAAGCCGAGGATGACACCACCAAGAACAATGGTGACCCACATTGGGAGACCAAGAGCAATGAAGACCAGTGCAAGTACGCAGGAGAAGTACAGGAAGTGCTGACCAGTCAAGAAGACGGACTTGAATGGGGTAAGCTTGGCAAACACAAGGTTCATGATGAAGCCAAGGACCATTACAAGAGCAACCTCAGTACCATAGGTATTCAGTGCAAGAGCAGTTGCGACCTCAACCTGGGTTACAACGCCCTTAACAGCGAATGCACGACTAAACATGTCGCTGAAGATGTTGACCTGAGCGGACATAGCGCTAGAACCAATGTTGAAGATCATGAAGCCAATAATGGTCTTCACAGTTCCGGAGAAGATGTCCACAGCGGACTTCTTCTGCAGCAAGAGGCCGACAAGAGCAATAATGCCCATGATGACGGCTGTGTCTCTGAGCTGCATGAGAATTGCATTGAGCATGCGTAATCCCTTTCAGCAAATAAACCGACGAACCTACTCAGATAAGTTCTCTAAATCACGTGACAAGTACCTCTTGTCAAAGGTTTGGCGAGAGCTTCTCGCCGAAGGCAACTCATGTTGCGTATGACGAGAAACTCCCGCCAAAAAGATACAAAGGGGAGCTTATGCGTTGTGCTCTGCGAGCCAAGCGGTGAGCTTTTCCTTCATCTCTACCTTGTCGACAATGTTGGTAATACCAACTGCAGAAGGAACGCGATCGTCAGCGTTGAGCTCATCGGTGAGGTCAGACATGGTGATAACAAGATCGCCATTGAAACCAATCAGGGAATCCAGATTACCGTGCTCAGTCTCGATTGGAAGATCATTCTCTTTGATGACCTGGTCAATCTTGATCTTGAGCATCATGGAAGAACCCATACCTGCACGGCAGCAAACCAGTGCGTGGAACTTCTTATCAGCCATTACAACCTACCTTCCTTTGCGTGGACAAGGTCCACAACATCTTTTGGTGACTGAGCTTTTTCAAGCTGAGCAAAGAAATCCGGATCGCTCAGCAATTCAACAAGAGACTGAAGGGCACTAAGGTGGCCTTCACTATCTTTTGCTGCAAGTGGGAAAAGAAACTTAACTGGATCGTTGTCTTTGCTGCCAAACTCAACGGAATCCTTGAGCACGGTAATGCCTACTGCAGGCTCAAGTGCGCCGGACTCAGGACGTGCGTGTGGAAGGGCAACATGCTCGGTAATAACAATATAAGGGCCAAGTTCGTTGACACCTTTAATGATGTCATCAACATAGCCCTCAGTTACTTTTTTGTTATCGACGAGTGGTTGCGCAGACTTTCTAATTGCATCTTCCCAGTTAGAAGCTGCAACATTGAGCTGCACCAGGTCTTCGGTAAGGAGATCACTTAACACAGCACCACCTTGCCTTTCTCTTAATGAGACACATTGGCTCAAAGCCGCCTCATGACAAGTCTTAATAACTTGATAATATGCCATGAAACGTTCTTAACTTCAATCAATTTTACTAAAACAGTAATCAAAGTTGTTCATATTTTTTCAGCGTATCTTTTGTTCATGTAGCTATACAAATGTTCATGTTTTTATGAACGTAATTGAAGCGCCTTCTATTATCCCATGTAAAGTTTATATGTTAAATTTTTTATAATCTAAAACATTCATATATATTTACACTATTATTTTCCGAAATATCTTGATATCCTTCTTCTGATGTTCTATTTTATTGATGAATGAACATTCAAAGAAAAAATGTTGCTCATAAAGGGAGGGCATTTATGAAACGGAGTAAGGCTTACGTAGATTCACGTCGCGAGGCAATTACTGAGCTGCTAGAAAAAGAGGGACAAGCAAGTGTTTTAGAGCTTGCTGATCACTTTGAGGTCTCTTCTTTGACTATCAGACGTGACCTGGACTTTCTTGAGAAGCGTGGCATCCTGACTCGTCAGTATGGCATTGCTACCCTGCTTAATCCTTATGGTCGTCCTTCTGGTTCAAGGCAGATTCGCTCTAACAAAGCAATTGCACGTGAGGCTGCTCGCTACGTTGAAGATGGTGATTGCATCTTCATCAACACCAGCTCCGTTGCTCTTGGGATGCTTGAGTGGATTGATGCTCACGACGTAACCGTTGTTACAAACAACGGCAAGGCACTGTTGCTTGAAGACATCCATGACCTTTCTATCATCCTTACTGGCGGCGACATCCGTCCTCCTCGTGCTTCCATGACTGGCGATACCGCTCTTGAGTGCATCCAGCACATTACCGCTGCTAAATGCTTCTTGGGCTGCACGGGTTTCTCGGGAGAATTTGGTCTTACTTCTGCAACAGCTCCTGAGCCAGCAATTAACGCTCAGATGCTCAAGCGCTCTAGAAAGCACTATGTTGTCGCAGATTCTTCTAAGCTCGGCACTACTTCTAACTTCCAGTTTGGCTCTGCAGAAGATATTGACCTTCTGATTACCGATACAGGTGCAACTGACGAGCAGATCAAAGAGCTCAAAGCCGCAGGACTTAAGGATGTTGTCTGCGTCACTCCTTCTATTCTTCCTGCTAAGTAAGACTTGCGCTTTATTATTTCTTAAGCGAACACAAAAAGGCAGCCTTTTACAGGCTGCCTTTTTACATCGTAAATTTTACGTGTAATTACATCCAGCCACACGCACCCACCGAAGTTCAACAGGACCATCTGTCGAGCGGCATGCTGACCAAACAGCGATTAGCAGCGATTAGCTTTCCAAAGCCTCAAATGACTTAAAGCCTTCGCCGATTGCCTCGTGGACCTCTGAAACAAATACCAGTGCATCGGGGTCAATCTCGGAAACGATAACTTTCAGCTGAACAACCTCCGTACGACCAAGAACGCACATCAAAACAGGCTTGTGCGCACCACTCCACAGTCCGCGCGCCTGAAGCTCCGTACAGCCACGATTAAGGTTATAAAGAATCTCGTGAGCGATGGCATCGTGCTCAGAAGAAATAATATAAACGCAACGCTCGGATCTTGGTCCGTCGATGACAAAGTCAATCATTTTTCCTGTGACAAAGATTGCCAAGGTAGAATACAGACCGTTTTCTAACGAGAAGACCGGAATAGCCGCAATAATAATGAGAATGTCTACAATAATGATTGCAGTGCCTGATGGAATACCAAAGCGCTTGGAAACCGCCTGAGCAATGATGTCTGTACCGCCGGTATTTCCGCCCGCCCTAAATACAAGGCCAAGGCCAAAACCGCAGATAATACTGCCCCATAGAGCAGCAAGCATAAGATCATTGGCGCCAAGAGCTGGTAAAAAAGGTGCAAATAAATCGACAAAAATACTGGAAATCAAGAAGCCTACAACGCTCTTGAGCAAGTATTTTTTGTTGCCGCTTTTTGCAACAAAAGCCATCAAAATGATATTCATAGCGATTGTTTGCATACCAACTGGCAAATCAAAACCAAAAGGCAATGCAACAGCTCTAATAATCGTTGCAAAACCAGTAATACCACCAGCCGCAAGTCCGTTAGGAACTTCAAATACATCAAGGCCAACTGCAAAAATTGCACAGCCAAGGACGATAAAGAACGAATCTTTAAAGGTCTTTTGCCAAGTAGATTTTTGCACACTAATCCTTTCCGCCAACAACCCAGCGATGGTACGCAATGATGAACTGATCAAGATCGCCGTCTGAAAGAACGGACTCTACGTTTCCTGTTTCTGCACCTGTTCTTAAGTCCTTAATAAGCTGATAAGGATAAAGAACATAACTCCTAATTTGATTGCCAAACGAGATTTCTCTCTTTGGACCGCGAAGCTCATCCAGCTCAGCTTCGCGTTTCTCCTTTTCAATCTCATACAAACGACTGCGCAAGATATTCATTGCTGCAGCTTTGTTCTGAAGCTGGCTGCGTTCGTTTTGGCAGGTTACTACCGTTCCTGTTGGAATATGTGTAATACGAACTGCCGAGTCTGTAGTGTTAACTCCCTGGCCTCCTGGACCAGATGCATGATAGACATCAATACGCAGGTCATTGGGGTCAATAGCAACTTCAATATCTTCAGGAAGAACGGGTAAAACTTCTACACCAGCAAATGACGTCTGCCTGCGTTTCTTATCGTCAGTAGGAGAAATTCTTACCAGACGATGCACGCCCTGTTCTGCACGAAGCATGCCGTAAGCATTTTTGCCACTTACCGTAAAGGTTGCGCGGTCAAGACCGATAACCTCCGCAACAGGAGCGTCGTTGATATCAACTTTCCAACTACGGCGATCGCAATATTTGAGATACATGCGAAAAAGCATCTCGCACCAGTCTTGAGATTCAAGACCACCCTGACCAGGCTTAATAGTAACAATTGCATCACCATGATCAAGTTCATCAGTAAACCAGCTTGAAAGCTCAAGCTCCGACAAGTCTTTTTCAAGAGATGTCGCAAGCGATTGAGATTCATCGAGTGACGCTTGGTCTCCAAGTTCTGTTCCAAGCTCAAAAGCGGCCTCAGCATCACCGAGTTTCTCTTTAGCTCTATCAATACCAGCAACATCATCGCGAAGTGATGCTAGTTGAGTCATTATTTTTTGCGCAGCTTCAGCGTCGTCCCAAAAATTGGGACGAGCAATTTCTGCCTCAAGTTCTGAAATTTGCTGACGCTTCTCAGTGAGGTGAAGATATCCTTCTACCTCAGAGAGACGCTCCGCTAAAGCTTGGAGCGAAACAACCTCTGTATCAGCCATTCTTACCTATTTCGACCGTGGCAGTTCTTAAACTTTTTACCACTTCCACATGGACAAGGGTCATTGCGACCAACATTGACGTAAGGATTTGGATCGTCAGACTTACGGTAGGTTGATACAGAAGACTGGCTGGCGCCGGTTCCCTGTGGACTCTTTCCAATAGCTGCGGCATTCTTAAGCATGCTCTTGCCTTGCTTAAGTGCCTTTTGATCGCCGTCGGTCTCTTCTCCACCAGAATAGTGAGCATTCTGGAAGGCCTCTGCCTCAGTATTCTGACATGGACGATTAACCAACTCAAGGCGAAGAATAGTACGGAGGAAGTCCTCATACATGGTGTTTACCAGCAGCGTAAATGCCTCGTATGCCTCGGTCTTATACTCAACCAGAGGATCGCGCTGGCCAAAACCACGAAGACCAATACCGGTCTTTAGGTAATCCATCTCCTGGAGGTATGCCATCCAACGAGTATCAATAACACGAAGCATTACCTGAGCAGCAAGCTCACGCATGACCTCTTCACCAAGCTTCTGGGTCTTCTCGTCAAAAGTCTTTTGGACAAATGCAGTGACATCCTCTTCAAGCTGCTCAAACTTGGTGTCCTCGGTAAACTCTGGAAGATCAGTCTTACCAGTAAGTTCAGTGAGCCACTTCTCAAGACCCTCAAGATCCCACTCGTCAGCATCTCCGTAACAGAACTCCTCGCAAATGCGCTGAGTAGTAGAAGCAGTGACTGTCTCGATGAGCTCCATAAGATCCTTGCCGTCAAGAATCTTGTTTCTCTCTGCGTAAATGACCTGACGCTGCTTGTTCATAACATCGTCGTAATCAAGGACGTTCTTACGCATTGCAAAGTTGACTTCCTCAACCTTGCGCTGGGCGCCCTCGACAAGCTTGGTAACAATCTTTGCCTTAATTGGCATATCGTCTGGAAGCTCATAGCGCTGCATCATTGCTGCAACGCCATCCATGCGATCTCCACCAAAGCGGCGCATCAAATCATCTTCAAGAGAAAGGTAGAACTGGGTCTGACCAGGGTCTCCCTGACGACCAGAACGACCACGAAGCTGATTGTCAATACGACGGCTCTCATGACGCTCGGTACCAATAACGCACAAACCACCCGCAGCGGTTACTGCCTCACGCTCAGTAGCGCAGATTTCCTTTGCTTCTTTGCGCGCAGCTTCTTTTTGCTCCTGAGTAGCCTCAGCTGGCTCAATTCCCTGGTTACGAAGGATATCTTCAGCCATGACATCTGGGTTGCCACCCAAAAGAATATCGGTACCACGACCTGCCATGTTGGTTGCAATAGTAACTGCACCCTCACGACCAGCCTGAGCAATAATCTGTGCCTCACGCTCATGGAACTTAGCGTTCAGAACGTTATGCTTAATGCCACGCTTGGACAGAATGCGAGAAATGCGCTCAGAGTTGTCAATGGAAACGGTACCAACCAGTACTGGCTGACCATTCTGATGGCGCTCTTCAACGTCTCTTACGACAGCCTCAAACTTAGCATCAATAGTACGATAAACCAGGTCATCGAGGTCTTCACGCTTCACCGGGCGGTTAGGTGGAATAACCTGAACAGGAACGTGATAAACCTCACGGAACTCTGCGTCCTCGGTCATTGCGGTACCGGTCATACCAGAGAGCTTGTCGTACATGAGGAAGTAGTTCTGGAGGGTGATAGTTGCCAGAGTCTGATTTTCTTCACGTACCTGAACGTTCTCTTTTGCCTCAATTGCCTGGTGAAGACCCTCAGAATAACGGCGGCCTTCCATGATACGACCAGTAAACTCATCAACAATCTTAACTTCGCCGTCAATGACAACGTACTGCTGGTCACGATGGAACATGTACTCAGCCTTCAGTGCCTGCTGAAGGTGATTGACTAGCTGGCCAGTCTCATCGTTGTAGATATCGTCAATGTTGAGAGCGCGCTCGACCTTCTCGAGACCAATCTCTGTTGTTGCAATGGTGTGCTTGGCCTCATCCATCTCAAAGTCAACGTCTGGAGTTAATCCACGAACTGCCTTTGCAAAATCCTTGTAGGTACCTGCGGATTTAGTGCCAGCACCAGAAATAATCAGAGGAGTACGAGCCTCATCGATAAGGATGGAGTCAACCTCGTCGACGATGGCGTAGTGGTGTCCACGCTGAACACGCATCTCTGGGCGAGTAACCATGTTGTCGCGCAGGTAGTCAAAACCAAACTCTGAGTTTGTGCCGTAGGTAATATCTGCCTCATATGCAGGCTTTTTAAGGCTCAGTCGCATGCCGTTCTGCAGAAGGCCAACACTGATGCCCAAGAACTTGTAGATGGTGCCCATCCACTCACTGTCTCGTTTAGCCAGGTAGTCATTGACCGTAACGATGTGAACGCCTTCGCCGCTCAGTGCGTTAAGGTAACCAGCAAGAGTGGAGACAAGCGTCTTACCTTCACCGGTCTTCATCTCTGCGATAGTGCCCTTATGCAGCGCGATACCACCAATGAGCTGGACATCAAAGTGACGCTGACCAATAGTTCTTACTGACGCCTCACGTACCGTCGCAAAAGCCTCTGGGAGAAGATCGTCTAGACTTTCTCCTTCAGCATAACGAGCCTTGAACTTCTCGGTCTGGGCCTGAAGCTCTTCATCGCTCATTTCCTGCATTGTTGGCTCAAGCGCATTGATCTTCTCGACAATACGCTGATATGCTTTGAGGTCCTTGTCAGCACCAAAGGACAGAATCTTAGAGAGGAAATTAGGCATAGCTTTTTCCTTGACGTCGGGCATCTATCTTCGGTTGATAGACACAGTATTCAACTTATATATCATACCCCGTCTAACTGCTTGAATCACACTACATGGCGTCGTAAAATCCCAATTTCGTTATTTCTCCACCACTAGTTTCTATTGATTCTTTTCCCTTTTCTGCACCTGCAATCATCCTGAGCTGTTTAGACGGCATTTTTCTACGTTTCATAACGTATTTCTGCACGTACAAATCGTAGTAATGCTGCGCATCCTGCGCCCGACCACATTTTCTCAGTGCCTGAATGAGCGCCATAAGTGTGTCCTCTCGCATATCATCAACAAGGTAGGCGAGCTCTGCAAAATGCACCGCAAGCGTATAGTGGGTAATTCTCAAAGCAGCCACCGAAGCCGTTACCATGGTATCTATGTATTGATCTCTCAGGGCAACTCGAATGGGATCTGCAAACCTAAAGCATTCATCCTCAGGAAGATACAAATCCCCTTGGTACAGCTCTTCCGCCTGCTTAGCCAGATGCACTATGTCTTCATCGCTGTTCGATGACGCCACACTCTTTGCTAATCGCGTGAAAATATCAATATCTACGGTCACCTGCTGGGGATTAAAACCAAGTGTCTTTTCAATCCGAGATGCTTCCAAAGGCTCACAATCTGTCTGAATCTCCTGGACCTCTTTGCGAATAACTCGAGTTGCTTGATACAGGCGCTCTTGCCAATGTGCCTGATTAGCCTCCGGCCAAATCTGCTGCGCAATCTGCGATCTAAAGCTCATGTGATTGTGAGCAAGCGCCAAATACACGAGCAGTGCCTTTGCTGATCGATAGGCAATTTTTCTGCCAGCAATCTCCTCTCCTTGAACCGACAAACTAAATCTGCCGAGAAGAGCAAGGTAAACTCCTGGGTGAGCGTTATTTACCTTCTCTACGTGCAGGCTCTTCAGAGCGGAGTCTTCAGTCCAAGAATCCTCTGCTCCTTGCCGAAATACTCTCCATTTTGTTATGTCTCGTTTTCCCTCATTTGAACGTAGGTAATGGAGCCATTCATCTGGCATTTCTCGTTCTAAGCACTGCTGAAATTCAGAGTCATCAGACAGAAGCGCTCTCACAAGCCACATAGCATTTTCAGGAACTCCATACTCAACCGCATCCAGCCAAACGGGAGCATGTCCGTTTACACTCTTAAAGAGAGCTTTATATATTGTTCTACATGCAGCTTTTAGCGATGGATGGGTAATTGTCTCAAGGCTCTTCTCCGTAGGTTTAACGCCTAAGAAAAATCCCGCAATATCTTCAATAATCTTTCCGACTTGCACCACATATAGTGAATCCCATTCCCTACTCAGCAGCACCGCTCTTCTCGCCTGGAGCTGCGCTTTGGGATATGCTCTGCTTCTGAGGCTGAGAAGAGCTCCAATAAGAAGCGCGGGCACTTGAATCATACGATTGCCCTGCAGTTCTGCTTGGCTGATGAGCTGTTCGGTATCGTATAAGTCTCCCACAGAAGAGCTTTTTTCAAAAAGGTAGCGAACACATTTAAGTAGTCCTACAGACCCCTTTAAGCCTCCAGCCTCACCTTCTTGCAAAAAGGAGAGCGAGCCTGAGGTGCGCGTATCAAAATCTTTTTGATATACACCCAGCAATGCGTAAAGCAATTCCACGTCAACAGCTTGAATTGACGAGGTTATTGATGCAGCTTTCTCATACTGCTGCTCAAGAAGCAGCAGCTGAAGGGCATACTTAAAATTTCCTTGCAAAGCTAAATCAATTGCGCGTTTATGTAGAGCAATTTTCTTCTCTAGCGGACCCAGCTCAAGGTCTTCTTTCAAGGGTGGCAGAGGCTTTTGCAAAATCAACTTCAGTAAAGTCATATATGCCGTTTGCTTAAGAAATCCGTTAAATGAAGTGAGATTTTTGAATGCCCTATCAGCATCTTTAGTATTCATCGGCCCCTTAGCAGTAGACAGCGAATCCACCATTCCCTTAGCAGCTTTTTTACTTGAGTTATCGAGCGTACAGTCAGAATGCGTGGCAGTAAGTGCATTATCTACCAGCTCAATATATCCAGCATCTGCAAATTCCGCTGCATGAGAAAGAACAATTTCCCAGATAATCTCTTCTCTAACCAGTGAGCTCACAAACGCAGCCTTAGAGAAATCTTCTCTATCGATCAGCAGGGCTATAGCTTTCAGAACAAGCTTTTCATGTTTACCCGCTAGAGCCACAAGCTCCTGTTTATTAAAGTTCAACACATCAAATCTTGTAGCATGAATACACGAGAAACGCCTAGTTTCTACATGCACGCCAAAGAAAGGCGCATCTTGCTCTATCTTGGCCAAATACTCAAGATCAACTTGTCCGCATATGCGGCTCAAATCATCAAATGAGCCAACACCGAGCAACATCATGCCCAGCCTGAGCCTAAGTTCCTCAATGCCTAGTGAGCTTCTGAGCATATACGATGCAACGCAAGCAAGACTAGTTAGATACGTAATTGGAACATCCGCATCTCCATGCTCGCAAAATGTAACCGGCAAAGAATAAACAAGCGTTGGAATACCACGTGTCAATCTCATATTAGTCAAAATTGATTGTTCAGAATTATCTATTCCAGGCATAAACGTGAGCAGCTCATTCTTCCCCAAAACATACACGCTAGGGACTTCGTCGATTAATTGACGAGCTTCAGGAGATAAAGAAATCGCAACAAGACAGCTAGCCATACGAAGGCGCGCAATTGATTTAACCTGGCGAGCAACAAAATACTCGTCAGACGGAGGAAAATCATCAATAAGAACTAACCTTTTAACCGCCTTTGATTTCTTAGCATTGCAGATAGAAGTGCTTTTCTTAGTAAGGATCTGAGTTGCCTCTTTAGCCGACAAACTAGAAAGAGAGATTTCGTACACAGTCCATCCGTGTGATTGCGCATAATCCGCCAACTCACGCAAAAACATGGTCTTACCCATGCAGGGCTCTGCACAAAGCGCGAGCGGCCTATTGGTCTTTTCCATTGTTCTGAGGAAGTGCTGAGGTGGAACTACCCTGCTATAGTCACCCATCACATGGCGAGAAGACCCACCGAGCAGCGACTCTGTTCCAGCAGTTTCTCTGTTTTCTGACTCCATAAAACCTCTCCTTACTATTCAAACACTCAAGCGCTACATGCGCTCTAACATTTCTTGTCTCAAAATTTGGTGTGGGATAAATAATCAAGCCAAATTTGTCAGAAAGTGAGAAGGTTTAGGTGAACGGTAGGTGAAATATGGTCAGATTCGTGACAGATTAGTAACAAAATACACACAGAAATGCACAAATGTTAAAACAAGATAACATCAAATGGTAAAAATTATCTTCCGTGAACGGCATTTAATTAAGAAAATTATGTAAATATTGTGATACCCAATAAATATATAATACGTAATAAATATGGATTTTTAGTAAAAATTTTTATTCTATTTTCGAATATTTTCTACCAAAAAAGAGGACCCCACAAACGTGAGATCTTCTCGACATAAAAATGCCCCTTGTTGGTC